>CAZWYE010000009.1:0-26400 GCA_964637895.1 uncultured Campylobacter sp. | reverse complement strand
CTACCCCCACTAAAAGAGCAAGAAAAAATAGTCCAATGCATAGAATTCATAGAAAGCAAAATAAAAGTTCTAAATTCAAAACTGCAAACCTTAGAAACTAAAAAAGCGCAAATTCTAAGCCAAGCCTTAGGGCTTTGATCTTGCTAGATCTTTTTAGCGACCAAGTTTTAAATTTAAGAAAACTTTTATATTTCTTAAAGTATAATCGCCTTTACACTTTTAGAAAAGGAGCAAAAATGTTTTTTAACGCTAAAAAATTTTTTAACGCTTTAAATTTCACTTGCTTTTTTTCTGTTTCTGCTATGATGCACGCTTTGCGTGCTTAACTTCTTAACTCATTTTCATTTTATTTTTTAGTCTTTTAAGGCTTTTCAAATTTACATTTAAAAAGGAAAAATTATGTTAGAAAACTACAAACAAAACACTCTTGCCTTGCACGCAGGGTATGAATTTGACACGCAAAGAACGGTTAGCGTTCCTATTTATCACAGCACGGCTTTTAGTTTTGAAAGCTTAAAACAAGCTGGGGACCGCTTCGCTTTAAAAGAGCTTGGAAACATTTATGCAAGGCTTACAAGCCCGACGGTTGATGTCTTGCAAAATAGACTTGCCGCGGTTGAAGGCGGCGCTTTTGCAGTCTGTGCGTCAAGCGGTTCGGCAGCCTCGTTTTATGCCTTAGTAAATTGCGCTCAAAGCGGCGATAATGTGCTTTTTGCAAACAAAATTTACGGAGGCACAAATACGCTCATACAGCACACTTTAAAGCGGTTTGGAATTTCTAGTAAGGAATTTGATATTGACGATTTAAGCACGCTGGAAAGGCTCATAGATGAGAACACGAAGGCGATTTTTTTCGAAAGTCTTTCAAATCCTCAAATTTCTATAGCAGATACAGAAAAAATCACGCAAATCGCTAAAAAACACGGCATAATAAGCATTTGCGACAACACGGTTCCAACTGCGTTTTTACATAAGGCTTTTGAATTTGGCGTTGATATAGTCGTGCATTCTTTAAGCAAATATGTAAATGGTGCCGGAAGTGCCCTAGGCGGTGCGATTATAGAAAGAAAGGGACTTAATGAGCTTATAAAAAATAATCCCCGCTACCCAGCCTTTAACACGCCTGATCCTAGCTATCACGGGCTTGTTTATGCGAGTTTGCCACTGCCGATTTTTTGCATAAGAATCATCACAGAATGGCTAAGAAATATAGGTGCGACCCTAAGCCCGCAAAGTGCGTGGATACATTTGCAAGGGCTTGAGACCTTAGGAATTCGCATTAAAAAACATAGTCAAAACGCGCTTGAGGTTGCTAAATTCTTAGAGGCTCATCCGGACATTAAAGAAGTAAATTATCCCGGACTTAAGAGCAATAAATATTATCCTTTGCTTGAAAAATACTTTACCAGCACAGATGCTAGCGGACTTATAAGCTTTGAAGCAAAAAGCGAGGCTCACGCAAGGGCGATTTGCGATAAAACAAAGATCTTTGAAATCGTCGCAAATTTGGGCGATTCTAAGTCTCTTATCATTCATCCGGCAAGCACTACGCATTCACAGCTTAACGAAAATGAGCTTAAAAATTCAGGCATAAATTTAACAACCGTGAGGCTTAGCATAGGACTTGAGGACGCTAAGGACTTGATAAACGACCTTAAACAAGCCATAGAAAGCTAAAAATGCCCTTAGTCATACCAAAAGAAATTCCAGCCTTTGACATACTAAAAAATAATGTCTTTGTTATGGACGAGAAAAGGGCGAATTCGCAGGACATTAGAACGCTTGAAATTCTTATTTTAAATCTTATGCCAACTAAGATTGAAACCGAGAATCAGCTTCTTTCTCTCTTAGCAAATTCGCCTTTGCAAATTCATATAAGCTTTGTCGCGACTAAAAGCTATATAGGTAAAAACACGCCCCTGACGCATTTGGAAAAATTCTATCAAGGGCTTGATGATTTTAAGCATAAAAAATTTGACGGTGCTATCGTTACCGGCGCGCCTGTTGAGCATATGGGTTTTGAGGAGGTGAAGTATTGGGAGGAGCTTAAGCAAATTTTTAATTTCTTGCGTGAAAATGTTACTAGCACTATGTATATTTGCTGGGGTGCTATGAGCGCGCTTTATCATTTTTACGGCATAGAAAAGCATAATTTAAGCAAAAAATGCTTTGGAGTTTTTCCTCATAAAATCACAAATCAAGACCTCATTTTAACCAATCTTAACGAGGAGGTTTTGATGCCTCATTCGCGAAATAGCCATATAAACGAGACGCAAATTTCAAGGCACAAGGACCTAAAAATTCTGCTTGAAAGTAAGGAAGCTGGAAGTTCTTTGCTAAGGGATAAAAAGGATATTTTTAATCTTGGGCATTTAGAATACTTTAAAGAAACCTTAAAGCTTGAATTTGAAAGGGACGGCGCAAAGGTTGAAGCACCGAAAAATTATTTCAACGAAAGGGGCGAAATTTTATATACTTGGCGTTCTAATGCAAATACGATTTTCTCAAACTGGCTAAATTATGATGTGTATCAAAGCACACCTTATGTGTTAAATATTTAGTAAAATTTACACAAATTTTTATTTTATAATATAAAAATAGCAAAGATTTATATAAGATATTGTTGTTTTATCGTAAATCTTTGCAAACATTTGTTGCTTTACTAAACAAAAGGCTTTAAATTTAAATTTATCTTAAATTTTTACGGGATATATTTACTAAATTATACTACAATAAACTAGGATATGAAATTAAAAGGAGTGTTTATGACTGAAGAACAAAAAGAAAGCTTATTAAAATTTAGAAGATTTGTTTCTTTTAGAAACAAATTTTCTTTATTATTATCTTTACTTATTTTAGTATGTTATTATGTTTTTGTGTTTGGTATCGGTGCTTTTCCTGAAGTTTTAGGATATAAAGTAGGAGATAGTTCTGTTACTTTAGGGATTATGTATGGTATTTTTATTATTTTAGTGTGTATTATCGCTACGGGTTTTTATACCTTTGTTGCTAATCAATATATGGATAAAAATCAAGAAGAAATACTAAAAGATATAGAAAAAAATGGACTTATGCAAGATTTGCAAAGTGGAAAAATATCTTATAAAATTGAAAAATAAGGAAAAACTATGAAAGTTCTATTTTATGTTATTTTTTTGACAAGTTTTTTGAGTGCAGCTTCTGTGGATTTATCAGATGCAAAAAAAAGTGAGCTTAATTTAACAGCCATTTTTATGTTTTTAGCTTTCGTTGCCTTTACTTTATTTATTACTTATTATTCTAGTAAAAAAACTAGATCTGCAAGCGGTTTTTATACGGCTGGAGGAAATATCACTGGTTGGCAAAATGGCGTTGCTATTGCTGGTGATTATATGAGTGCGGCAAGTTTTTTAGGTATAGTCGCTTTGATTTTTTCAAATGGTTTTGATGGACTCATTTATTCTGTTGGATTCTTGGTCGGTTGGCCTATAGTTTTGTTTTTAATTTCTGAGAAATTAAGAAATCTTGGAAAATTTACTTTTGCCGATGTTACCGCTTATCGTTTGGATTCGAAGCCTATTAGAATTTTATCGGCGATTTCAGCCTTAAGTGTAGTTGTTTTTTATCTCATCGCTCAAATGGTAGGAGCTGGACAACTTATACAAGTTCTTTTTGGACTTCCTTATACTTTTGCTGTAATTTTGGTCGGTATTTTGATTATGATTTATGTTACTTTTGGAGGTATGCACGCAACCACTTGGGTACAAATTATCAAGGCTGTTTTGCTTTTGAGTGGAGCAACTTTTATGGCTATTATGATACTTTATCTGACTAAATTTGATTTGACTTCTTATTTTCAACAAGCCATAACCCATCACCCAAGCGGGGATAAAATTATGAAACCAGGAGCATTCTTACCAGACACTATTTCTGCTGTATCTTTGGGGCTTGCCCTGATGTTTGGAACGGCTGGTTTGCCTCATATTTTAATGCGATTTTTTACGGTTAAAAATGCCAAAGAAGCTAGAAAATCAGCATTTTACGCAACTACACTTATAGGGTATTTTTATATATTAACCTTTATTATAGGTTTTGGTGCTATTGTTTTTTTACTAGGAAATCCTCTATATACTAATGAAGATGGAAGTTTTAACGGCGTTACAAATATGGTTGCAGTTTTGCTTGCTGAAGATTTAGGTGGAAGTGTGTTTTTAGGTTTCATTTCAGCCGTTGCTTTTGCAACTATTTTGGCTGTTGTTGCTGGACTTACTATTTCAGGAGCAGGAGCTATTAGCCATGATTTATTTGTAAATGTTTGCAAGAATGGAACTTGTGATCCAAAAGAAGAATTAAGAGTTACAAAGATAGCTACGATTTGCATAGGAATTTTAGCTATACTCGTGGGTATAGTTTTTGAAAAGCAAAATGTAGCCTTTATGGTTGGACTTGCTTTTGCCATAGCAGCGAGTGTAAATTTCCCTATACTTTTACTTTGTCTTTATTGGAAAAATCTCACTACAAAAGGTGCGTTTTGGGGAGGTTTAATAGGTCTTATAGTCGTTGTTACTCTTGTGGTTTTATCTCCTAGTATTTGGATAAAAAGTTTTGGATTTAGCGAAGCTATTTTTCCTTATAATCACCCAGCACTATTTACTATACCTTTGACTTTCATTTTGATTTTTGTTATTTCAAAGCTTGATAAATCAAAACGAGCCCAAATCGATAAAGAAGGCTTTGAGGCTCAAAATTTTAGAGCTCAAAGTGGCATAGGCATTAGCGAAGCCTCTGTGCATTAAATATTTATACAAGCAGAACTTGCTTTCTGCTTGTATTTTTGCTTATTTTTATACTTTTATTCTTTTTAATTAAGATGTTTTATTAATTTAAGTTTGTTTTTTTTTTGTGTTATAATCTCGCATTGTTTGCGAGATTAATTAGCAAGAAAGGAATTGTTTTATGTATATTTCTCCAAGGATTTTAGGGAAGATTGATGGACTTAAAATTAGGATTTTGCAACTTGGAATAGATAAAGAACTAGCAGAAGTTTTAAAATATCAAGTACTTAACGATCCTAAAAGTGTTTTGGAAAAAAATACGGAGCTTGAATGTTTATTTTTAGATATGCTTTGTGCTAATAATTTTATAGATTCTATAGAAAAAATTGAAAGTTTTTTACTCCAAAATGAAGAGTTGAATGATAATCGTATTGCTCTTTCTATACTTGCTATCGATGAAAAAAAACGAGAAGTATCTCAAATAGATAAAATGTTTTGCAAAATTTTGAATAAATTTAACATTCCCACTATAGTAATAATATTTAATGCCGTTCAAGATAGGCTTACAATAGATGACATTGGATTTAGTCAAATAGTTGAAAAAGAATTAGGCATCAAAGGTCGTGTTATAAGAATTAGACCTATTGGGAATGAAGATAATTCAGGTATTAAGGAATTAATAAAAACTTCCTTAAGACACGCTAAATATATAGAAAGGTATACTATAGAAGATACTTCAGATATTATGAATATATTAAAAAATTTACCAAACCATAACGCCTGCTGTGGTTAATTTGTACTTCACAAAAACACAAATTTAATTAATCCATATCCAAAACCGCTCCTTTGCTTGCGTTGCTTACAAGCTTTTGATACATTTTAAGCCATCTTGAATCAAGCTCTTTTTGAGGTGCTTTATAGTTTGCCTTTCTTTTTGAAATTTCAGCTTCGCTTAAATTTGCGTTTATAGTGTAAGAATCCACATCTATTTCTATCTCATCTCCATCCTCTAAAAGTGCTATAAGTCCTTCTTCTGCAGCTTCAGGCGAAATATGTCCTACACACAAACCTCTTGTTGCACCGCTAAAACGACCATCGGTTATCAAAGCGACATCAGCACCCAAACCCATACCCATTAAAAGGCTTGTCGGGCTTAGCATTTCTTGCATTCCCGGACCTCCCTTAGGTCCTTCGTAGCGAATCACGCACACATCGCCTTTTTTCACCTTGCCTTTTACTATGCCTTTTATGGCTTCATCTTGGGAGTTAAAACACACGGCTTTTCCTTTAAATTTCCTCTCTCCTATGATTCCAGCCGTTTTTATAACGCAACCTTGAGTGGCTAAATTTCCAAACAAAATGGCAAGTCCGCCAACCTTTGAGTAAGCATTTTGCGTCGTGTGAATGATGTTTTCGTTTTTGATATTTGCATTTTTTATGCGTTCTTTTAGGCTTTCTCCCGTGATAGTTAGTGCGTCTAGTTCGAGCATATGATTTTCTTGCAAGGAAATTTCTTTAATCACCGCACTAACCCCACCAGCTTCGCCTATGTCCTCCATAGTAACGCTTGGTAAGGACGGAGCGATTTTTGCGATGTGAGCGGTGTTTTTGCTAAGCGTGTTGATATCTTTAATATTAAGCGGGACTCCGGCTTCTCTTGAAATAGCAAGCATATGCAAGATAGTATTCGAGCTTCCGCCCATTGCCATATCCACAACCATAGCGTTTCTAATGGCTTTTTGATTGATGATATTGCGAATTCTAAAGCGTTCATCAAGGGCTATTTCGCAAATTCTCTTTGCAGCCTTTCTTAAAAGCTCTTCTCTTTGTGGGGTTTGAGCTAGAACCGTGCCATTTCCCTCTAAAGCTATGCCCATAGCCTCACAAAGCGTATTCATAGAATTTGCAGTAAACATTCCCGAGCAAGAACCTCCGCCCGGACAGGCTTTGCACTCTATGTCTTTAAGCTCTTCTTCATCAATCTTTTCGCTCTCATACGCTCCAACTGCTTCAAAAACGCTATTTAGCGTGAGTTTTTCGCCCTTTTTGCTAAAACCAGCACTCATAGGACCGCCACTTACAAAAATCGTAGGAACATTGACTCTTAAAGCACCCATAAGCATTCCGGGCGTGATTTTATCGCAATTTGGTATGCAAATAAGAGCGTCAAGCTGGTGAGCGTTCATCACGCTTTCTACGGAATTTGCGATAATTTCACGACTTGGCAGAGAATAAAGCATACCCTTATGTCCCATAGCTATACCATCATCAATGCCTATGGTGTTAAATTCAAAAGGCACACAGCCGTTTTTACGAATTTCATCTTTTATAATCTTAGCGTATTCGTTTAAGAAAAAATGCCCCGGAATAATGTCTATATAACTATTTGCTACGCCTATGAAAGGCTTACTAAAATCCTCATCTTTTAAACCACACGCCCTAAGTAAAGAGCGGTTTGGTGCTTTTAAATGTCCTTTTTTTATCGCATCGCTTCTCATAAATTCTCCTTTAAAATGCGTCTAGTATAGTGAAATTTAGATAAAAAGGTATTTAAAATAATAAAATTTTTACTTGTACTTATGTAAGAAAGATTTAAGCCGGTTTAATAAAGATGGATCACGCTTTCAAAAAAGTAGTCAGCCTAGCTTGTAAAAGCTAGGTTTTTTTAAATTATAATCTTGATTGATTTTTACCAAGATAGTCCGCAACTCCTTTAGGATTGGCTTTCATACCCTCATCGCCTTTGTGCCAACCTGCAGGACAAACCTCGCCGTATTCATTAGTGAAAAGCATAGTATCAACCATTCTGATCATTTCATCGATATTTCTACCAAGTGGCAAGTCGTTGATAACGGCGTGACGCACGGTTCCATCGGCATCTAAGAGGAAAGACCCACGAAGTGCAACAGCTTCAGCGTAAAGGACATCGAAATTTCTTGCGATTTGTTTAGTCAAGTCTGCAACGAGTGGGAATTTCACTTGTCCTATGCCGCCTTGATTAACCGGAGTATTTTTCCAAGCAAAGTGTGAAAATTCGTTATCGCCTGAAATTCCTATAACTTCAATGCCTCTGTCTTTGAATTCTTGATATCTTTTATCAAAAGCTATGATTTCAGAAGGACACACGAAAGTGAAGTCTTTTGGATAAAAGAACACTACAGCACCCTTTGGACCTATGTTTTTGTAAAGATTAAAATCTCCGACTATTTCGTTATTGCCCAATACTGCCGGTGCAGTAAAATCTAAAGCTTTTTTAGTAACAATCATTTTGCTTCTCCTAGTTAATAAATTTTATTTCGGGCGATATTATATAGTTTAAAAGTTTAAAATATTTTTAAGTTAATATAAAATAACAAATATTTTTTTACAATTTGTTTCAAAACAACCAAAATTTATAGGTTTTACTGTTATACAAGTAAAATACAAAAAGCTTTATTTTTTTAAATAAATTATTAATTTTAAATTAATTAAAAAGTACTAAATACTATAAAAAACACAAAACATGGCGAGTAAAATATTTAGCGACAGTAAAGCTTATTGATTTTAAGATGATAAAAAAATATTTTTAAAGGTTTAGAATTATTAAAAAGTTTTTTTACAAAGAAAAATCCTCGCCTCCAAATTTCAGCAAAGCACTGCCCCAAGTAAAACCTCCTCCAAAAGCATCAAGCAAAATAAGGCTACCTTTTTTGAGTCTGCCCTGCTCATAAGCCTCGTTCATCGCCATAGGTATGGACGCTGCTGAGGTGTTGCCGAATTTTTCTATGGTGATGACGCATTTTTCATCGCTTAAGCCAAGCCTTTCTTGCACGGCTTTTATGATGCGTAAATTTGCTTGATGAGGTATGAAAAGATCGATTTTTTCCGCACTTATTTTATTTCTTTTTAAAAGCTCTACCACATCATTGCAAAGGGTATGAACGGCGATTTTAAAGACCTCATTGCCTTTCATTTTCATAGCAAGGGCTTCGCTAAGGCTTGATTTTGTCGCTCTTTTTGTCATCAAAAGTTCGCCAAATTTGCCATTGCTTGCCGTATGCACATCGATAATTGAATTTTGCGTATCAAGGCTTACTACGCCAGCACCGGCACCGTCTCCAAAAAGTATACAAATGCTTCTATCTGTATAATCCATAAGCGAACTTGTCTTTTCACAACCTACAATCAAAACATTTTTTTTAGCCCCGCTTTCAACGAGGGCTTTTGCCACTTCAAGCAGGTAAATAAAGCCCGAACAAGCCGCCGAAATATCAAAGGCGGTGATATTTTCTAAGCCTAAATTCGCTGCGATTTTACACGCTGTGGAGGGCATAGTAAAATAATCCGGACTCAAAGTTGCAACAACGATAGCATCGATATCTTGCGGGGTTAAATTTGCTCTTTTTATAGCTTTAAGTGCTGCTTTGGTGCCAAGATCGCTTGAGTTTTCCTCATCTTTTGCGATTCTTCTTTCTTTAATGCCCGTGCGACGCACTATCCACTCATCGCTCGTGTCTAAAAAGCTTTCAAAGTCCTTGTTGCTTAGAATTTTTTCAGGGATATAAGAAGCTATGCTTTTTAGCGAGGCTTTAGGAGTTGAAAATTTCGAGTTCATTTTCTATGGCTTCGTTGATTTGAGATTGACTGAAATTTATGGCTTGAAAAATAGCGTTTTTAATGGCTCTAGCGTCGCTTTTTCCGTGAGAAATAATCACGCAACCTTTCACGCCAAGCAAAGGCGCACCGCCGTATTCTTGCCAATCCATATGCTTTTTGATCGCGCTAAAACAAGGCTTAAGCAAGATTGCACCAAGTTTTGCAAAGAAAGATTTTTGAATTTCCTCTTTTAAAATGTGAAAAATCGCCGTTGCAACCCCCTCGCTGGACTTTAAAATGATATTTCCGCTAAAGCCGTCGCAAACGAGTATGTCGATATTTGCGTTAAAAATATCCCTGCCCTCAGCGTTACCAACGAAATTTGGAAGCTTTTTAAGAAGCTGGTGTGTTTCTTTGGTAAGCTCGTTTCCCTTGCAATCTTCTTCGCCGTTAGAAAGTAAGGCTAGTCGTGGCTTTGAAATTTTCATAATTTCTTTTGCGTAAATTTCACCCATAATCGCAAACTGGAACAAATTCTCGCTCTTACAATCCGTGTTTGCTCCCACATCTAAAAGCAAGGTTTTGCCCGAAATATTAGGCATTAAGGTTGCAATGGCTGGTCTTAAGACATTTTTAAGCCTACCAAGCCTTAAGGTCGCTAAAGACATAGTCGCTCCGCTGTGTCCTGCAGAAAGCACAGCCTTAGCCCTGCCGTTTTTAACAAGCTCTACGGCTTTGTATATAGTCGTTTCCTTGCGTTTTAAAACTTCGGTTGAGTTTTCGCTCATAAGAAAAACCTCATCCGCTTCTTCATACTCGATGAATTGTTCTAAGTGTTTTGGAATTTGAGGGCGTAAAAGCTTAGAATTTCCCACGATAATGGCTTTAAAAGGCTTTTGATTCAAAGCCTCTATAAGACCTTCTAAAATGGGCTTTTCTCCAAAATCTCCTCCCATTGCATCAATGGCGATGCTTATCATCGGCTTAATATTCCTTAGTTACGGGATTGATACGATGAGGCATTTTATAGCTTCCATCTTTATCTTTCACAGGTTTTACAAGAGTGATTTTATAGTGAGTTTTGCGTTTTGCTGCACGAGTTTTACTCACTCTTCTCTTAGGTACTGCCATTTTTTCTCCTTTTTAAATTTAAATTTCTTTACAAGCTTGACAATAAAAATAATCGCTCAAATAAGCCTCAAATTCGCTTAGTGCAACCTCAGTCAAATCCACCATAGAATCGAAAAATTCTATGGTATTGCTAAGCTCGTTGTGAGAATCTTTAAACAAACCCT
Source organism: uncultured Campylobacter sp. (assembly GCA_964637895.1). Classification (GTDB taxonomy): domain Bacteria; phylum Campylobacterota; class Campylobacteria; order Campylobacterales; family Campylobacteraceae; genus Campylobacter_D. The sequence goes on along the minus strand of CAZWYE010000009.1, from coordinate 15,776 downwards.
CGCTTGCAAAAACTTCTAAATTCTCATCAATCTCAAGCTCCATTTCCGCACCGCACCTATCGCAAGGTCTATAAACAAAGCCTTTCATATTCGCATTAATCCTTGCAAGTTTTACTCCCGTTTTTACAATGCTTCCCTCAAAAACTACATTTTCAAGGTCAAGTTTGAAAGGATAAGGCGTCTTGTTAAGTTTAGAAAAGGCGATTTTCATCTAGCAAAGTTCGTTATCTTTGAAAAAGAATGCTATTTCTATCTTTGCATTTTCAAGGCTATCGCTTCCGTGAACTGCGTTTGCGTCTATGCTTTCGGCAAAATCCGCTCTTATAGTTCCAGCTTTTGCTTCTTTAGGGTTGGTTGCTCCCATAAGTTCTCTATTTTTAAGCACAGCATTATCCCCTTCTAAAACAGAAACGACCACAGGACCGCTTATCATAAATTCAACCAAATCCTTAAAAAAAGGTCTTTCCTTATGAATGGCGTAAAATTTCCCAGCCTCTTCTTTGCTAAGACGAATTTTTTTCAAAGCTGCGATTCTTAGTCCATTGCCTTCAAAACGATCTAAAATTTTTCCTATAACGCCCTTTTTTACAGCATCAGGCTTGATAATCGATAAAGTTCTTTCCATAGCTTCGACCTCTCTTTGAATTCTAAATTTTAAAGTTAAAATTTGAATTATATGTAAATTTATTTTAAAGTAAAGTTAAAATTTGATTGATTTTTTAGCAAGAAAGCTCTAAATTTTGATATTTTTAAGCTAAAACCGCATTTTGTAAAAATCTCGCTTGAAAACTTAAATTCGAAATTCCAGCACAAAAAACGCGAAATTTCGAATCAAACAAATTTCAAAATTTAGGACGAAAAATCTTAAGCAAAAACCGGAGTATCTCCGCTTCTCATATCCGCGCCTATATTATCACGGCTTGGTTGTCCTGAAACCACAGCACTCCAAACTATACAGCCATCTGTTGGACAAGCACTCGCACAGGCTGGTCGGTCGTTGTGTCCGACGCACTCGACGCATTTATCCGCATAAACATAATACGAATCCGCTCCATCAGGGTTGTTGCTATCATCAACTATCGCACCAACCGGACATTCATCGATACAAGAACCACAGGCTATGCAAATATCTGTAATCTTTACCGCCATTTTGTCTCCTTTTGTTGAATTTTCTTTAACGCTTTATATTGTATAAAATAAATTCTTAATTTTTGATAATCAAAAAAATAAAATTTTGATAAGCTCTAAATTCCGCAAAATCTTTTACCAAACTTTACAAATTCGTTTAAAAATTTATGTTATATTAAGTATAAAAAATTTTTTAAGGATTTTTAATGCTTCAAACTTGTATTTTCCCTGCGGCAGGGTATGGAACGCGCTTTTTACCGGCAACCAAAACTCTTCCAAAAGAAATGTTACCCATTCTTACTAAGCCTTTAATCCACTATGGAGTCGATGAAGCTTTAGAAGCAGGTATGGATAATATGGGCTTTGTAACAGGACGCGGAAAAAGGGCTTTGGAGGATTATTTTGACATTTCTTATGAGCTAGAACACCAAATTTCAGGCACGAAAAAAGAGCATTTGCTTAGCGAAATTAGAAGCCTCATTCACCGCTGCACCTTTACTTTCACAAGGCAAAACGAGATGAAAGGCTTAGGCGATGCGGTTTTAAAGGGAAAGCCTCTTACTTTTGATGAAGCTTTTGGCGTGATTTTAGCCGATGATTTATGCATTAACGAAGAAGGTGCTAATGTAATGGCACAAATGGTTAAAATTTATGAAAAATACCGCTGCACCATAGTTGCTGTGATGGAAGTTGATAGGGAGCAGGTTTCAAATTACGGCATTATTAGCGGGAATTTTGTAGAAGAGGATTTAATTATGGTGCATTCTATGGTGGAAAAACCAAATCAGGGCGAAGCACCGAGTAATCTTGCTATTATAGGGCGTTATATTTTAACACCGGATATTTTTGGAATTTTAGAAAATACAAAGACTGGAAAAAACGGCGAAATTCAGCTTACCGACGCACTTTTAAGTCAAGCAACGAGCAATATGGTCTTAGCTTATAAATTCAAAGGCAAACGCTTTGATTGTGGGAGTGTGGAGGGTTTTGTGGAAGCGACGAATTATTTTTACAAGAAAAGTTTATGCTAAAAAATACTTTATTTTTTAAAACAACCGCACTTCATTTTATCTCTTCTTACGCAAGGCGTATGAATGATGAGTTAAGCAGTGGAGATGTGGGGTATTATCATCTTATCAATACGAGTTTAGAGCTTATCGATGAGAGCTTGGAATTTATCAAGGATAAAAAGCATATAAAAAATATCGTTTTGGTAGGAATTGGCGGTTCAAGTTGCGGAGTAAAAGCACTAAAAGACGCACTTATTGATGAAAAAGAAAACGATAAAGAGCTTTTCATACTCGATAACACTTCAACACAAAGTTTCACGCAAATTTTAAAAAAAATCAAGCTTGAAAATAGCCTTTTTCTCATCACTTCAAAGACAGGAAGCACTATAGAAGTGGTTTCGCTTTTTAAGCTTCTTATCGCTCATTTTGATATAGAGCTTTCAAAAATAAAAGATTATTTCGTGTTTGTTACGGATAAAGATTCTAAGCTTCACAAAGAGGGCGAGAATTTGGGCGTTAAAAGCTTTTTTATCCCGGATAATGTAGGCGGTCGTTTTAGCGTTCTCTCAGCCGTAGGCATAGTTCCGCTTGTTTTTTGCGGCTATAACGCTAAGGCACTTTTAGCGGGTGCAAGAGCGTGTTTTGAGGACTTTTTCATACATAAAAAAGATGCTATCTTGCAAAAGGCGTATCATTACTGTACGCATAAAAATGCCAATATCAATGTGCTTTTTTCTTACGGCGATTGTTTTAAGGGCTTTAATGAGTGGTACATCCAGCTTATTGCTGAAAGTTTGGGTAAGAAACAAGGCTATAAAAGAATAGGCTTAACGCCCATAGCTTTAATCGGTGCAAGAGACCAGCACAGCTTTTTACAGCTCATAATGGACGGACCTAAAAACAAAACCATTTCTTTTTTAAGGGTTAAAAAACTCAAAGAAACGCCCACCATTCCAGACCTTCACTTTGAATTTTTAGATTCTTCAAGCAATAAAGTCAATCTGCACGAGCTTTTAAACGCACAATGCGAAGCAACTATGCACGCTGTGATTGCGGAGAATTTAAGCGTGGATTTACTCGAGCTTGAAAGCTTAGATGCTTGGCATATGGGATATTTGATGTATTATTACGAGCTTTTGACTTCAACTTGTGGCATTATGCTTGGGATAAACACTTATGATCAGCCCGGAGTGGAGATTGGAAAGCTTATTTTGAAAAAAATACTTGACGAACAAGCAAATTTATAAAAAATAAACTATGAAAGGTATAATAAATTTAAAATCTTTAAGATTATAATATATTATTAAGTAATAATAATTATTATTTAAGAATAATTATATTATAATTCTAAAAAATTTTTAACAAAAAGGAGAAACAATGTCAGTTACAAAACAACTTTTACAGCTTCAAGCGGATGCTCACAGCTTGTGGGTGAAATTTCACAATTATCATTGGAATGTCAAAGGACTTCAGTTTTTTTCTATACACGAATACACCGAAAAGGCTTATGATGATATGGGTGATTTGTTTGATGATTGTGCCGAGAGGCTTTTACAGCTTAAAGCAAAGGCTATAGTTTGTGCAAAAGATTTGATAGAAAATGCAAAAGCACCTAAAGCTGAAGGAAAAGCTTGTTTTACTTCTCTTGAGGTTATAGAATTCATTAAAAAAGATTATGAGTATCTTTTAGGCGAATTTAAAAAACTTAATGAAGAAGCCGAAAAAGCAGGAGACACCACAACAGCTGCTTTCGCACAAGAAAACATAGCAAAATATGAAAAAAGTCTTTGGATGTTAGAGGCTACTTTGACAAATTCTTGTCAAGCAAAATGAGTTTGTAATCTAAGCAAATTTATGTTTGTAAAAATTTTTAAACAAGAATTTATTTTAAGTTTCAAAAATCATTAAATAAAACTTAAAGCGGAATAAATTCTGCTTTAAGTTATATTAAATCTCTTTAAAACTGCAATTAATACTAGTTAAAAAATAGCAAATGAGTTAAAAAAGCAAGAAATTCTAGTAAAATTTCAAGCAAAATCACATCAATAAAAAAGCAAATTTTAGGCAAGTTCATCGTAAATTTGCTTTTGGGTTTAAAAAAAATCATTATAATTTTGATTTTAAAATCAATAAATTTTTTTGGTATAGTCAAAAAAGGACAGTAATGATCACTAAAACCAATCTAAAAGAAGTACTTTTAACTCTAGGATTTTCCCAAACAACAAAAGGCGTACATAGAAAAGACTTTACGCAAAGCGGGACTATGGCATCCATCGAAGTTGATTTTAAGCAAGAAAAAATCAAATTTTTTCCACTAGATGAAAGATTTGCAGATGGACAATATCCAAGCCTTGATAAGCCTAGCAAAGGCTTTATTATACACCGCGATACGACAACGAATTTTAGCTCAAATGAAAATTTTGTCTGCCTTTTAGCCATAAATGCTCTTTTAAGCAAGGGATATAAGCCAGAGCATATTATCATAGAACCAACTTTCAAAGTAGGACACAATAACCAAGTTTATGGCGATATCTTAGTTTTAGACCAAAAATTTAATAATCTCATTTTGATAGAAAACAAAACCGCAGGAAATGAATTTAATAAAGAGTGGAATAATATGCTAAAAAATGGCGGGCAACTTTTTAGCTATTATGCGGTGAATAAAACAGATTTTCTCTGTCTTTTATCTTATGATTTTGATAGCCAAAGTGGGCAAATCTCTTATAAAAGCCACATAATCACAACAAAAGACAATAAAGACCATTTAGCATTAATTAATTCTAATCTTAAAGAAGATAAGAAAAAACGAGGTTTTGATGATAGCACAAATTCAAATGCCAAAGACTATTATAAAGTATGGAATGAAAGTTATTCTTTAGCTTACACGAGCAAAGGCTTATTAGAAGAAGATATTCAAAGCTACAATATAGGCAAAGAAAAATACACCATTAAAGACCTATCCATAGTCCCTTATAGTCAAATCGCAAGTATTTACAATGATTTTGCAACTATTTTACGCAACAATGCCATAGGAAACTACGAAAACACCTTTTATATTTTGGTTGATTTATTTTTATGTAAGATTGTCGATGAGCTTGAAAACGAACAGGATTTGCAGTTTTATTATAAAGGCGTGATTTATGACAGTCCTTTTGATTACTGCGATAGGCTTTTAAACCTCTATGAAAAAGGTATAAAAAAGCTTTTTAAAAAAGAAGTAGTAAATATCAAAAAAGACAAAATAGAAGAAATTTTCACACAAACCAAGCGTTACAAAGGCATTCTTAAAGACGAGATAGAAAAAATCTTTAGAATGCAAAAATTTTTCAATATAAAAAAATTCAATTTCCTTGAAGTAGAAAACGAAGAGGAATTTCACATAAATTTCAAAATTTTAGTTCAAATAGCCAACCTCATACAAGATTTTCACATTTCACAAAGTGAAAACAACCAATTTTTAGGAGATTTATTCGAGGGCTTTTTAAACCGCTCTGTGCATCAAACAGAGGGGAGATTTTTTACGCCAACACCTATTACAAATTTCATAATTCATTCTTTGCCAAATCTTGCTAAAGAATGCAAAGTACTTGATTTTGCTTGCGGTGCAGGACATTTTCTAACTGAGTTTATAACACGCAATAAAAACGCAAAACTTTACGGCATAGAAAAGAATAAAGACCTCTCAAAAGTTGCTACCACAGCTTGTATTATAAATAATTCTCAAAGCGACACGAAAATCATTTTTCAAGACGCACTAGATGATATAAAAAGCATTTATGAAAGCGATTTTGCAGAAGAAAGCTTTGATTTAATTATATCAAATCCTCCTTACTCCGTCAAAGGATTCTTAAGCAATTTAGAAGAAAACTCCCTTAAAAAATTCAGCCTAGAATCTTGCATAGATTCTAAGAGTTATGAAACAAATAACGCCATAGAATGCTTTTTCATAGAAAGAGCAAAGCACTTTTTAAAAACAGGCGCAATTTTCGCCCTTGTGCTTCCGGTGTCTATTTTGCAAAAAGGTGGTATTTATGAAAAAACAAGAGAAATTCTTTTAAAACATTTTCAAATTCTAGCCATTGCTGAGCTAAATAAACGCACTTTTGGCTCAACAGGCACACAAACTATTGTGCTTTTTGCGAAAAAGACGGACAAGCTAAGCGACATTGCTAAATTTTTAAAAGAGAAAAAATACAACGATGAAGCATTAAAAGGCGAGTTTAAACAAGAAAAATTTTTACAAGAATACTGCGACTTTATGAAGTATGATTATGATGATTTCAAAGCTTTTTTGCAAAAGAATATTTTAAGCGAGAATCTTAAAAACACAGAAAATTTTAAAAGCTATTTTGATGATTTTAACGCCCAAAGTCCAAAGATTTTTAAAAAGAAATTGTTTAAAATCGACCAAAATAAACAAGACGCGTTCTTTAAAGAATCTACCTTTTTTAATGAAAACGCGGACAAAAAACAGCAAAAACAAAACAAAGATGAATTTCTAAAAAGCCAAAGCTATAAAGAATTAGAGCAAAACTTTATCAAAGAGCAATTTTATAAAGCAATAAAAGAGCTTGAATTTGAAAAAATGCTTTATTTTAGCTACATACAAGATGAAACTTGTATTCTTATCAAATCCCCGCCAGAAAAGAAAGAAAACGAGGCAAATAACAAAAACAATTCAAACAAAGAAAATATTGTAAAATTCTTAGGTTATGATTGGAGCAAACGAAAAGGCGATGAGGGCATTAAATACCTAAGCACGAGCTACGAGGATGAGAGCTTAAAAGAAAACAAAGAAGACAGCGATGAGGTGAAAAAAGACAAAGAAGCCCTACGAAATATCAACTCCATAAATTTCATAAACACACCCCTTTATAATCCTAACGACACAAACGACAGCACTAAGCTAAGTTTTGCGATAAAATCTTTCATACAAAATAAAGGCGACATAAACCAAATTCTAAAAAAGCTTAATCCAAATGAGCCTAATTCTTTCAGCATAAACCTTGCGTTTTTAAGAGATATGATTGATTTTAACAAACTTGAATTTGATAAAGCAATTAGTTTAAATCCAAACAGCACACAAACAAATCCTTTTTTAAATTCTAAGTATGAGTTGGTGAAATTGGGCGAAATGTGCGAAATATTAATTGGAGGAACGCCTTCGAGAAACAATCTATCATATTTTCAAGGCAATAATTTATGGGTTTCAATCGCTGAAATGCACGGGCAAATTATAACTGACACAAAAGAAAAAATTACCGACGAGGCAATCAAAAAATCTAATGTCAAATTAATACCCAAAGGCACAACGCTTTTGAGTTTTAAATTAAGCATTGGGAAAACTGCTATTGCAGGGAAAGATTTATACACCAACGAAGCAATAGCTGGATTAATCCCAAAAAATAAGGATAAACTTTTAGATAATTTTTTGTTTTGGTTTTTTGAAAGTAAGCTATTAGATTTAGCTAATATAAAGGGCAATAATGCTTTTGGCAAAAGTTTAAATACTACAATTTTAAAAAATGAAGTTAAAATCCCCCTGCCGCCGCTTGAAATTCAAAAGCAAATAGTAGCAGAATGCGAAGAGGTAGAAAAGCAGTTTAATACCATAAAAATGAGCCTAGATGAATACAACAAACTTATAAAAGCTATCTTAGTCAAGTGCGGAATTTGTAGCGACGGGGGGGGGGGATTTAAGTCTTATTTTAGCACTTTTAAAAGAGCTTGTAAGCTTAGAAAACTCTGTGCTTAAATTTAGCGATTCTGCACCAAATTCAAAACAAACGACAGATTCAAACCAAGATTTAAAAGCCTTAAATTTAACGCAAAATTTGCAAGATTCTAGTTTAAACAACGATTTTAAGGACTTAAATTTAAGTCAAGATTTAAATTTAACTCAAAATTTACAGGCTTTAAATTCAAATCAAGACTTAAAAGAAAAAGATTTAAACAAGGCTTTAAAAGAACTAAGCTTAAAAGAGCTTGAAAATTTGCTAAAAACCCTACCAACTCCACCAACTCAAGGCTGGGAAAGAGTGAGGTTGGGCGAGGTTTGTAAAATCAATGAAAAAACTTATAACCCGAGCAACGACACAAACAAAGAATATATTTATATCGATATAGATTCTGTTGGAAAAGGAACAGGAAAATTTTCTATTGAAAATAAACAAATGGGCTCAAATTTGCCTAGTAGAGCTAGACGAATAGCTGATAATGATAGCGTTATAATTTCAACCGTGCGACCGTATCTTAAGGGATTTGCTTACATAAAGGAAAATATGCCAAATTTTATATTTTCAACAGGCTTCGCTATTCTTAAGGGAGGCAATAAATTAAATTCAAAATTACTTTATATTCTTTTTATGTTTTCAGATGACTTAATGAGACAAATGGAAAATAAAATGCCAAAAGCTTCGTATCCAAGTATAAATGCAGATGATATTAAAGCGTTTAAAATCCCCCTACCCCCACTAAAAGAGCAAGAAAAAATAGTCCAATGCATAGAATTCATAGAAAGCAAAATAAAAGTTCTAAATTCAAAACTGCAAACCTTAGAAACTAAAAAAGCGCAAATTCTAAGCCAAGCCTTAGGGCTTTGATCTTGCTAGATCTTTTTAGCGACCAAGTTTTAAATTTAAGAAAACTTTTATATTTCTTAAAGTATAATCGCCTTTACACTTTTAGAAAAGGAGCAAAAATGTTTTTTAACGCTAAAAAATTTTTTAACGCTTTAAATTTCACTTGCTTTTTTTCTGTTTCTGCTATGATGCACGCTTTGCGTGCTTAACTTCTTAACTCATTTTCATTTTATTTTTTAGTCTTTTAAGGCTTTTCAAATTTACATTTAAAAAGGAAAAATTATGTTAGAAAACTACAAACAAAACACTCTTGCCTTGCACGCAGGGTATGAATTTGACACGCAAAGAACGGTTAGCGTTCCTATTTATCACAGCACGGCTTTTAGTTTTGAAAGCTTAAAACAAGCTGGGGACCGCTTCGCTTTAAAAGAGCTTGGAAACATTTATGCAAGGCTTACAAGCCCGACGGTTGATGTCTTGCAAAATAGACTTGCCGCGGTTGAAGGCGGCGCTTTTGCAGTCTGTGCGTCAAGCGGTTCGGCAGCCTCGTTTTATGCCTTAGTAAATTGCGCTCAAAGCGGCGATAATGTGCTTTTTGCAAACAAAATTTACGGAGGCACAAATACGCTCATACAGCACACTTTAAAGCGGTTTGGAATTTCTAGTAAGGAATTTGATATTGACGATTTAAGCACGCTGGAAAGGCTCATAGATGAGAACACGAAGGCGATTTTTTTCGAAAGTCTTTCAAATCCTCAAATTTCTATAGCAGATACAGAAAAAATCACGCAAATCGCTAAAAAACACGGCATAATAAGCATTTGCGACAACACGGTTCCAACTGCGTTTTTACATAAGGCTTTTGAATTTGGCGTTGATATAGTCGTGCATTCTTTAAGCAAATATGTAAATGGTGCCGGAAGTGCCCTAGGCGGTGCGATTATAGAAAGAAAGGGACTTAATGAGCTTATAAAAAATAATCCCCGCTACCCAGCCTTTAACACGCCTGATCCTAGCTATCACGGGCTTGTTTATGCGAGTTTGCCACTGCCGATTTTTTGCATAAGAATCATCACAGAATGGCTAAGAAATATAGGTGCGACCCTAAGCCCGCAAAGTGCGTGGATACATTTGCAAGGGCTTGAGACCTTAGGAATTCGCATTAAAAAACATAGTCAAAACGCGCTTGAGGTTGCTAAATTCTTAGAGGCTCATCCGGACATTAAAGAAGTAAATTATCCCGGACTTAAGAGCAATAAATATTATCCTTTGCTTGAAAAATACTTTACCAGCACAGATGCTAGCGGACTTATAAGCTTTGAAGCAAAAAGCGAGGCTCACGCAAGGGCGATTTGCGATAAAACAAAGATCTTTGAAATCGTCGCAAATTTGGGCGATTCTAAGTCTCTTATCATTCATCCGGCAAGCACTACGCATTCACAGCTTAACGAAAATGAGCTTAAAAATTCAGGCATAAATTTAACAACCGTGAGGCTTAGCATAGGACTTGAGGACGCTAAGGACTTGATAAACGACCTTAAACAAGCCATAGAAAGCTAAAAATGCCCTTAGTCATACCAAAAGAAATTCCAGCCTTTGACATACTAAAAAATAATGTCTTTGTTATGGACGAGAAAAGGGCGAATTCGCAGGACATTAGAACGCTTGAAATTCTTATTTTAAATCTTATGCCAACTAAGATTGAAACCGAGAATCAGCTTCTTTCTCTCTTAGCAAATTCGCCTTTGCAAATTCATATAAGCTTTGTCGCGACTAAAAGCTATATAGGTAAAAACACGCCCCTGACGCATTTGGAAAAATTCTATCAAGGGCTTGATGATTTTAAGCATAAAAAATTTGACGGTGCTATCGTTACCGGCGCGCCTGTTGAGCATATGGGTTTTGAGGAGGTGAAGTATTGGGAGGAGCTTAAGCAAATTTTTAATTTCTTGCGTGAAAATGTTACTAGCACTATGTATATTTGCTGGGGTGCTATGAGCGCGCTTTATCATTTTTACGGCATAGAAAAGCATAATTTAAGCAAAAAATGCTTTGGAGTTTTTCCTCATAAAATCACAAATCAAGACCTCATTTTAACCAATCTTAACGAGGAGGTTTTGATGCCTCATTCGCGAAATAGCCATATAAACGAGACGCAAATTTCAAGGCACAAGGACCTAAAAATTCTGCTTGAAAGTAAGGAAGCTGGAAGTTCTTTGCTAAGGGATAAAAAGGATATTTTTAATCTTGGGCATTTAGAATACTTTAAAGAAACCTTAAAGCTTGAATTTGAAAGGGACGGCGCAAAGGTTGAAGCACCGAAAAATTATTTCAACGAAAGGGGCGAAATTTTATATACTTGGCGTTCTAATGCAAATACGATTTTCTCAAACTGGCTAAATTATGATGTGTATCAAAGCACACCTTATGTGTTAAATATTTAGTAAAATTTACACAAATTTTTATTTTATAATATAAAAATAGCAAAGATTTATATAAGATATTGTTGTTTTATCGTAAATCTTTGCAAACATTTGTTGCTTTACTAAACAAAAGGCTTTAAATTTAAATTTATCTTAAATTTTTACGGGATATATTTACTAAATTATACTACAATAAACTAGGATATGAAATTAAAAGGAGTGTTTATGACTGAAGAACAAAAAGAAAGCTTATTAAAATTTAGAAGATTTGTTTCTTTTAGAAACAAATTTTCTTTATTATTATCTTTACTTATTTTAGTATGTTATTATGTTTTTGTGTTTGGTATCGGTGCTTTTCCTGAAGTTTTAGGATATAAAGTAGGAGATAGTTCTGTTACTTTAGGGATTATGTATGGTATTTTTATTATTTTAGTGTGTATTATCGCTACGGGTTTTTATACCTTTGTTGCTAATCAATATATGGATAAAAATCAAGAAGAAATACTAAAAGATATAGAAAAAAATGGACTTATGCAAGATTTGCAAAGTGGAAAAATATCTTATAAAATTGAAAAATAAGGAAAAACTATGAAAGTTCTATTTTATGTTATTTTTTTGACAAGTTTTTTGAGTGCAGCTTCTGTGGATTTATCAGATGCAAAAAAAAGTGAGCTTAATTTAACAGCCATTTTTATGTTTTTAGCTTTCGTTGCCTTTACTTTATTTATTACTTATTATTCTAGTAAAAAAACTAGATCTGCAAGCGGTTTTTATACGGCTGGAGGAAATATCACTGGTTGGCAAAATGGCGTTGCTATTGCTGGTGATTATATGAGTGCGGCAAGTTTTTTAGGTATAGTCGCTTTGATTTTTTCAAATGGTTTTGATGGACTCATTTATTCTGTTGGATTCTTGGTCGGTTGGCCTATAGTTTTGTTTTTAATTTCTGAGAAATTAAGAAATCTTGGAAAATTTACTTTTGCCGATGTTACCGCTTATCGTTTGGATTCGAAGCCTATTAGAATTTTATCGGCGATTTCAGCCTTAAGTGTAGTTGTTTTTTATCTCATCGCTCAAATGGTAGGAGCTGGACAACTTATACAAGTTCTTTTTGGACTTCCTTATACTTTTGCTGTAATTTTGGTCGGTATTTTGATTATGATTTATGTTACTTTTGGAGGTATGCACGCAACCACTTGGGTACAAATTATCAAGGCTGTTTTGCTTTTGAGTGGAGCAACTTTTATGGCTATTATGATACTTTATCTGACTAAATTTGATTTGACTTCTTATTTTCAACAAGCCATAACCCATCACCCAAGCGGGGATAAAATTATGAAACCAGGAGCATTCTTACCAGACACTATTTCTGCTGTATCTTTGGGGCTTGCCCTGATGTTTGGAACGGCTGGTTTGCCTCATATTTTAATGCGATTTTTTACGGTTAAAAATGCCAAAGAAGCTAGAAAATCAGCATTTTACGCAACTACACTTATAGGGTATTTTTATATATTAACCTTTATTATAGGTTTTGGTGCTATTGTTTTTTTACTAGGAAATCCTCTATATACTAATGAAGATGGAAGTTTTAACGGCGTTACAAATATGGTTGCAGTTTTGCTTGCTGAAGATTTAGGTGGAAGTGTGTTTTTAGGTTTCATTTCAGCCGTTGCTTTTGCAACTATTTTGGCTGTTGTTGCTGGACTTACTATTTCAGGAGCAGGAGCTATTAGCCATGATTTATTTGTAAATGTTTGCAAGAATGGAACTTGTGATCCAAAAGAAGAATTAAGAGTTACAAAGATAGCTACGATTTGCATAGGAATTTTAGCTATACTCGTGGGTATAGTTTTTGAAAAGCAAAATGTAGCCTTTATGGTTGGACTTGCTTTTGCCATAGCAGCGAGTGTAAATTTCCCTATACTTTTACTTTGTCTTTATTGGAAAAATCTCACTACAAAAGGTGCGTTTTGGGGAGGTTTAATAGGTCTTATAGTCGTTGTTACTCTTGTGGTTTTATCTCCTAGTATTTGGATAAAAAGTTTTGGATTTAGCGAAGCTATTTTTCCTTATAATCACCCAGCACTATTTACTATACCTTTGACTTTCATTTTGATTTTTGTTATTTCAAAGCTTGATAAATCAAAACGAGCCCAAATCGATAAAGAAGGCTTTGAGGCTCAAAATTTTAGAGCTCAAAGTGGCATAGGCATTAGCGAAGCCTCTGTGCATTAAATATTTATACAAGCAGAACTTGCTTTCTGCTTGTATTTTTGCTTATTTTTATACTTTTATTCTTTTTAATTAAGATGTTTTATTAATTTAAGTTTGTTTTTTTTTTGTGTTATAATCTCGCATTGTTTGCGAGATTAATTAGCAAGAAAGGAATTGTTTTATGTATATTTCTCCAAGGATTTTAGGGAAGATTGATGGACTTAAAATTAGGATTTTGCAACTTGGAATAGATAAAGAACTAGCAGAAGTTTTAAAATATCAAGTACTTAACGATCCTAAAAGTGTTTTGGAAAAAAATACGGAGCTTGAATGTTTATTTTTAGATATGCTTTGTGCTAATAATTTTATAGATTCTATAGAAAAAATTGAAAGTTTTTTACTCCAAAATGAAGAGTTGAATGATAATCGTATTGCTCTTTCTATACTTGCTATCGATGAAAAAAAACGAGAAGTATCTCAAATAGATAAAATGTTTTGCAAAATTTTGAATAAATTTAACATTCCCACTATAGTAATAATATTTAATGCCGTTCAAGATAGGCTTACAATAGATGACATTGGATTTAGTCAAATAGTTGAAAAAGAATTAGGCATCAAAGGTCGTGTTATAAGAATTAGACCTATTGGGAATGAAGATAATTCAGGTATTAAGGAATTAATAAAAACTTCCTTAAGACACGCTAAATATATAGAAAGGTATACTATAGAAGATACTTCAGATATTATGAATATATTAAAAAATTTACCAAACCATAACGCCTGCTGTGGTTAATTTGTACTTCACAAAAACACAAATTTAATTAATCCATATCCAAAACCGCTCCTTTGCTTGCGTTGCTTACAAGCTTTTGATACATTTTAAGCCATCTTGAATCAAGCTCTTTTTGAGGTGCTTTATAGTTTGCCTTTCTTTTTGAAATTTCAGCTTCGCTTAAATTTGCGTTTATAGTGTAAGAATCCACATCTATTTCTATCTCATCTCCATCCTCTAAAAGTGCTATAAGTCCTTCTTCTGCAGCTTCAGGCGAAATATGTCCTACACACAAACCTCTTGTTGCACCGCTAAAACGACCATCGGTTATCAAAGCGACATCAGCACCCAAACCCATACCCATTAAAAGGCTTGTCGGGCTTAGCATTTCTTGCATTCCCGGACCTCCCTTAGGTCCTTCGTAGCGAATCACGCACACATCGCCTTTTTTCACCTTGCCTTTTACTATGCCTTTTATGGCTTCATCTTGGGAGTTAAAACACACGGCTTTTCCTTTAAATTTCCTCTCTCCTATGATTCCAGCCGTTTTTATAACGCAACCTTGAGTGGCTAAATTTCCAAACAAAATGGCAAGTCCGCCAACCTTTGAGTAAGCATTTTGCGTCGTGTGAATGATGTTTTCGTTTTTGATATTTGCATTTTTTATGCGTTCTTTTAGGCTTTCTCCCGTGATAGTTAGTGCGTCTAGTTCGAGCATATGATTTTCTTGCAAGGAAATTTCTTTAATCACCGCACTAACCCCACCAGCTTCGCCTATGTCCTCCATAGTAACGCTTGGTAAGGACGGAGCGATTTTTGCGATGTGAGCGGTGTTTTTGCTAAGCGTGTTGATATCTTTAATATTAAGCGGGACTCCGGCTTCTCTTGAAATAGCAAGCATATGCAAGATAGTATTCGAGCTTCCGCCCATTGCCATATCCACAACCATAGCGTTTCTAATGGCTTTTTGATTGATGATATTGCGAATTCTAAAGCGTTCATCAAGGGCTATTTCGCAAATTCTCTTTGCAGCCTTTCTTAAAAGCTCTTCTCTTTGTGGGGTTTGAGCTAGAACCGTGCCATTTCCCTCTAAAGCTATGCCCATAGCCTCACAAAGCGTATTCATAGAATTTGCAGTAAACATTCCCGAGCAAGAACCTCCGCCCGGACAGGCTTTGCACTCTATGTCTTTAAGCTCTTCTTCATCAATCTTTTCGCTCTCATACGCTCCAACTGCTTCAAAAACGCTATTTAGCGTGAGTTTTTCGCCCTTTTTGCTAAAACCAGCACTCATAGGACCGCCACTTACAAAAATCGTAGGAACATTGACTCTTAAAGCACCCATAAGCATTCCGGGCGTGATTTTATCGCAATTTGGTATGCAAATAAGAGCGTCAAGCTGGTGAGCGTTCATCACGCTTTCTACGGAATTTGCGATAATTTCACGACTTGGCAGAGAATAAAGCATACCCTTATGTCCCATAGCTATACCATCATCAATGCCTATGGTGTTAAATTCAAAAGGCACACAGCCGTTTTTACGAATTTCATCTTTTATAATCTTAGCGTATTCGTTTAAGAAAAAATGCCCCGGAATAATGTCTATATAGCTATTGGCTACGCCTATAAAGGGCTTATCAAAATCCTC
>CAZWYE010000008.1:0-27608 GCA_964637895.1 uncultured Campylobacter sp. | reverse complement strand
CCGCTCTCACAATCCCATTTGGGTGAAAAAACTCTACACTCAAACCGAGCTTTTCCGCCTTTTTATGCAAAGAGATTTCAAACTTCTTTCTTATGAAAGCGATGAAGATAAAGAAAACTTAAGCACGGGGTATTTTTGCTTTTTTAGGGCTTGATAAAGAAAAGTAAAATACTAATTTAAACGCAAAGATAAAAACCGGATTTTACATTCTTTAAAAAAGAAGCGGATTTTGCTTTGCGTTCTTTAAAAACTTGCTTTAAAATCTTTAGAATTTGCCTTATTTTATGAAAATTAAGTGCTTTTTAATTCAATAAAAAAAGTCAAAAATTTTTAAAAATCTCTATTTAAATCCTCATCTTTTATCTCATAAGCCTTGTAAAGCTTAGGTAAAAGCTTTCTTATGGCATAATCATAATGATAAAAATGCGTATAAACCTCTTGTGCGGAGAGGAATTTACTCTCTTTAAAGTCGAAAACATCGCTATTTGGTAGCTTTTTGATATTCGCATCGAAAAATTCGTAAAATTCCGCCCTTTGTTTAAAAAGAGCGTTTAAATTTTCAATCACTTTTGCTTTTTCCATAAACTTTCCTTAAAAAGGTCGAACAACCATCATTATGGCTATGCCGATGAAAATGAGGGTTGGAATTTCGTTGTAAATTCTAAAGTATTTTCCGCTTTTTTTGCAAAGGTCTTTTTCAAGTTCTTTTAAGCAAAGATAATTGTGAAAATGATACAAAAGCAAAAGCAAGGCAAGGCTGATTTTTGCGTGCATAAAACCAGCACCCTTTAAAAGAGAAGGATTTAAAACAAGCATTAAAACGCCTGTAAGTAGCGTTATTAGCATAGCCGGAGTTTGTATGTATTTGAAAAGTTTTTGTTCTTGAATTTTTACAACCTTGACAAAGTCCGCATTATCCTTGTGTTCGCTATGATACACGAAAAGTCGCGGCAAATAAAAAAGCCCAGCCATCCACGAAACAAAGCCTAAATAATGCACCATTTTAATCCAAATATAATATTCATTTAAAATTTCCATTTTCTTTCCTTTTTTTAAAATTTTTATAAATTTCTTGCAATAAAATCAAAAAAACGCTGATATTAATCATCACATCAGCAACATTAAAAATCGCAAATTCGAACCATTTGTGCCAAAAAAACATATCTACAACGCCGTCTCTAACGAAGCGATCATATAAATTAGAGCTTCCTCCGCCAAGCATCATTGCAAAAGCGATTATATGCTCCTTAAAAAAGCTTTTTTGCCACAAAAGATAAGCAAAAAGACAAAAGAGCAAAGTTAAATGTAAGTATTTAAGATAATGTTCTAAAAAACTTAGCATAGAAAAGGCTACGCCAGTATTTAAAACATAAACAAGGTCTAAAAATCCGCTTTTATAACGCAAACCATTTAAAATGAGCGTTTTTACCCATTGATCAAGTATAAAAACAAAGGCAAAAAAGCCTAGAAAAATCCCTATAAATTTGAAATTCATCATAAAGCTTTCTTAAAAAACTCGACAACGCCTTTCATTTCTTTAGTTAGAAGTTTTAAGTCCTTAGCTTCTAAAAGCAAACGAATGAGATTTTCGGTTCCTGAATACCTAAACAAAAAATTGATATTTTTGCTTTTTAAATCCTCTTCTAGTTCTTTAAGACCTTTGATTTTTTTTAGGTCTTTTTTCTCTGAAATTTTAAGATTATGCAAAAGTTGCGGATAAGGCTTAATCTGCCCTAAAATCGCACTTGCGCTCTTTTTCTTTGTAAGCATTAAAGCGGTAAATTGAAGTGCTGCAACAAGCCCATCGCCTGTTTTTGCATAATCGCTAAAAATAATATGCCCACTTTGTTCGCCTCCGAAATTTCCCCCGCAGTTTTTAAGCTTTTCAAGCACGAATTTATCGCCAACTCCGCAGGTTTCAAGCTCTATTTTGTGCTTGTTTAAAAATTCTTTCAAAGCCCCGTTACTCATAACTGTCGCAACCACGCTTGATTTAAGCTTGTTTTGTTCTTTAAGATAAAGGGCTAAAACGCCTAGCAAACTATCGCCGTTTGCTACTTCGCCCTTTTCATCAACCACCACGAGCCTATCTGCATCCCCATCAAAAGCAAAGCCTAAATCCGCGCGGAATTTTTTCACTTCAAAAGCAAGATTTGCAGGGTGTAAGGCTCCGCAATTTTCGTTAATATTAAGCCCGTTTGGTTTATCATTGATGACTATAACTTCGGCTCCTAGTTCTTTAAAAACGGTTGGAGCGACCTTGTAAGCGGCTCCGTGTGCGACATCTAAAACTATGCGTAAGGATTTTAGCGTGAGATTTTTTGGAAAAGAATTTTTAATGCAAACTATGTAACGACCTATGACATCGTCTATTCTTTTGGCTTGACCTATGTCATTCATCGTAACTTTAGAACTTTCTATGAGTTTATCATCAAAATAAATTTCTTCTATCTTTCTTTCTATATCCTCGCTAAGCTTGTTTCCATCCGCTCCAAAGAATTTGATTCCATTATCATAATAAGGATTGTGCGAAGCTGAAATCATAATACCCGCATCACAGCGCATATCTTCGGTTAAAAAAGCTATCGCAGGTGTAGGCATAGGACCGATTTGTATGACATTATAGCCCACCAAAGTAAGCCCTGAAACAATGGCATTTTCTATCATATATCCGCTTCGTCTTGTATCTTTTCCTACTAAAATATTTTTAGTAAGGCTTTTATCTTTAAAATAAATCCCAGCCGCCATTGCCAAACGCATAGCTAAAAAAGAATCAAGAAATTCTCCTGCTTTTCCACGAACGCCGTCGGTTCCAAAAAGTTTCATTTTAAGCCTTTCAAAAAATTTTTGCAAATTTTTAAGGATATTATAACACTTAGAAGTAAAGAAATTTAAACAACCCTCTTTTTAAAGAGGGTTTAAAATTTAAAGCTCTGGTTTTGGCGTTTTTTCGGTAGAAATTGGAAATTGTGGATATATAATTTCTGGTTTTTCACCCGTTAGGGAATGTAAGAAAGTTTCGATACTTGCAGCTTCTTTATCGCTGATTTTAATACCAAGTTGAACGCTACCCATTTCTTTGATAGCATCTTTTAAAGACCAAATCGCACCGTTGTGAAAATACGGAGCGGTTTCAGCGACATTTCTTAAAGTAGGAGTTTTTACCATACCGTTTTCATCGCCTTTAAAATCTCCTAAATTCGCAAACTGATATTTACCAGCTACTTCAAAACTTTGCATACTTCCGCCTAAATTTACGCCCGTATGACAAGCCACACAGCCTTTATCGATAAAGAGTTTAAGTCCTGCTTGTTCGGCTTTGCTTAAAGCATTTTCATCGCCTTCTAAGAATTTATCAAAACGCGAAGGAGTAAGCAAAGTTCTTTCGAAATTTGCAATCGCATCGGCGATATTGTCAAAAGTTACTCCGCTTTTTCCATAAAGTCTTTTGAATTCTTTTACATATTCGTCCAAAGAAGAAATTCTTGCCACTGCAAGCTTTGCAGGAGTAGCCATTTCAGGTTCTGCTTCGATAGGACCTTTGGCTTGTTCTATTAAATTTGCAGCTCTTCCGTCCCAAAACTGAGTAGTATTAAGCACGGAATTGTAAGTTGTAGGCGAATTTAAATGGTGAGGATTTGACGCCCATTTATGTCCCACAGCAGCAGCAACGCCATCTGTTCCGCCTAAGCCTAAATTATGGCAAGTATTACAGGAGATGATACCACTTTTTGAAAGTCTTGGTTCAAAATAAAGCTTCTTTCCTAGTTCGGCTTTTTCCGCACTAAAAGGCTCGGCTTTAACGCCATTTTGTTTAAGAATTTCATCAACTCCCTTTTGGTCTTTTGGTAGGGGAATCAAGCCTGAATTTTTAGCTTCTTCTACTAAACTTGTAGCATTTAAAGCACTTGCGGAAACGAAAACCAACGCAGAGGCGAGAACTAAAGATCTTAGTTTCATAAAAACTCCTTAAAATTTTAATAAAAATTATCCTTAGATAATTTATAATAAATAATAATAAATTATTTCTTACATTTAAATAAATATTTAACAAAAAATAAATTTTTCTTTTGTTTAACTTTTTAGTTTATAATGCGTGTTCTAACTTTATAAAAAAGGCTTGAATTTGGGAAATTTAATCATTTACGCTCTAGCTTATCTTTTAGGTTCTATCCCTTTTGGACTTATTTTAGCCTTAATTTTTGCAAAAGTAAATATCAAAAATCAAGGCTCTAAAAGCATAGGAGCGACCAATGTTTTAAGAGTGGTTAAGCAAAACAACCCAAAACTTGCTAAAAAATTAGCCCTTACAACCATAGTTTTAGATTTTGCTAAGGCAGCCGTGCCGCTTTTGATTTTGAAAAATTTGGGCTATGATGTGAATTTGCTTTGGAGTTTTGCGGTTTTAGTGGTTTTGGGGCATTGCTTTTCTATTTATTTGCTTTTTGAGGGCGGAAAAGGCGTAGCAACCGCAGCCGGAGTTATGGCTGTGCTTTTACCTTTGGAGCTTTTAATCTCCTTTGTGGTGTGGCTTGTTGTGGGAAAAATTTTTAAAATTTCGTCCTTAGCTTCGCTTGGTGCTTTGTCTGCCTTGCTTTTAAGCTCTTTCGTGCTTGGTTTAGAAGGACTTGAAACTTTTGCACCCTTGCTTGTCATAGCTTTTATCATATTTTACAAGCACCTGCCAAATATAAAAAGATTGATTTTTAAAGAAGAATGCAAAGTCATATAAAACTTAAATTCCGCTTTAAATGCATCATTGGAATTTTGCCATTTGAGCGTAAAAAAAAGCAAAAGCTTGTTATTAAGCTTAAAGCAAAATCCGATGAGTTTTTAAATTACGCTAGGGTTTTAAATTTCGTTAAACAAAGTTATAAAAAGCAAAAATTTCATACCTTAGAAGAGTCTTTGGAATTTTTAAGTGAGGCTTTGAAAAAAGAATTTCCTGCTTTGAATTCTCTAAAAATTTCCGCCTTTAAACCTAAAATCATCAAAAATTCCAAAGTTGGCGTAAGTTTTAAAAAAAAATTCAAAACTTAAACGAAAATAACTAAATATTAACTTAAATTATGTTACAATCCTTAAGTAATTTTTTATAAATAAGGACTTAGAAATGAGAATTTTAGTTATAGAAGATGACGATAGCCTTAATAAAGCTATTATCGATAATCTTAACGAATTCGGCTACCAGACCGATTCTTCGGAGAATTTTAAGGACGGAGAATACTTCATTGGCATTAGGCATTACGACTTGGTTTTACTGAGTTGGACTCTAAGCGATGGCGATGGAGTAGAGCTTATTAACAGCATCAAGCACAAGTCTCCAAGAACTTCGATTATCATAGTATCTTCGAAAACGGACAAAGAAAGCGAGATTAAGGCTTTAAAGGCTGGAGCTGATGATTTTATCAAAAAGCCTTTGGATTTTGATGTGCTTTTGGCAAGAATAGAAGCAAAGCTTAGATTTGGCGGCACAAATGTCATTAAAATAGAGGATTTAATCATAGACCCCGATGAGGAGAAAATCACCTACAAAGGGCAAAATATCGAGCTTAAAGGCAAACCTTTCGAGGTTTTAACGCACCTTGCAAGACATTCTGATCAAATCGTTTCTAAAGAACAGCTTCTTGATGCGATTTGGGAGGAGCCTGAGCTTGTTACTCCAAATGTGATTGAAGTTGCTATCAATCAAATTCGTCAAAAAATGGACAAACCTCTTAACATTTCTACCATAGAAACCGTTCGCCGCAGAGGTTATCGTTTTTGCTTCCCTAAAAAATCTTAAATTTTCGTGCCAAAAGGTGTAAAATTTCATCTTTTGGCATTTTTTATATTTTATTTAAGTTTATTATTGTATAAAGTCAAATATTTTTTTAAAAGGTAGAAACAATGTCTCTTTTAATCACTAAAGATTGCGTTTGTTGCGATGCTTGTAGGGAGGAATGCCCCGATGAAGCCATTTATGAAAATACTCCCATTTATACAATAGACCCGGACCTCTGCTCCGAATGCGTCAATGATTTTTCAGAGCCTGCTTGCATAGTAGCCTGTCCTTACGAGTGCATTATTTCAGACCCAAATAATGTCGAAACCATAGAAGAATTGCGTCTTAAAAGCCGCAACAGAGAATTTTAATGGCAAAAAGAACCGCAGTCATAGACTTAGGCTCAAATTCCATAAGAATGATAGTCTTTGAAAAGACTTCAAGGTATGGTTTTTACACGACTTGCGAGTATAAAAGAAAGGTTCGTCTTGGTGAAAAGGCTTACGATAACGGCAAGGTTTTGCAAGAAGAGGCTATGCAAAGGGCACAAAAGGCTCTTAGCTTTTTCAAGCAATGTATTTTAAAACACAAATGCAAAAAAACGCTTATTATCGGCACTTCTGCTTTAAGGGACGCTCCAAATTCTAAGGAATTTATCAAAAGAATCAAGGATTCTTTAGGCTTAAACATACGCCCGATAGACGGCAAAAACGAGTCTTATTTAGGCGGCTTTGCGGCTTTAAATTTGCTAAGTTCTTTTAAAAATGCGACCACTTTGGATATAGGTGGAGGTTCTAGTGAGCTTTGTTTGATTAAAAACAACAAAATCATAGACTGCATTTCGCTAGATATCGGCACGGTAAGGCTTAAAGAGCTTTTTTATGATAAAGGAAAAGAGGGCGAGCTTGATGAGTTTTTAAAGCCCATTCTAGCACAAATTCCTAAATATTTTTGCAACGATAATCTCATAGCAATAGGCGGAAGCTTAAGGGCGATTTCAAATTTCATCATAGAAAAAAACTCTTATCCTTTAAAGAATTTGCACGATTTTCGTTATAAATTAGAAGACGAAAAAGAATATATTTTAAAAATTTTAAACGCTACAAATGAAGATTTAGCAGAATTTGACATTAAAAAAGACCGTTTTGATACCATAAAAGAGGGAACGCTTATTTTTTTAAAGATCGCTGAAAAGCTTAGGATTAAGCAGGTTATTACAAGCGGAGTTGGCATAAGAGAAGGCGTGTATTTAGAGGATTTGTTGCGTCAGGCTAAGCGTTTTCCTGCAAATTTTAATCCTAGCTTAAAATCTTTGCAAGATAGATTTTTGTTTAAGGATAGAAAGCTTAAAACCCCGCATTTTGCCTTAGAACTATTCAATGTGCTTGAAAATTTACACAGGCTTCACCCTTTTTATAAAAACATTCTAATAAGTGCGGCAAAGCTTTGTCATATAGGTGAGCATTTGAATTTTTATTTGGCAAATCAATATTCCGCACATTTTATTTTGGGCGGTTTAAATTATGGTTTTTCTCACAAAGATAAGGCTTTGATAGCAAGTATCATTAGGCTTGATGGCAAAAGGGTCAATACTTACAATATAGGAGAATTTAAGGAGCTTTTACCGCCTGTGAAAATTGTAGTTTGGCTTAATTTTATTTTAGCTTTGGCTAAAGTTTTAAGCATTAATGAAGAAAACATAAGCTTTGCCTTTGCGAACAATACGGTTTATTTGTATAATGAAAGTAAAGAACTTGACCTTCCAGTAGATGAACTTAGAAAAATCACAAAACCCACAACCATAGCACTAGCAATCAATCAAAAACCTTGAGAATTCAAGGCTTTGAACCTCTCAAAATTGTGCCAAAGTTCTTTCAAGACGAAAAATCCTCGCAAGAGTAAGCTTTAAAAAAATTCTAAAAGGTTTCAGTTTTTTTGTCTTTTTTGAATGAGATTTTGTATTTTTCTTTTGTTTTCCTCAAAAACAGAGTCGAAATTTTCTTCTTTTTTATCGAATTCGTCCTTTCTGTTTAGCTCATCTTCTGTGAATTCAACGCTTTCTAAAAGCACATTTGAAGAGCCTATAATCATTACATAACGCTTATTTTTGTATTCTAAAATCATAAATTGATTGTTTTTATCCAAAGGTCTTTGAAAAGCCACATTGAAATTTTTTGAATTTATGAAGCCTTTTTGATTCATAGTCCTTTTAAACCACCAAAGTGCTATTAAAATAAGCACCAAAACAAGCATTACCAAGATATATTGAGTATAGTTAAAGCCCTCTAGCGAGGAGTTTTTAGACTTAAGCTCCTTTGAATCGGCGTTCGTGTTTAAAATACTCGCACTTGCGACGGGGGAATTTTGATTGACATTTTGGTTTAAATTTTGATTAGGATTTGGGTTTGAGTTTAAATTTCGGTTTAGATTTTCACTTGTTACTCTTATTCTTACTCCAAATTTATCGTTAATGCTACTTATATCAAGGCTTACCTTTGCTTTGTTTTGAAACATAATGTAAGTTTTGTCGTTTTTAGAGCTGATTTGAATTTTATCTACGAGGCTGGAATTTAAATTTTTAAGCTCTTCTTTAGGAAAGCTAAGCTCACTCAAGGTTAAAAGCGTGAAATTCTTTTCCGTTTTTTGAGAAATGTTACCATTATAAGCACTATCGAAAGAGAGCATCACATCGACACGGTCATTTCTATCATAGATATTGTAGTTTATGAGCTTTGCCCCAAAAAGAGGCAGAGCAAGAAAAAATAAAAATATTTTTTTCATTCAAATTTCTTTTTTGAAATACTGAAGAACGGTTTTAGAATCCAAAATCTCGTTGATTCTTATCGCAAGATTTTTTTCATAAACCATCACTTCGCCTTTTCCAAAAATTCTTTTATTGATATAAAGCTCCACGCTTTCTCCGGCTGGTTTTTCAAGGTCGATTACCGAACCTGCTTCAAGCTTTAAAAGATCAGCCACGCTCATATTTGTCGTGCCAAGTTCGCTCACAAAATCAACCGTTATGTCTAAAATATCCTCATAAGACTCTAACAAGCCGTGCTGCTCGTTAAATTCTAACTCATCGCTCATACTTTTTTATAACCTATCCTAAAGCATTTTTTTTCAAGCTCGTAAGTAAGGCTTTCATCAAGTTCTATACTCGAAAAATCATCGACCCTTCCAAGGTATTCTGGAATTCCAAGTTTATAAACATCATCCCCTTTGACATCGTTGAGTAAATTTTTCGCATAGCCTATGATTTGATTTGCACATTCTTTTACCAAATCCGCCCAATCATCTTCTTTGAATTTATCATCGCTGACATAGGTAACAACAATCTTTTTGAGTACTTCCACAGAAAAAAACAGGTAGAAATTATACTCTCCATTGTCTTTTCCTGTAATAGGAATGGAAGCTCCGTAAAGCTCTCCTTTTATATCCTGTGTTTTTTCTATATGAAGCCTTAGAATATGCTCACAAAAATGTATAGTCGAATACTCGATAATTTTTAACATAAAACAACCTTTTAATGAAATTCAAGAATTATAATAAAACTAAAATAAAAAACCTTTTAAAAATTCAATTTTTAAAAATTTCTTTCACACCTTTTGAAATTTCTTTGAAATTCCCGCTTTCAAAAAGCTTAACTATATTTGTTCCAACCACTGCTCCATCGGCGATTTTGCGTATGGCTTTGACATCTTTATTGTCTTTAATCCCAAAGCCTACAAAAACGGGCAAATTTGTAAAAGAGCGAATTTCCTCGACTTTTTTTTGCAAAAGCTCTTTTTGCGCGCTTCTTCCGCCTGTGATACCAACGGATGCTAAAAGATAAATAAAACCCTTTGCGTTTTTAACAAGCTTTTCAATCCTTTCTTTAGGTGTTATAATGCTTACTAAAGTGATTAAAGCAAGGTCTTCTCTCTCGCACTCTTCTCTTAAATCACCGCTTTCTTCAAAGCTAAGTTCTGGCACGATTAAGCCTAAAATTCCAGCTTTTTTAGCATCCTTAACGAATTCTTTCAAGCCGTAAGAAAAAATCAAATTATAATACACCATAAAAACAAGGGCTTTTTTCGTTTTTATGCCTTTTAAAAGCTTGAAAACCTTGTGAATGTCCGTGCCTTCTTTTATGGCTTTTAAAGCCGCATTTGCGATAATTTCACCATCTGCAATAGGATCAGAATACGCCACACCAAGCTCTAAAATATCAATAGGACTTTGGTCTAAATTCTGCAAAAATTCCTTACTCAACTCTAAATTCGGATAACCCAAAACCACATAAGCCACATTAGCTTTTTCCTTGTAAAAAGTTCTAAAATCAACCATAAATCGTTCCTTTTTTGTATGCTCTAATCGTTTTCATATCTTTATCGCCTCTTCCGGATAAATTTAGCACTATCACGCTTTTTTTCTTTAAAGTAGGACAGAGTTTTTCTAAAAAGGCTAAAGCGTGAGAGCTTTCAATCGCAGGAATTATGCCCTCTTCCTTGCAAAGAAGTTTTAAAGCCCTCATACATTCATCATCGCTAATAGCCTCATAACGCGCTCTTTTGCTTTCAAACAAATGTGCGTGCAAAGGTCCAACGCCCGGATAATCAAGCCCCGCAGAAATGCTATGCACGGGCAAAATATTACCTAAATCATCTTGTAAAACTTTGGTTTTCATTCCGTGAATGATGCCCGTTCTTCCTTTACTTAAAGTCGCTGCGTGATAAGGCGTATTTATGCCAAGACCTGCTGCTTCAACGCCTACGAGCTTAACGCTTTTATCCTCTAAAAAGGCGTTAAAAATTCCTGCCGCGTTGCTTCCTCCGCCTACAGCTGCTATGATAAAATCAGCCTTTTTGCCCAGTTTTTTAAGTTGAGCTTTGCATTCCTTGCCTATGATTTTTTGAAAATGAGCGACAATTTGCGGATAAGGATAAGGTCCAACCACGCTTCCAACCACATAAAAAAGCCTTTCTATGTCATTAACCCACGCTTGAATGGCTGCAGTTGTGGCTTCTTTTAATGTTTTAAGTCCGTTTTGCACGGCATTGACCTTAGCACCTAAAAGCTCCATTTTATAGACATTTAAAGCCTGTCTTTGTGCGTCGGTTGCTCCCATAAAAATTTCGCATTCAAGCCCCAAAAGTGCCGCAGCTGTTGCTGTTGCAAGTCCGTGCTGACCGGCTCCTGTTTCGGCTATGATTTTTTTCTTGCCCATTTTTTTAGCCAAAAGTGCTTGGGCTATGGCGTTGTTGATTTTATGTGCTCCTGTGTGATTTAAATCCTCGCGTTTAAGATAAATTTCGTGTCCGTAAATACGGCTTAAATTCTTAGCAAAATACAAAGGAGTTGGGCGTCCAACATAAGTTTTTAAAAGCTTTTTAAGTTCATTTTTAAAGCTTTTTTGCTTAGAAAATTTCAAAAAAGCATTTTCAAGCGTATTAAGTGCTAACATAGCACTTTCAGGCAAAAACTGCCCTCCAAAATTCCCATAATAAGTTTTTTTCATAATCTTAACTCCTTTATGAATTCTTTGATTTTTTCTATATCTTTAAGACCTTTTTCGTTTTCGAATTTGGAATTTATATCTATGATTTTTGCTTTCGTTTTTTTTACTTCTTGTATGTTATGAAGTCCGATTCCGCCAGCGATTGCGAAGTCTTTTTTGAAATTTTTTAACAAAGCGAAATTAAAACTCACGCCGTTTCCGCCTTTTAGTTTTCCTTTAGTATCAAATAAAATTAAATCCGCATAAATATGCTTTGGAAGTTCGAGTTTTTCACCCACGCTAATAACTTGCCAGACTAAAAGATTTTTTTCTTTAAGGCTAAGAAACTCTTCTTTTGTGATTAAAGAAAGAATTTGCACTACATCAAGCTTTGCAAAACTTACAGCTTCTAAGATAAAGTTTAAATTTTCATCGACAAAGACGCCGACGGCTTTTTTTGAGTTTTGATGAATGATTTTACAAAGTTCTTTAGCCTTGTTTAAATCCACTTGTCTTGGGCTTTTTGCAAAGATAAGTCCTATAAAATCCACATCTAAAGCACAAAGTTCTTTTGCGTTTTGAGTGTCTTTTATGCCACAAACCTTAAGTTTCATTGCTTGCCTTTTGGAAATTCTTAAAATACTCTAAAACCTTGCCCGAGTAAATCGCTTCTAAAATAATATCTTTTGCCTCTAAAGGAGTTTTAACCTTATTAGCCGTATAAAGTGCAAACATAGCATTTAGCACGACTATATCAAATTTCGCGCCTTTCATTTTCCCGCTTATAATATCAAGCAAATCCTTAGCGTTTTGCTCCGCACTGCCTCCTGAAATTTCGTTATGAAAAGCGGTTTTAAAGCCAAATTGCTCAGGACTTATGCTGTATTCTAAAATTTCTCCCTCATTAACCTCGAAAATTCGCGTCTCATCGCAAATGCTAAGCTCGTCCATTCCGTCATTTCCTCTAACAACCAAAGCTCTTTTGCGACCTAAAGCCCTTAAAACTTCTGCCAAAAGCCTATGCACGGGTGCGTGATAATTTCCCATAAGCTGGTATTTTAGCTTTAAATTCGGATGCAACAAAGGACCTAAGATATTAAAAACAGTTCGCATTCCAAGCTTTGCTCTAACTTCTCTAAGCTCACCGACTAAAGGGTGAAAAAAAGGAGCGTGAAAGAAGTTAAGTCCCTCATTTTGCAAAAGCTTTAAACCTTGCTCTAATTTTGTGCTAACTCCTATTTTTAAGGCATCAAGCACATCTGTGCTTCCACTCTTGCTTGAAATCGCGCGGTTTCCGTGCTTTGCAACCTTTACGCCCAAACTTGCCAAGATAAAAGCACTCGTTGTTGAGATATTAATGCTTTTAAAGCCATCGCCTCCTGTGCCACAAATATCTATCATATCGCTATCATCACTAAAGGTTTTTGAGTATCTTAAAATGCTTTTTACAAAAGCCGTGAGCGAGGCTTGATTTAAAGACTTTTCGGTGATTAAAACAAGCAAAGCACCAAGCTGCAAAGGCTCGTAATTTTTACTCATTATGAGCCTACAAATTTGCGTAAAATCCTCATTTTGCAAAGAAATATTTTCGCTAAGTTTTTGCAAGAAAGGAAGAAGGCTTTGAGCTGTGTTTTCTTCTTTGTGCGAAGCGTGCAAGAAATTAAGAAAAATTTTCAAACCATACTCGCTAAAATAGCTCTCCGGATGAAACTGAACGCCATAATAAGGCAA
This sequence comes from uncultured Campylobacter sp., assembly GCA_964637895.1. Classification (GTDB taxonomy): domain Bacteria; phylum Campylobacterota; class Campylobacteria; order Campylobacterales; family Campylobacteraceae; genus Campylobacter_D. The sequence goes on along the minus strand of CAZWYE010000008.1, from coordinate 14,634 downwards.
ATTCTTGTGCCTCATAGCCATTAAAACTCCATCCTCACTATAAGCTAAAGGCTCTAAATCATCGTTTAAATCCACAACCTCCAAAGAATGATAACGCATTACCGAAAAACTTTGCGGAAAGTCCTTAAAAAGTTCGTTTTCTTTCAAAAGCGAAATCTTAGAGTTTTTAGCGTGGGTTGGAATTTCAAGCCTTTTGATTTTAGCGTTAAAACTAAGCCCTAAAGCTTGATGACCTAAGCAAATTCCAAGCGTTGGAATGTTAAGCCCGGCTTTAAAAATTTCAAGGCAGATTCCGCTATCTTTTGGGTGCTTAGGACCCGGACTTAAAATAATATGCGTAGGATTAAGCTCTTTAATCTCTTTTAAAGAAATTTTATCGTTGCGAACGACCTTGATTTCATCTTGAGTGATACTTTCAAGCATAGTTTTAACATTAAAAACAAAAGAATCGTAGTTATCTATAAGCAAAATCATTTTTTATCCTTTAAGTTCTCAAAGGTCTTTAGCAAAGCCTTTCTTTTGGCACAAATTTCAGCGTATTCGTTTTCTTCTTTACTCTCAAGCACTATACCCGCACCGCTTGCGATAAAAGCTAGATTATCTTTAAAAAAAGCCGAACGAATGATAATAGCTAAAACCACATCTTCGTTGAAATTTAAAAAACCAACCGCACCGCCATAAACGCCTCTGTCTAAATTTTCTAACTCGCTAATTAGCTCTAAAGCCCTTATTTTTGGTGCACCGCTCAAGGTTCCGGCCGGAAAAATCGCACCGATGACATCAAAAATACTCGCCTCTTCTTTCATCTTCGCATAAACTTCGCTTACTATATGCATTACAAATTTATTCTTAAGTATGCTAAAAAGGTTTTCAACCCTTGTTTTCGTGCCGAATTTAGAAGCATCGTTTCGTGCTAAATCAACAAGCATTTTATGCTCACTTAGTTCTTTTTCATCGCTTAAAAGCTCTTTTTCTAAGGCGTTTGTATCGCTTGTTTCGTTTAAATTTCTTGTTCCAGCTATGGGTGCTACGAAAATTTCTTTGTTTTTAATGCTTAGCACGAGTTCGGGCGAAGAGCCCAAAACTACGCCGTATTTTGAGGGAAAATAAAACATATACGCACTAGGATTAAGCTTACTTAAAGCTTCATAAAAGCTCAAAGCGTTTATATTGTGCCGAATGCAAAGCTGTTTGCTTAAAACAACCTGAAAAATATCTCCGCTTAAAAGATACTCTTTAGCCTTTGCAACCATACTCGTATAATGCTTTTTTTCCTCGTCTAAAGGATTTAAAATTTCAAATTCGCAACCTTTTTCTTCAAAAGTAAAATCCTCTTTTAAAAAGTCAAAATACTTCTCCTGCCCGAATTTAAAAAACATTTTGCTGTTTTTTTCAAACACAAGATAAGCCTTTGCATTAGCAAATAAAAACAAAGGATAATCGTAATTTTTCTTTTCACACTTTGGTAAATCCTCAAAAAATGTGATGAAATTCGCACTTAAAACCCCGAAAAATCCTGCATAATCGCAAAGCTTTTCTTCCGCTACGCACTCGTAAAATCTAGCTTTAAGTTCACTTAAAGAAAGCTCGTTTGCGTCTAAAAATTCGCAATCAATGCCTACTATGGTCTTGTTTAAATCCTCTGCAAGGTAGGAATTTGGATACTTTTCTAAAATTTGTCTGTAATAAAAACTTGCTTCTTTACTAAGCATAATAAAACCTTTGTAAAATGAATTTGAAAAAAAATGAGAGAAGAATTTAAAAACGCCAAAGTCTAAGAGTGTTTAAAGAGTTTAAATTTGTTGAGTTTGAAACTAAAGTTTTAAAAAATCTATCTTCACACATACGCAACCTTTCTTAAAATGAGTATTTAAAGTCTAAAACAAAGATTATAAATTTTCGTTTAAATTTCACACAAATACGATATAAATAAAGTTTTTTTAAAAATTTAAAGTCAAAAATTTTTAAACTTGTCTAATATTTTGATTTAAAATACAAAAATTATTCTTTATAAGTTTTAAGAGCCTTGCTTGATAGTTTATGCAGAATAAATTAATTAGGTTTATGCACATTATTTCTTCAATTCGACAATAGCACATATTTTAGCTATGTTTTTCGTGTTTTATAGCACAGAACTCGCACTTAGAGTATTAACTTTGCTTTATGTCGTAAGATAAAGGGCGTTGGGTTTATTTGGTTGAAATTTTGAGCTTTTATTAAAATTTAAGAGCTAATGAGGCTCTATATCCCAAAAGAAATAAACCCATTCTTTAGCTTCTTTAACCTTAAAATCAGGGATTAAAGAAGCGTTTCGTTTATAAAAAATGGTAGCACTTTTAAGGCTAATATGAGGAAATTTTTCTTTTAAAAGCTTAGAAATTTGCTTTAAACTCTCGCCACTATCGGCTATATCATCGATAAGTAGGATTTTTTGATAAGATTTTAAATTCGGCACATTGAAAATGCGTAATTGGCTTAGTTTGTTTTCTCTTTCGTAATGAATGCAGTTTATGGAAAAAAGATTGCGCATATTTAAAGCCACCGCTAAAGAATGCCCCAAGCTCATTCCGCCTCTTGCTATGGCTACTAGGGCATCGGGCTTGAAATCTTTTTGAATTTCTTTTGCTAAAACCCTCACATCGTCTTTAAAATCTTTAAAATCGTAAAACATTTTTATCCTTAAAAAAATTTGCAAGATTTTAGCTAAATTTCTTTAAGAAAAGTGGCAAAAATGCCTCAGATTTTCAAAAACTCTTTAATTACGCTTTATATCTTTAAGACAAGGATCGTTTTTATGCACGGCAAGTATATTCATACCAAAAGAAAATACTTCATAATCAAGAGCTTTTAAAAAGTCATCAATCTTTTTTAAATCGCTTTTGATAATTTCTATAATCAAAATGGGATTATGCTTTTTTATGCTTTGATATGCACCCTCTAGAACTTCAAGTTCCATTTTTTCCACATCGATTTTTATTAAATCTATCCTTTGAAGTTCTAAAGAATCTATACTTACGAGTGCAATTTTTATTTTTTCAGAGTTTTTTAAGTCCTGTCCTATGAATTCAGAATCTTCATCTTGCTTAAGCTCAAAACTTCCAAAAGAAGAAGCTTTTTTATAGTCTATGAGTGGAATTTCTATAAAGGAATTTTCTTTTCCTAAAGCTAAGTTTAAGCATCTAGCGTTAAAGCAATTATTTATAGCGATATTTCCTGCTAGAGCATAAAAAATTCTCTCTTGTGCTTCAAAAGCCAATACCCCCCCCCAGTCTGTCATTTCTATAGCCCATTCTATAGTGTGTGCTCCTATATTTGCACCACAATCTAAAGCAAAAACCCCGTCTCCAAAATATTTCCTACGCAAATTAAGCAAAATAAGAACATTATGCACTTCTTCAGGGTCAAAACATGCATTTTGTAAATACTGATACCCAACTCCATAAGAACCCAAAGAGTTTTGATTCCTATCTAAATAATTTAAAATCATAGTTCCGGAATTCGTTGCAGCTAAGACGAAAGGCAAGGCTCTTGATTTTTTCATAATCACGCCTCATAAACCTTAAGCTCATTATACAAGCTATCGCGCTCAACCGGAATGAGATTAGAAGTTTTAATAAGCTCTACGAAGGTTTTAAGCGTCGTTCCTTTCGCACTTTTCGCGCCGCCTGCACTTTGTATGCTTTCTTTTTCTATGGTTCCATCTAAATCGTTCGCTCCAAATTCTTGTGCCACCATAGCCAAATTTAAGCCCATAGTTGCCCAATACGCCTTGATATTTCTCACATTATCCAAAACAAGCCTTGAAATAGCTATGGTCTTTAGAATTTCCTCGCTATCAGTGATTTTATCAACCTTTAAAAAGCTATTTTCTCTTTGCCAAAGCAAAGGAATAAAAGCGTTAAAACCTCCGCTTTCGTCCTGAAGCTTACGCAGTCTAAGCAAATGGTCCATCCTGTGTTTTCTCTCTTCAATATGCCCAAAAAGCATAGTCGCGTTGCTTTGTCTGCCTTTTTCGTGCCAAAGCTTGTGAATTTTAAGCCAATTTTCGCTACTAACCTTGCCTTTGCAAATCTTTTTACGCACTTCTTCATCAAAAATTTCCGCACCGCCTCCGGGCATACTATCAACGCCATATTCAAGCATTTTTTCAATAACTTCCTCATAACTAAGCCCGAAATTTCGGTGCAAAAAGTCAATCTCTGCTGCGGTCATCGCCTTAATGTGAATTTGAGGATATTTTTCTTTAATCATCTTAAAAATTTCTAAATACCACTGCCAACTTGTGTTTTTATTGTGAGCTGAGACTATATGCACTTCTTTAATGCCTCTTTTAACGCTTTCATCAACGATTTGCATAATTTCTTCGTGAGTCATCAAATAAGGATTAGGATTTTTTCTGTGTGCCGAAAAGGCACAAAATTTGCAAGTATCCGCGCAAATATTAGTAGGATTTATATGGCGATTTATGTTAAAATACACCTTTTTTCCGTGAAGTTTGCTTCTTTTTTTGTGTGCGAATTTAGCTAAGGTAAAAAGGTCTAAATCCCAAATTTTATGGGCTTCTTCTTCGCTTAATCTCTCTTCTTTTTCTAGCTTTTCAATCAAGTTTTTCATCGCTTTAACTTTCTTTAAAATTCCAAAAAAAGAGTTTATTAAAAAAAGCTAAATATAAAGTTAAATTTATTAAAATTTGCTTTAAAATTTCGACAAAGGCTGATGCGTTTGAGCAAGAATTTAGAAAAGCTTAAATTAAAACGGGTGCAAAATCAAAAGCAGTATTTTAGGTATTTTTTGAGGCAGGGAAGCTTTTCTTTGCATTATTCTAAGGATATGGATTATTTCGTAAAAGAAGCTTATGAAAATGTTTTGAAAGACTATTTTGAGGACTTTTTGCCACAAAACGAGCTTGTGCCAATTTGCATTTTAGCAAACGAGCATTTTGCGACAAATAGCCTTTGTATGAACGAGGCTTTGCCTCTTATTTTAGTCTATAAAGACATTAAAGCTTTTCATTTAAAACCTATGATTAAGGCTTTTATCGAGGCTTTAAACGATCTTAAATTCGAGCTTAGTTTTAAAATTATAGAGCTAAAAGGCTTGAAAAATATCGCTAAAGACACATTTTTAAGCCCTCAACTTCGTTTTATTTGCGGGTCTAAGTTTTTGTTTAAAGAGCTTAAAAACGATTTTAATAATTTTTTAAAAGAAAATAAAGAAAATTTAGCCAAAAGTGTGCTTTTAGAATTTAAAAACCAAAATATCCCTTTTTTAAAGCAAGAATTTCACATAAAAAAAGATCCGGGCGGTTTGAATGACTTAAGAAAACTTGAAACTTTACTTGCTCTTTTTAAAGATTCGCCTAAGAATTATGCACTTTATTTTATGGACGAAAAGGCTTTAAGTAAGTTGCGTTTAGCTAGTGAGTTCTTGCTAAATCTTAAATCTGCTTTAAATTTAAATGCAAATAAAGACGATGATGAGTTTTTGCTTTTCAAGCTTGAAAAACTCGCAAAACTTCTGCATAAAAAGGATCAAAAGAATTTCAAAGCAGAAGAGCTTTTAATGCAAAAAACCTTGCAAAGTAGGCATATAATCTGCCTTTATTCTGCTTTTTTAGCCTTAAAAATCAGGCAAAAATATTTTAAAAACGAAGCTTTGCAAGGTTTTGCCTTAAATCAAAATTTCAAAAGCTTAAATGAAGTTTTAAATTACCTTAATCTTTTAGAAGATAAGGCTTATGAATTTAGCACTGAATGGGTTTTTGTGTTGTTTAACTTAAATTTTTCTAAAGAAAATTTAGAAAAAAATTTGCAAATTTTTGAAAAATTTTTTTATAGAAAAAATAGTTTTTGCATTTTAAAACTTTTGCTAGATAGCGGAATTTTGAAAGAATTTTACAAGCAGTTTCCTAGATTTTTGTGCGATGAAATGGGAGATTATAGCTTTGATTCCCAAGCTTTTTTAACGCTTTTTTATTTTGAAAAAGAAGAGCAGAATTTAGAGACGCTTAAAAAACTTAACACTGAAGAAAGAATGATAATAAAATTTGTCATAATCTTAAGCACGATTCGAGGCGAAAACGAGGTTTCAATGGCAAGTATTTATAGAAGCTACGCTGCGAAATTTCATATAAAGGCTGAAAATTTCGAGCTTGGACTTAGGCTCTTTAAAAATTATGACGCTTTAAAAGAACTTGTAGAAAAAGATGATGTTTATAATCCTGTCGTGCTTTTAAATTTACTCTCACGCATTAAAGACTTAAAAACTTTGGAACTTTTATACATTTTAACGCTCATTAGAGCTAAGGCTTTGGGAGCAAACGCCTTTTTTTATAAGGTGCTTGATAGGCTTTTTAAGAACGCTAAAGAGGGCTTTTCGGACGAAAATTTGCTAGAAGAAAGCACAAAAAGGGTAAAAAAAGAACTAACACTTAAAAGAAGCAAAATTTTCTTAGAACAAGATAAAATTTTACAAGAAAAAATCACGCACATAAAATCAAACCTTTTCATCATAAAAAATAGCTTTGAAGATATAGTAAATATCGCTAAAATCGCACAAAATAGCAGCTTTAAATTCTGGCTTGAAAACGCGCCGAATTTGAATTTGCAGCTTGTAGCTTTGAAAGATTTTGAATTAAACATTATTTTAACTTCCTTAGCGAATTTAAACCTTGTTTTTATGAGCTTTTACGAGCTTTTTGATGATAAAATTTATTTAAGATTTGAATACGAAAACATTATAAGCAAGGAACAAAAAGAAAGGCTTATAAAGCTTTTAAATTCGAGCCTTAAAGCTCCTTTAAAAAACAAAATCAAAAAACCAATCATTAAAAAAGACGAGCTAAAATTCGATTTAAATTATTCTAAAAATTACGCTAAATTAAACCTTAACACCAAAGATCAGCAAGGTTTGATAGCGTTTTTGATGAATGCGTTTAAAAAATTCGGACTTAGTTTGAGTGCGGCTAAAATTCAAACCATAAGGCAGAGGACGAGAAATACTTTTATTTTTCAAAAAAACGAGGCTTTGTTAGACAAAGAACAAGAACTCATCACTTCTTTAATAAGCGAGTAAAAATGTGCGGAATAGTAGGTTACATAGGAAAAAACGAAAAAAAACAAGTCATTTTAAACGGGCTTAAAGAGCTTGAATACAGAGGCTATGATAGCGCGGGAATGGCGGTGATGAAAGATGGAAATTTGAGCTTTTTTAAGGCTGTTGGTAAGCTTGAAAATTTAGTGCGAAAGTGCGAGGATTTTTCAAGCCAGGGTGAAGGACTTGCCATAGGTCATACAAGGTGGGCAACTCACGGAAAACCAAACGAAATCAACGCTCATCCGCATTTGGGCGAGTATTCTTGCGTGATACACAATGGCATTATAGAAAATTACAAAGAGCTTAAAGACAAGCTACTTAAAGAGGGCGTTGATTTCTTAAGTCAAACTGATACTGAAATCATAGTTAAGCTTTTTGAATTTTATGCGAAAAAAATGGATATTTTTTCAGCCTTTAAACGAAGCGTTGAGGAGCTTAGAGGTGCTTTTGCTATTTTGCTTCTTTCTAAGAAAGATACTAGCAAGATATTTTTTGCAAAAAACGGCGCGCCTTTGATAGTGGGTAAGAATTCTCAAAAAGAGCTTTATTTTGCTTCAGGCGATGCCGCTTTGATAGGCTTTTGCGAAGAAGTGATTTATTTAGAGGATTTAAGTTTAGGCTATGCAAGCAAGGACGAGCTTGTTATTTATGAAAACGAAAATTTAAAAAATAACGCCTTTGTAAAACTGAATAACGACAAAACTTATGCCCAAAAAGACGGCTTTAGATTTTTTATGGAGAAAGAAATTTACGAGCAAAGCAGGGTTTTAAACGAGGTTTTAATGGGACGGATTAACGGCGATGAAGTGGTTTTTGACGAATTTCAAAACGAGGATTTGAGTAAATTCGAAGAGATTACGCTTTGTGCGTGTGGGACTAGCTATCACGCCGCGCTTGTGGGTATGTATTTGCTTGAAAGGGTGGCTAAGATTAAAGCTAGGGTTGAAATAGCGAGTGAATTCCGCTACCGCGAGGCTTTGGTGCGAAAGGATTCTTTATTTATAGTTATTTCTCAAAGCGGAGAAACCGCAGATACCTTAGAAGCCCTTAAAATCGCTAAAGAACAAGGTGCGAAAAGCTTTGCCATTTGCAATGTCGATAACACAAGCATAGTGCGTTTAGCAGACCTTAGCTTACTAACTCGTGCAGGCATAGAAAAAGGCGTAGCCTCGACTAAGGCTTTTGCAACTCAGGTTCTAACGCTTTGGATGCTTGCGATTTTTATTGCACAAAAAAAGGCTTTGAATGTGAGCGAAGAGGTTAAAGCCTTGCTTCACACGCCAAGTTGCGTTGCGATAAAGCAAAATTTACACGATAAAATTCACAGACTTTCTAAAAGGTATTTGGACGGACACGGCTTTTTTTACATAGGACGCGATGTGTTTTATCCTTTGGCTTTAGAAGGTGCTTTAAAGCTTAAGGAGCTTTCTTATCTTCACGCAGAGGGCTATCCTGCAGGTGAGATGAAGCACGGACCCATAGCTTTAGCCGATTCTAAGCTCTACACCATAGCCTTAATGCCTAAAAATTTGCTTTACGAAAAGACAAAGTCTAATGTCGAGGAACTTATAGCTAGGGATTCTACTTTGCTTAGCATTTCGCCTCTTGATTTTGATTTAAGCGATGATTTTATCAAAACTAGTGAGCAAAGTCATTATATGTGCGAATTTTTTGAGATGATGCTCATTACCCAACTTTTGGCTATGGAAATCTCCATAAGGCTTGGTAACGATGTGGATATGCCACGCAATCTAGCAAAAAGCGTAACGGTTGAGTAAAAAAAGTAATAGGACAAAAAGACTTTGATTTTTGCTTTTAAATTTAAGTTTGGTTTTATTTTTAGAATTTTATCAATGATATAGTTTTTTAAAAAAGAGTTAATTATGAAAATATTTAGTGTATGTGCTTTATTATTAAGCCTTTCTTGCGGACTTTTTGCAAGCTCAAATTACGACGAAGATAGAAGTGATAGGAGAGCTTATGATGCAAATTATTACAATAGACTTGCTTATTGCAAAATTCTTTGCCTACTAATTTTCAAAGACAAATGTGCCGTTTAGGTTTGTTTGCTAGTTACTAAGGAAAAATAAAATGCTTACAAATGCGAGTTTTAGCAATATTGATTTTAGAGGCTTAAACGACATTGTGTATAAGGCTAAGGATATAAATATCGCTTCAAAAAGCCTTGCAGAGCTTAGCAGGGAAAGGAACTTGATGGGCGAGAGATTTTAGATTTAAGCTTAAATTCTGGCGTGAAAATAGTCTTTGAGGACAGCCTTAGCAAAAGCCTTGTGAGCATTAATTTAAGTGAGAGGAATTTCAACGCCTTAAAAGAAAATTTCAAAGATTCTAATAATTTTTACCAAAGAGAGGACGGAAGTTTTAGGCTTAATGGTGCGGTGCAAAACTTCGTCTCTGCGTGGTTTTACGACCTTGCTTTCTTAAATGCCGATAGCAACAAAGATAAGCTTATTAGCGGTGATGAAACAAAAAACGCTTATACTTACGCTTCTTTGGTAAGTTTTGGTGCAAATAGCGTTAGCTTTAAGTCCTTAGGTAAGGGAAGTTATGCAGGAAAAACTTATGAGGATTTAAGCATAGAAGATGGTGTAAATTACCGCTTAGAAACGGATAAAAATTTCGATAACGAAGTGAAATTTTCAGAAAAATTTACTCAAAAAGAGCTAAACACCTTTGCAAAAATCGCCCAAAATATGGCAAAAGGCGAGGATACGGAGGAGGTTAAGTTGGAATTTGAAGAGGATTTGCTTCAAAAGGCTTTAAGCGAAGGTCTTAACTCTCTAAGTCAAAAAGAACTTGCAGAATTTAAACTCAAATACCCTAAAGAATTTGAAAATTTAAAGCAAGAACAAACAAATTTTGGTCTTTCTAAGGACTTTTTAAAACAATTTTTAAGTGAAAATTTTCAAATACTTGATAAAAGCGTTTAGCATATCTTAAACTTTATTGCTTTTTGAAAATTTTCTCAAACTACGATAAGTTCTTAAATTCACAAAACTACTGCAATAGCATAGTATTTTTAGTCTTTATCAAAAAGTCTCAAAAACTCTGCTTTAAAAATTTATATATTTGCTCTTAAGAAAAAAGCAAATATATAATTTTTTTAAACAAGCTTCATCGTTAAAAACAATCTTTATTTTTTAGAGACAATATTAAATCTTCTTTCTATTCATTATGTTTTTTTTCATAAATGCTTGCACGATTTGAATTTTTTGCTAAATAATAAATACGAAATTATCAAGGAAAACTTTAGAAGTCATAATGAATTTTTCACCAAAAAATACACCGCAAAATACTGCTTTGAGGCGTTTTTAAAATTCTTAAAAAAACATAAAATAGAGAGTAAAGACTATGTTTTTATCGAGCCAAGCTGTGGTGATTGTAGTTTTATGATTTAATGCCAAAAAATAGGCGAATCGACATTGATTTAGAGTATAAAAACAACGAAATTTTAAATCAAAATTTTTTATCTTTCTCTCCTAAAAATGGTAAAAAATACCTAGTGCTAGGAAATCCGCCTTTTGGGCTACGTGGGAATTTAGCCTTAAGATTTATAAATCACCGCGAGGACTTTGCCGATTTTGTCGCCTTTATCTTGCCTCTACTTTTTTCTAGCGATGGCAAAGCAAACCCAAAAGGCAGGGTAAGAGGCTTTGTGTTAGCACACAGCGAAAAGCTTGTGCTAAATAGCTTTGTTTATCCTAATGGAAAAGAAGTTGAGGTCGCAACGCTTTTTCAAATTTGGGTAAATGATAAAACGCTAAAAAGTAAAGCACTTAGCCTAGATGTGCCGAGTAAGAAAAGCTGCAAGGAGCTTATAAAAGTATATTCTCTAAGCGATGGCGGAACACTATCTAGCACGAGGAATAAAAATATGCTTTATAAATGCGATTTATACTTGCCTAGCACCTGCTTTCACTCTGCGAATAAACCTCAGATGAAAATTTACTATGATTTTGAGGATTTACAGCACAGAGGAGGCTATGGAATCGTTATTTTAAAGCAGAAAGAGAGGCTTAAAAAGGTTTTAGAAAGCATTGATTGGGAAAAAGTTAGCTTTCTTGGCACGAACTCAAGCCTTAATCTTAGAACTTCCTTAATCGAAGAGGCTTTGATTACAAAAGGTTTTTGCGATAAAGGAAATTTTTAATGGATATTTTAGAGCTTGCAAATGAAAGCTAGAAATTAAACGAGCCGAAAAATCAAACCGACTTGCAAAACGAAGCGGACGCAGTTAAGCCAGAAGAGGTGAGCGAAGTTAAGCTAAAAGAGGATTTAAACACAGAGCAAAAGCCTGATTTAAACGAAATTAAAAAAATCATAGAAACAGGTCCGCCACGATATGCAAATAATAGGACGCGAGAATTTTACACCAGAAATTGTGGAATATTTACAAAGTACTAAGAAAAAAGCGGCGATTGAAATTTTAAGCGAGGATGAGGCTGAAAAATTAGGATTTAAGCACAAAAATGCACGAGTTAGCATTGATTATAACGCGATTAACCATATTTTAAAAAGGCACGGTGCAAAATCAAAACTAGTAAAAGAAAGCGGACAAGAGCCGATTACATTTGCAGATATAGCAAATTATAGGAATTTTGTAGAAACAGCCGATGAGACGCTTAAAAGCGTAGATAAATATAACAATAATGTTTTAATAAGTTTTAAGCAGGTTAATGGTTATTTTGTTGTGATAGAACAAACACAAAAGAAAAATAACGAACTAGTTTTAAAAACTTTGTTTAAAGAAAAAGGTAATTATAAAGAATCAAAAAGCTATAAATATACGATAGCTAAGGCTCAAATGCTTTCCTTAGGTTACGAGCCTAGTGCTAATAATTCTTTTGCCTTAGCTAGTGTTGATTATAACACAAAACCAGCAAAAATGCAAGATACTAAAAACATTAAAAAATACTCAGAAATAGAAGATAAAAAGTAAATTTTTAAGAAAAATAAGGTAAAGAATTTTACTTTTTTAAAGAATATTTTTGCTAAGATTAAGCCAAATTTCACTCAAGGATAAAAAATGCAAAACAACTCGCGTCTTCGCATAGCCATACAAAAGTCCGGAAGGCTTTCTAAGGATTCGCTTGAGCTGCTTAAGGATTGTGGAATTAAAATGCATATTCACGAACAAAACCTCATAGCCTTTGCGACGAATTTTCCCATAGACATTTTAAGGGTGAGAGATGATGATATTCCAGGTCTTATCTTTGATGGCGTGGTTGATCTTGGCATTATAGGCGAGAATGTTTTGGAGGAAAACGAGCTTGAGCGGAAATCTTTGGGAGAAAAAGCGGAATTTAAACTGCTTAAAAAGCTTGATTTTGGGTATTGTAGGCTTTCTTTGGCTTTGCCTGAAGATGCCGAATTTAAGAGTTTGAAAGATTTTGAAGGGCTTAGAATCGCAAGTTCTTACCCTCATCTTCTTAAAAATTTTATGAAAAAAAACGGCATAAATTACCAAAACTGCACCCTCACAGGCTCTGTGGAGATCGCTCCTAAGGCGAATTTAGCCGATGCTATTTGTGATTTGGTTTCAAGCGGGGCGACTTTGCAAGCAAACGGGCTTAAAGAAGTGCAAAAAATTTACGAATCAAAGGCTTGTTTAATCCAAAAGCAAAGCCCTTTAAGCGATGAAGTTCAAGCACTTGTGGATAAAATTCTGCTTAGGGTTGGTGGAGTTATCGAGGCTAGGGAGTCAAAATACATTATGCTACACATTCCAAAAGAAAAACTTAGTGTCATTGAGACCTTGCTGCCCGGGCTTGAAAAGCCGACTATTGTGCCTTTAGCTCACGATGAAAACAAGCTTGCTATTCATACGGTGAGTAAGGAAAATTTGTTTTGGGAGACTATGGAGAGACTGAAAAAAGAGGGAGCAAGCTCGATTCTGGTTTTACCTATAGAAAAAATGTTAAAGTGAGAGAATATGGATATTGTAGTTTATGAAAATTTAAATCAAATGCAAAAAAAAGACATTTTGAAGCGTCCGGTGCTAAAGTGTAAAGATGAAATTTCAAAAATCGTTGCAGATTTAATCGAGGATGTGAGGAAAAGAGGCGATGAAGCCTTGATAGAACAGGCTTTGAAATTTGATAAGGTTGAGATAAAAAGCATTAAAATTAGCAAAAAAGAGCTTGAAAACGCAGGGCAAAAACTAAGCAAAGAGCTTAAAAACGCCATAAAAATTGCTTATAAAAATATCAAAAAATTCCACGAAGCACAAATTTTTAAAAAAATAGAGCTTGAAACTATGAAAGGCGTTAAATGTGAGCTTTTAATGCGTCCTATAGAAAAGGTAGGGCTTTACATACCCGGAGGCTTAGCACCTTTGTTTTCAACGACTTTAATGCTTGCAATTCCGGCTAAAATAGCAGCTTGCAAAAAAATCGTCCTTGCAAGTCCGGCTAAAATCAATCCTGCCGTGCTTTTTTGTGCTAAGCTTTGCGGGGTTGATGAAATCTATCAAATGGGAGGAGCCGGAGCCATAGCGGCTTTAGCTTATGGCACTAAAAGCGTTGAAAAAGTGGATAAAATTTTTGGTCCCGGAAACGCCTTTGTAACTGAAGCTAAGGCTAAGGTGAGTGCGGATATTGAGGGAGCTGCTATTGATATGCAAGCAGGACCGAGTGAGGTTTTAGTTATTGCCGATGAAAAAGCAAATGCTAAATTCATAGCAAGCGATTTACTCTCACAAGCCGAACACGGAGCAGATTCTCAAGTGATTTTGGTGTGTTTGAGCGAGAATTTTGCGAAAAAAGTAAGCGATGAGGTAGAATCTCAGCTTCAAAGTTTGCCACGAAAGGAACTTGCCGCAAAAAGCATAGCAAATTCAAAGATCATCGTTGCTAAAAATTTAAAACAAAGCCTTGAAATTTCAAACGCTTACGCGCCTGAGCATTTAATCATACAAACCAAAAATCCAAGAAAGCTTTTAAGCAAGGTAAAGCACGCAGGTTCGGTGTTTTTAGGAGAATTTTCGCCTGAGTCTATGGGAGATTACGCAAGTGGGACTAATCATGTTTTACCAACTTATGGCTTAACAAGAACGCATTCTAGCCTTTCGCTTTTAGATTTTAGCAAGACTATGAGTGTTCAAGAATTAAGCAAAGAGGGCTTTAAAGAGCTTGGAAAAAGCGTTGCTATTTTAGCACAAGCTGAATCCTTAGACGCTCACAAAAACGCCGTTTTATTCCGCCTTGAAAGCCTTAAAAATGAGTGAGAAAATCCTTTTTATCGATAGAGATGGCACTTTGATTGAGGAGCCAAAAAGCGATTTTCAAGTAGATAGCCTTGAAAAACTTCGCTTTGAAAAAGGAGCGATTCCTGCACTTTTAAAGCTTCAAACCTTTGGCTTTAAATTCGTCTTAGTAAGCAATCAAGACGGGCTTGGCACGGCTACTTTTCCTAAGGAAAGCTTCGAAATAGCTCATCAGAAAATGCTTGATATTTTAAAAAGTTGCGGCATTGTTTTTAAGGATATTTTCATTTGTCCGCATTTTGAAAACGAACATT
>CAZWYE010000007.1:0-29054 GCA_964637895.1 uncultured Campylobacter sp. | reverse complement strand
TGAAGATACCGATGAAATAATACCAAAAGTCAAAGAAGACTACGGCGATAAGGCTTTGATCATCACAAACAAACAAATTCGCCCAAAAACCATAAACCGCAAGGGAATTTACGAGGTTATGGTCGCCATAGAGGAGAGCGATTTAAAAGAGCATTGTAAAAAAACGGGCAAACCTTTCCCATCTAAGAAAAATTCCGCAATACAAAGCGAAAACAAAGCTGCAAAAGAAGACGAAGCTGTGGTTTTAGAGCTTTCTAATGAAGCTAAACCTGCAAAAGCAACTCAAACTAAGCCTCGCTTAGATAAAGACTTCCCAAAAAGCAAGATAAATCCTAGTTTTGATAATTTAAAAGAAGTTCTTTCTGAGGTTAGTAGTGAGATTAGCAAGGCTACTGGAACTTCGTTGCCGCAAACACCTACGCTAAATTACGATAAAAAAATAGAATCCTTTGAAAAGCAAATTAACAAGCTAAGCGATAAAGTTAATTTGTTAGTAGATATGATGTGGGATGATAAAGCAGAATCAAGAAATAATCTCATAATCCCGCCTGAATTTGCAAGCATTTACAAACAAGCTAAAGAAAGCGGAATGCTAAAAAGTCATTTAGAAGCTATTATGAAAGCAACCATTGAGAATATACCTGCAAGTATGAAAACAAACAAAGAAGCCGTGCAGAGGTATTTTCACTCGCTTTTAAGAAACCTCCTGCCTTGCCGCATGGAAAGCGAGATAAAAAAACAAAAGATTATGATGTTTGTAGGTCCAACAGGCGTTGGAAAGACCACAACCTTAGCAAAACTTGCTTTTCGTTATGCTTACGGAGATAAGCGCTATAAAACAGGCATTATCACGCTTGATACTTACAGAATCGGCGCGGTAGAACAGCTTTTTCAATACGCTAAAATGATGAAACTTCCAATCATTGATAGCATAGAACCTAAGGACTTAGATGAGGCGATAAAAAACCTTAATAATTGCGAGGTCATACTCGTAGATACCATAGGAAATTCGCAATATGATCATAATAAACTTGCAAAAACTAAGGAGTTTTTAACGCATTCTAATGCTGAAATTGATGTAAATTTGGTTATTTCGGCGAATACGAAATTTGAAGATTTAATGGAAATTTACAAGAATTTTTCTTCTTTAGGAATAGATACTTTAATCATTACAAAATTCGATGAAACCAAAGTTTTTGGCAATATTTTTTCTCTTATTTACGAAACTCACACTCCTCTTAGTTTTTTCTCCACAGGACAAGAAGTGCCTGATGATATAGAACTTGCAAATGGCGATTTTTTGGTGCGTTGCATTTTAGAGGGTTTTAAAAAAGGACAAAACGATGAATAATCAAGCCGATAAACTACGCAATTTAATGCAAGAAAGCAAGGATAAAAAGGTCAAAAATACGCATTTTATCGCAGTTACAAGCGGAAAAGGCGGAGTGGGTAAAAGTACGGTTAGTGCAAATTTGGCAAATATTTTAGCTCAAAGTGGCTATAAGGTAGGACTTTTTGACGCGGACATAGGCTTAGCAAATTTGGATGTGATTTTAAACGTGCGTATCCAAAAAAACCTCTTACACGTGCTTAGGGGCGAGTATTCTTTAGAAGACATTATCATAGAGGTAAAGCCGAATTTATGGCTTATTCCGGGTGAGAGCGGGGATGAAATTTTAAAATATGATGATAAAAACATTTACGAGAGGTTTTTAAATCAAGCAAGTATTTTAGACGGGCTTGATTTTCTTATTATCGATACAGGTGCTGGAATTGGCGGAAATATTTTAAATTTCTTAGAAATGGCCGATGAGGTTTTAATCGTAACCGTGCCAGATCCAGCAGCCATAACGGACGCTTATGCGACCATAAAAACCACCTCAAAAACCAAGCAGAATTTGTTAATGGTTTTCAATATGGTAAAAAATCAAAACGAAGCCTTAAAGGTTTTTGAAAATATCAAAAGGGTTGCGGATTCTAATATAAAAAATCCTCTAAATTTGGAATTCTTAGGACATTTAAGTGCGTCAAAAGAAGTGAGTTTAAGCATTAAAAAAAGAACCTTGTTTTCTGATGAAAAAACCTTTTCAAGCGATGAGCTTAAAGCCGTAGCTTCCAAGCTTTTATACAGGTTGGAACAAAAAGTGCTTGATAATGTTTCAAATCGTAGTTTTTCAAGTTTCTTTAGAAAAATTATAGAAAGATTTTAGCGATAAAGAAGGGCTTATGAGACCAGAAAATTATGTAGCATTTTTTACAGTTTGTGGCTTTTTTATAGGACTTACCTTTAGCATTATAAGCATAGATGAGGCTTTTGATATTATTTTATTTACTCTTTTTATTACCTTTATGTTTTATGTTTTTATACACATTGCTATTATGAATTTTGTCGATATTAAAAGAATTAGCGGACGCATATTTAATAAAGCAGACTACGAAAAAACGAGCAATAATATCATCAACGATTTGGCAATTCGCGAGAAAAAAATTGATCATATTTTAGAAAAACTCAATACAGAACGCGAAGAGCTTAAGAAAAATGAAGCCAAAGAAAGACGAAGAAATGCCAGAAAAACAGCAGCTTAAAGCCTATACTCAAACTCTTAAAAAAAAACAAGACGAACTTGTTTTAGCTTATATGCCAGCTTTAAGAGCTATGGCGTTTAGGCTTAAAGAAAGGCTTCCCTCAAGCATTGATGTTAATGATCTTATCGGCGTTGGGGTTGAAGAGATGATTAAGCTTTCGAGTCGTTATGATAAAGAGCAAAATGATAGCTTTTGGGGTTATGCTAGAAAAAGGGTTAATGGTGCTATGCTTGATTATCTAAGAAGCCTTGATGTGATGAGTCGCAATAACCGCAAAATCATCAAAGACATAGACGCGGCTTTGGATGAGTATTACCAAGAACACGAGTGTGAGCCAGATGATGAATATCTTGCCAAAAAGCTTGATTTGAATGTAGAGAAAATCAAAGAGGTTCGCACCGCGCATTCTATCAGCTATACCTTGCCCCTTGATGAGCAAATCGAGCTTTATAACGAGGATGACACCTTAGAAAAACTCGAAAAAGAACGGCTTTTAGAAAAGATTAACGAAATTTTAGAGGATTTAAAAGAAAGGGATCAGCTTATTATCCAGCTTTATTATTATGAGGAGCTAAATTTAAAAGAAATTAGCGAAATTTTAAATATCAGTGAGAGCCGAATTTCGCAAATTCATAAAAAAATACTTAAAAAACTTAGAGAAAGGTTATCGTAATGGCAGAGATACTCTCCCAAGAAGAAATTGACGCCCTTCTTGAGGTTGTTGATGATAATACAGACACGCCAGCACCCTCAAACGAGCTTAAAGACGAAAGAAATATTGTTGTTTATGACTTTAAGCGACCAAACAGAGTCTCAAAAGAACAGCTAAGAACCATTAAGGGCATACACGATAAACTTGCAAGAAATCTTGCTTCTCAAATTTCATCTATGATGAGAAGTATTGTTGAAACAAAGCTTCACTCAGTAGATCAAATGACTTATGGCGAGTTTTTGATGTCCTTGCCAAGTCCTACGAGCTTTAATGTTTTTTCTATCAAGCCCTTAGATGGAAACTGTGCCTTAGAGATAAATCCAAGCATAGCCTTTCCTATGATAGATAGGCTTTTAGGCGGACAAGGCGATAGCTACGAGGCTTCAAGAGAGCTAACAGATATAGAGCTTAATCTTTTAGATTCTATACTTCGCATCATTATGCAAAGGCTTAGGGAAAGTTGGCTCACGGTTACTGAAATGTATCCTACCATAGAGGCTAAAGAATCAAGCCCAAATGTCGTTCAAATCGTCTCGCAAAATGAGATTGTCATTATGGTGGTTATGGAGATTATCATAGGAAATTCAAGCGGTATGGTTAATATTTGCTATCCTGTGGTGCATTTAGAGAGCATACTTTCGCGTCTTGCAAATCGTGATATTATGATGGGTGAAACTTCTGCTAAAAAGTCAAGAAATAAAGAACTTAAAACGCTTATCGGTCGTGCGGAGGTGATTTATGAGGCGATTTTAGGAAAAACGCTTATTAATGTTAATGAATTCTTAGAGCTTAAACAAGGCGATATCTTAAGGCTTGATAGAGAAGCGGACGATAAAGCAATTATTAGCATTGATAAAAAGGAAATTTTCTTGGCACAAGTTGGTTTGCACCGCTTTAGAAAGTCCATAAAAATCTTAGAACTCATTCGCACCGATAAAGACGAAATCAAAGAAATTTTAGAAAAATACGAAGAAGAAAGAAAGGCTAAAGCAAGCGTTTATGACCAGCCTGAAGATATGGAGGAAGATGAAATATGATTAATGAATTTTTAAAAATGTTTATAAATGAATGTGCGGGAACTATCGAGGGTTTGACAGGAAAAACCGCAGAATTTAGCGAGTATAAAGAATTCGATGTGGGCAAAAACGATAGCCTTAAACCTCCTCTTGTTTATGTGAGTTTTAATACAAACTCAGGCGGAAAAATGGGAATTTTAGCCGGAGCGGTTTTAATGAGTGCTATAGGCGAGTGGATGATGGGTGAAGAGCAAATCAGCAAAAACGACAAGCTAGGACCCGATGAAATGGATGCAGCCAAAGAAGCCTTGCAAAATATCATTTCAGCTTTTACAACAACGCTTGGCGCGCAAAAAGAAATTCCAAAAATGGAATTCAGCCTTGATTCTTGCGAATTTGCCGAGAGTGAGCCGGATTTAAAGGATTTTTCAAAGCTTTATTTTTTCGATGTGAAAATCGATGATTTAAACGAGCAACTTTCTTTAGTAATGGATACGAAGCTTTATAATCAAATCACCAAGCAAGATGAATCGGGTGAAAACGCCCAAAATCTAGCCAAAGTAGAGCAGCAAAGTCAGCTTATTAGCGCGGAGCTTAAGAATATCGGGCTTATTATGGATGTGCGTTTGCCTGTACGCGTGAGAATTGGAAATAAAAAAATGCTTTTAAAAGATGTTTTAATTATGGATATAGGCTCTGTTGTTGAGCTTAACCAACTTGCAAACGATCCTTTAGAAGTTCTTATAGGTGATAAAAGAATAGCCTACGGCGAGGTTGTGATAGTCGATGGGAATTTCGGCGTTCAAATCACAGAAATTGGAAGCAAGAAAGAAAGACTTGAGCAGTTAAGATAGGCTTTATTAAGCAAAATTTATGGTATCTTTAGCTAAGATATCGGACTTATTTTATCTTTTATCAAGGCGGTGGATTATTAAAAACGAAATTGAAAAAATCCAAAAAGATTTGGAAATTTTTTACAATATTCCAGTTTTCCAAAAAAGCGTAACTTTCTTTGGTTCGGCAAGATTAAAAGAAGATAGTTTTTATTATAAACAAGCTAAGAAATTAGCTAAAATGCTCACTAATATTGGATTTTCTATAATTAGTGGTGGTGGTGGTGGTATTATGCAAGCAGCTAATGAGGGTGCTTTTAAGCAAGATAAAAACCTCATTCGCTCTGTGGGTTTTAACATACTTTTACCAAAAGAACAAAAACTCAATGAGTTTGTAGAGTATAATATCACTTTTAAGAGCTTAGCCATTCGCAAAATGGCTCTTATTGAAAAGAGTCTTGCTTTTGTGATTTTTCCGGGCGGCTTTGGAACCTTAGATGAGTTAAGTGAGGTTCTTACCTTAAAACAACTTCAGTTTAAGGACAATGTTCCTATTTTTTTGTTCGGCAAGAATTTTTGGCAAGCTTTTGATGAGTTCATTAAGAATTCTTTACTTAAATTTGAGCTCATTTCTAAAGGAGATGAACTCAAATACGAACTCACTGACGATTTAAATTTTATCGTTAAAACTTTAAAGGAAAGAATATGAAAATTCTCGTCGCAATGAGTGGAGGAGTGGATAGTTCGGTTACTGCCTACAAGCTTAAAAATGCAGGACACGAGGTTATAGGTTGCTATATGAAGCTTCACGGAAAGCCAAATTATCACGAGGAAAACATCAAAAAAGTCGAAAAGGTCTCTAAATTTTTAGGTATTAAACATCATATTTTAGATCTACAAGAAGATTTTAAAGATAAGGTTTATATGCCCTTTGTCAATACCTACAAAGAAGGTAAGACCCCAAATCCTTGTGCCTTATGTAACCGCTTTATCAAACTTGGTAAGCTTTTGGATTTTGCAAAAAGTCTTGGTTGCGAAAAACTTGCCACAGGACACTACGCAAGGCTTGAAGATGGCTTTATCAAAACCGCTTTTGATGAGAGTAAAGACCAAAGCTATTTTCTAGCAAGTGCGGATAAAGATGCACTAAAATATCTTATCTTTCCTCTAGGAGAGATGAAAAAAGAAGAGGTAAAGGAATTCGCCTCTTGTATTGAGGAGCTTAAATCTTTTGCCACACAAAAAGAAAGTGCTGAAATTTGCTTTGTTGAGGATACTTATGTGCAAGTTTTAGAGCAGTTTATGGATACGAAAATTCCGGGCGAGGTTTTAGATAGTAATGGTAATGTGGTTGGCAAACACGATGGCTATATGCACTACACCATAGGTAAAAGAAAAGGCTTTGAGGTAAGAGGTGCTCATGAGCCACATTTTGTTTTAAAAATCAATGCTAAAAAAAATCAAATCGTAGTTGGTAAAAAAGAAGAGCTTAAAATAAGCGAATTTGAACTCAAAAATATCAATCTTTTCTTAGAAGCAAAAGAGTTTGAATGCGAAGTGAAAATACGATACCGTTCTAAATCCACTCCTTGTAAGGTTACTATAGACGAAAATAAAGATGCCAAAATTGTGCTAAAAGAGCCTGTTTATGGGCTTGCTAGCGGACAAATGGCGGTATTTTACGATAAAGATAAAGTTATAGCGAGTGGTTTTATAGCTTAGGTTTAATTGTGATTTAAAAGTCTAAAGTTTTTTAAATCACAAAAATTTATTTATCTTAAAATTTCTAATTAAAACATATATTTAAAAATTCTTAAATCCCTTTTTTAAACTTTAGTCTTTTTATCCTTAAATTCTTTCACAAGCTTAGGCAAATCTTTAAAAAAGAATGCAAAATATCCGCCTTTAAACCAAGTTTTATTGGCTTTTATGAAGGCAAGTCCAAGTTTGTAAGTGAAACATTCTTTTTCTTTTAAGCCGTTTTTGTAATCGCTGTAAGTTTCAAGCGGTGGCAGGTGAATTTGCTTTAAACTTTTAAGCCCTTCTTTGTGCGAAATAGCAAGAGCACTTAGGATGAAAGGCATTCTTAAAACTCCTAAAAGGCTTTTTGAGTTTCGTATCATCGTCGCTCCTAGTTTGTAAGCAAGATGATTGTGAATTCTAGCTTTTGCGGAATTTAGATAGTTCAAATCAAATTTAGCACTCATTTTTAGCGTTAAAATCCTCGCACATTCTAAGAAAAGCTCGTTTTCAGGCTCTTTATTAAGGCTTAGATTTATGAATTTTCTTGCTTTTTTAAAGTCTTTGTGAAATTCAGCTATCTTAGCCGCGACAAAAGAAATATAAGGGTAGTTTTCGTTTGCATTGTCCTCATAGTGCTTAAAATAAGGCTCATAAGCACACTTGCTCGAAAACCAAGGGATAATCATAAATAAGCTTTTTAAAAATTCCTCACAACGCTCATTTGCAACATTTTTAAGATACTGCTCTGCCCTAGCAAAATATCCTTTCTTAAAAAACTCATCAAGCATCATTATTCTATAAGCACTATTATTCGTATCAAATTCTAAAGCTAAATTTAAAAGCTTGATTCTTTCTGCAAAAGGTGCGTTAAGCTTTAGAGCAAGCACATAAGCATAAGCACAACTTACTGCCTTTTGGGTGTTAGAAATATCGGCATAATCCTTAATGTGAGGAATTATAAAAGCATTATAAAGCTCTTTAGTGCTAAAATAAGTGTTAAAATCGCAACGCTCATTAGCTCCTACAAAACTTGCAAATTTAGAAAACCAAGAATGCTCAGCGGCTAGTATTTTGCTTGCTTTTGCCATTAAATTCATATCAAAAATTTGAGCTTGCATAGCATTGAAATTTTTAATAAAATCAAGAGCTAGAAAAAATTTTCCGCTTAAAACCTTGTCTTTAAGATGCTCTTTTATAGCAAAACTCGCTTCTTTATCCGCACTAAAAAGCACAACCTTAAAGCCTTGTTCTATAAAATGCTTAGCGGTAAAAATCACTAAATCCACAGGAAAAACATAGCGATTTACCATTTTATAAAAGATAGCACTGCGGTGAAACAAAGTCGTTATAGCATCTCCGCTTCGCATATGTATGGCTATGAAATTTCCTAGTTCTTCCGCCTTCTGCCAAGCAAATTCTCTTGCTTCTTTGTAAGGCTTTTTAAAAGGCAGGGTATAAAAAATATCTTGAAATTCTCTTTTGTATTCCTCTTCGTCTAGGTCGCTAATGTGATTTTTATTAAGCGTGTAAGAATTGCTTATGTAAGTGCCCCAATTTTGCGTTAAAGGATTATCGCGAAGCTCTTTTAAACTCCGCATAGTATGATCATACTTAAAAGGTATATTTTCGTTATAACAATGCTCTTTTACAAAATCATCTTCAAAAAGATTTTCTGGCTTTTCTATAGACCAGCCGGACTTGTCATTATCGTTACTAAGCCATATAAAACCAAATTTCAAACCCGTTTTTTTAGCTAGATAAATGGTGCTTACAAAGGCATTAAGCCTTGAACCCAGTGCGTCGCGTCTTGCCGCAACCAAAAGAGCCCTAATTTTCCTCTCAAAAGCCCTAATATCTAAAAATGCAATCCCCCCCCCCCGTGAGCTCTAGCTTCTCGCACTCGTATTTTTGACTTAAAATGATAAAAGCCTTATCCTCCGAAAGCTCTAATTTATCTTTTAAATCTATGCTTTCATCGTTGATTTTAAGGGCTAAATTTTGCAAAACCTGCTCTCTAGTATAGCTTTTATCAAAGCGAAGTTCTAAGCACTCCAAAGCGGACTTTTTGTTTAATTTATAAAAGTTTTGCCCCTCTTTTATAAACCTTACTTCTCTTAAATCTTGTTCTTTGAAGACCATTTATTTTCCTTAAATTTTGATTTAAATTTCGAAATTTTTGCTAAACTTAGCCTAAATTGCGAAATTTTAAAAAAAGCATTGTATCAAAAATATTTTTAAAAAGAGAATAATACTTAAGTTTTCTTGCCAAAAAGGTTTTCATCGAGGGATTTTAAAATAATATTAAGTTTTTCTTCAAGTTTTCCAAAATGTGTATTATCTATGGTTAAATCGGGCTTTGGTTCATCAAATTTTATATCAACGCCTACTACATTTTTAATTTTTCCGCTTAAAGCCCCGCTGTATAAGCCTTTTTTATCGCGTTTAAGAAGCTCCTCAAAATCGCATTTCACATAAATTTCAAAAAAATTTTTCAAATTCTTGTGGTTGTAGTCGTAACACTCTTTAAACATAGAAATCGCGCTCACTATAACCACCATTTTTTGTGTGCTTAAAAAATGAGCAAACTGTGCCTTTTTCACGCTCACTTTAATGCGCTCTTCTTTTTCGTAACCAAAATGCCCCAAAAGTTCTCTAAATTCATCGCCGTCAAGCTCGATAATATTGCTAAATTTCTTACTCAAATTCTCATACAAAGCCCGTGCTATGAAGCTCTTTCCGCTTCCTGCTAAGCCTGTTAGCCAAATCACTCCGCCCTCATTTGTAAGTTTAAACATAAATTTTCCTTAAAATTTTGCAAATCTTAACACAAATAAACTTTAATTAAAGCAAAAAATCGCTAAAATTCCCAAAAATCAGCCTTAAAAAAGAGAAAATATGCAATATAGCAGATTTAAAACCAAACAAATCAAAGTCGGCAATGTTTTAATAGGAGGCGACGCTCCAATCTCGGTGCAATCGATGCTTTTTAGCAAGACAAGGGACATTGAAGCTTGTTTAGAACAGCTTAAACGCCTTTATTTTGCAGGTGCTGACATCGTGCGTTTGGCGTGTTTGGATATGAATGATGCTAGGGCTTTGAAAGAAATTAAAGCAAAAAGTCCTCTGCCTTTAATCGTGGATATTCATTTTAACCACAAACTTGCTATTTTTTGCGCACAATTCATAGACGCAGTGCGGATAAATCCCGGAAACATAGGCTCTAAAGACAAGATAAAAGAAGTCGTAGAGGCTTGTAAAGCAAGAAAAATTCCCATAAGAATAGGCATAAATCACGGCTCCATAGAAAAGAAATTTAGCGATAAATTCGGCTACGGCGTTGAGGCTATGCTTGAGAGTGCGAAGTATAATATCAAGCTTTTGGAGGATTTTGACTTTACAGACATTAAAATTTCAATGAAAACTTCAGACACTCAAAAGACCATAGAAGCTTATGAAAGGCTTAGACCGCTTTGTGAGTATCCTTTTCATCTTGGAGTTACGGAAGCTGGGACCAAATTTCATAGCACCATTAAAAGCTCTATCGCTCTAGGAAATTTGCTTTTAAAAGGTATAGGCGATACGATGAGAGTTTCGATGACAGGAGAGCTTGAAGAGGAAATTCGCGTCGCAAAGGCGATTTTGCAAGATAGCGGAGTGCAAAAAAGCGGGGTTAATATCATATCGTGTCCTACTTGCGGACGCATACAAAGCGATTTGCTAAGTGCTATTAAAATAGTCGAGGAAAAAACCAAACACATTAAAGAGCCTCTAAATATCAGCGTTATGGGCTGTGTTGTCAATGCTCTAGGCGAGGCAAAAGGCGCGGATGTCGCCATAGCTTTTGGGAAAAATCAGGGTTTAATCATAAGGCAAGGCGAAGTGGTCGCAAAGCTTAAAGAAGATGAGCTTGTGGATAGATTCTTGCTTGAAGTTGAAGACGAGCTTAAAAAAAGACAGATTAAAGAATGAAAATACCATAAATACTACTATAACTTTAAATAAATAGCTAATGCAAGATCATAATTTTCGTACGCACAGTCAAGAGAACTTAATAAAAAGTGATAAAGCAGACTAAATTTAGAAAAATAAATATAGATTATAATGAAAACATTGCTTAGGCAATAAATTTAAAGGAAGATATTTTGAAATTAAGAATTAATAAATAATTAAAGTAAGTAAGCTTATTTAATAAATTATTTAAATACAGGCAAACTTAAGCTATAAAAGCTACTGATTTTTTATTCTTTTATCTAAAATAATACACCCTTCTTGTAAAATCACCTTGTGTTCTAAAAAATTTAAATGTTTTTTTATAAAATCTGGATCTAAAATATCAATATCATCTATCATAATAACATACTCACAACGCGTTAACTTACTAGCTTTTAAATCTTCAACGCTATGCTCTTTTAAAACATATCTTAATTTGCAGGGAAATTGTTTTGACCCCTTTCTTATAAGCTCTACATTATTTTCGTATTTTTTTTCTTCTATAATTAAAACCTCATCGGGAAATAAAGTAAGCTTTTGAAGTCTATCCAAAATCAAAGCTGGATTTTGACAAGAATTAAAAATAAAAAGAGCACAAGAATCAATCTTAGCTCTTTGAAATTCATAAAGTTTAGTATATTTAAAAAATACTCCTAAAGAATCATAGAAACTAATTATAAAGCCTTTATAACCATACAACCAACCAAATCTTAACACATAATCCCTAAAAAACCTCCACCCGCTACGAATTAGAGCTTTGCTCATAGAGGAGCTTTTATGCAAATTTTGCTGAGCCCAAAGCGTGGAGTAAAGCTGTGCTTTTTGAATTAAACTATAGATACTTTGGTGAGTATAATGTCTAAAACCATTTTTAAGCTTAATGATTTTTGCATTTTGTGGGAGTTTAAGACTTTCGTGAACCGCGTTGTCATTAAAGGCGGTGAAATTTTTATTAAAAATTCTTAAAACAAAGTCCGGATACCACCCACAAGCTTTTATCCATTCTTTTTTATAAAGATTTTTGCGAGGTAGTGCTACGATGCTTTCTTTTTGAGGGCTTAATGCACTAAGTTCTTTTAAGCTTGAAGTTTCTAAAACTTCGTCCGCATCAACATTGAAAATCCACTCGTTTTTTGCATAGCTTATAGCTAGGTTTTTAAGCGGTCCAAAGCCTAAAAATTTGCTTCGTTCTATGCGTAAATTCGCAAAGCTTTTTTGAAATTCATAAGCGATTTCTAAGGTATCATCAGAACTTTCATTTTCAAGCAAGATAATCTCACCAAAGCTTTTAAGGCTTTCTAAACACTCTTTTAAGGTCGCTCCGCCGTTTTTTACTATGATAACGACGCTAATTTTTGATAAATCCATAAATTTCCTTTAAACTAAGAAAGATTAAGCTCTAAAATTCCAAAGCCATAAAGATAAAAAAACAAAAGCCCTAAAATAATGCGGTAAATTCCAAAGGCTAAAAAATTAAATTTCGCAACGAATTTTAAAAAAAATTTGATAGCAAAAATCGCCACGACAAAAGCCGCGAGAAAACCTATAATTAAAGGCGTTAAAGCACTTTCATTTTGCAAAATAAAAGGATTTTTATAAACGCTATAAGCACTTGCTACAAACATAGTTGGAATAGCGAGTAAAAAGCTAAATTCGGTAGCAACCTTGCGGTTAAGTCCTAGCAAAAGTCCGCCTACAATGCTTGCACCGCTTCTTGAAGTTCCAGGAATCATCGCAAGGCATTGAATCAAACCTATGAAAAAAGCTTGTTTAAAGCCTACTTCGTCTAGGGAATTTATGCTATAATTTTTACCCTTGTGTTTAAGCTCTAAAGCTATAAAAACAAATCCGCCAAAAATCAGCATAAACACGACCACATAGCCGTTAAACAAGTCTTTGATAAAATTATAAAGCAAAAGTCCTATAATGCCTGTTGGGAGAAAAGCTAAGGCGAGTTTAAACCAAAGTTTAAAGCCTTGCAAAAGTCTGCGGTAAAATACAAAAAGCACAGCAAGTATGGAACCAAGCTGGATTATGATTAAAAAATTGCTCCAAAATTCGCCATCTTGTAAATTTATACCTAAAAAGCTTGTTGCAAGTATCATATGTCCTGTTGAAGAAATGGGCAAAAACTCTGTCAAACCCTCAACAATGCCAAGTATCAAAGCGTTTAAATTTTGCATAAATTTACTGACACCCCTCGCATTCTACGCTTCTATCGGCTACATTGACTTTTTGGCTGTACGGGCTTTCGCTTCTTAGATAATAAGTTGATTTTATACCAAGTTCCCACGCAAGCTGGTAAATTTCGTTAAGATAGCCTCCACTTGCCTTGTCTAAGGATACGAAGATATTAAGGCTCTGTCCTTGATCTATCCACTTTCCACGCACTGCTGCGGCTTTAACTAAAAGCCTTTGATCAAGCTCGTAAGCCGGAATATAATACTGCCAAGTATCAAGGCTTAAATTCGGCACGACAACAGGTATCATTCCGCTTAAATTCTGCTCAAACCATTTGCGTTTATAAACGGGCTCTATGGTTTGAGTTGTGCCAACGAGTATAGATATGGACGAGGTTGGCGCGATAGCCATTAAATAGCCGTTTCGCATTCCATCTTTTTTAACCTTTGCTCTTAATTTATCCCAATCGCACTCGCTTCTATCAAACAAGCCCTCTCTTAAAGTAAGATCCTTAGCCTTAGCACTTGCCACATCGATAGGAAAAATTCCCTTGCTCCAATTTGAACCCTCAAAGTCCGGATACTTGCCCTTTTCTATGGCTAAATTCGAACTCGCGTTTATAACTTCATAGCTTAAAAGCTCCATTATCTCATCGATTTTTTGAAAATGCTCCTCACTGCCCCAAAAGATCTTAGCTTCAGCAAGCATTTGTGCCTCGCCCATTACGCCAAGCCCAATGGAACGCGATTTTAAATTCGTATTTTTAACCTTAATATGCGGGTAGAAATTAAGATCGATAACATTATCAAGCATTCTAACCGCCGTTGGAACAACCCTTTGAATATCTTCTTTGGTATGAACCTTGCTAAGATTTACGCTTGCTAGGTTACAAACTGCTGTTTTTCCGTCGTTTATTAGCTTTTCAACTATATAAATTTTCTTGCCTTTTAGGGTGTCAAGAGTGCTAATTTTCTTAGCCGGTTTTTCGTATCCTCCATCGACTATGATTTTTTCATTTTCATCAAAATAACTCTCCTCGCCGTCCTCGAAAATAACCTTGATTTGATAATAATTAGGCTCGGTATTTTGGAAAATTTCCGTGCATAAATTCGAGCTTCTAATGATTCCCGCGTGGGAATTTGGATTGGCTTTGTTCGCACTATCTTTAAAACACAAAAAAGGCAAGCCAGTTTCAAAATAACTTAGCAAAATTTTCTTCCAAAGCTCTTTAGCATCTACGATTTCTTTGGTTATAGTGTTGTCTTTTTCGTATTCCTCGTATCGTTTTTCAAATTCCTCCCCGTAAATTTCGCTTAAATCGCTAGTATCTGCAGGATCAAAAAGCGTCCATTTATCATTATTTCTAACCCTTTTCATAAAAAGATCATTCACCCACAAAGCAGGGAAAAGCTCGTGCGCTCTGCGTCTTTCCTCGCCTGAATTTTTACGCAAATCAATAAAATCGTTTATGTCCATATGCCAAGTTTCTATATAAACAGCTATCGCGCCTTTTCTTGTGCCAAGCTGATCCACAGCCACAGCAATGTCGTTTGTGATTTTAAGGAAAGGTATAATGCCTCCGGCTGCGTTTTTATGCCCATCAATGCTTCCGCCCATAGCACGAACCTTGCTCCAGTCCCAGCCTATACCGCCGCCAAATTTCGAAAGCAAAGCCATTTCTTTATAAGAATCAAAAATGCCCTCGATATTATCCGGAGTAGAACCTATGTAGCAAGAACTAAGCTGATGACGCGTGGTTCTTGCGTTTGAAAGCGTAGGAGTGGCAAGCATTACTTCAAATTTTGAGATAAGATCGTAAAATTTTTTCGCCCATTCTTGAGGATTAAACTCATTTTGTGCTAAAAACATAGCAATAGCCATAAACATTTGTTGAGGAAGCTCTATTGGAAAACCTTTGCTATCCTTGATAAGATAGCGATCATACAAGGTTTTTACGCCAAGATAAGTAAATTGCAAATCCCTTTGGGGCTTCATATAGTCGTTTAAGTCGTTTAAGTCGTATTTTTCTTTAAGCCCTAGCAAAATGCGACCCTCTTTTTCTGCGCGTTCAAAATACTCTTTTAAGTGGTTGTAGCGGTTCATTCCATTGACTTTTTTATACAAATCGTATAAGAAAAGCCTTGCAGCAACAAAGGTCCAGTTCGGACAATCAATGTCTATTTTATCAACTGCGGTTTTGATTAAGGTTCTTTGAATTTCCTCTGTTGAAATTCCGTCGCGAAATTGAATTTTAGCATCAAGCTCTAACTCGCTCAAACTCACCCCCTCTAAATCCCTCACCGCATCTTGAGTGCATTTTTTAATCTTTGAAATATCAAGCTCTTCTGTGCGTCCGTTTCTCTTAATAACTTTCATAAACCCCTCCTAAGACTTAAAAACTCTATCAAAAATCGCTGCTATATTTTTCGTATAATAGCCATAATCAAAGCATTTGCGAATATCCTCTTCGCTTAAATTCCGCCTTAACTCCGAATCGTTTAAAAGCTCACACAAAAACAAGCTTTCTCCTTTTGAATTTAAAGCCGCTTTGCCCTCTTGCAAATCCTGCCAAACTTTCATCGCGTTTCTTTGCACAATTTTATACGCATCCTCGCGCTTCACACCCTTAAAAGGAAGCTCTAAAAGCACTCTGCCCGAAAAAACAAGTCCTCCGGTGAGGTTTAAATTTTTCATCATATTTTGAGGATAAACAAGAAGCTTGTCTAATAAATTTGTAAGACGAACAAGCATAAAATCAGCCGTTACAAAGGCATCAGGCAGGATAAATCTCTCCACGCTAGAATGAGAGATATCTCTTTCGTGCCATAAAGCGACATTTTCTAAAGCAGGCGTTACAAAAGAACGCAAAATTCTGCAAAGCCCGGTGATATTTTCGCTTAAAACGGGATTTCTTTTGTGTGGCATAGCCGAGCTTCCTTTTTGTCCGCTAGAAAAATACTCCTCAGCTTCATACACTTCCGTTCTTTGAAAATGTCTTATAGCAACGGCGATTTTTTCGCAACTTGCAGCCAAAATAGCTATAGCAGAAATCACTTGTGCGTAGCGGTCTCTTTGTATGATTTGATTAGAAATGGGAGCGGGCTTTAAGCCTAGAATTTTACAAATTTCCTCTTCGAATTGTAAAGGAGCGTGGGCGAAATTTCCCATAGCACCGCTTATTTTACCATAACTTATAAGCTCTTTTGCGTGAAGTAAAAGCTCCTTAGAATGCCTAAGTTCGTCAAACCACAAAGCCAAAACCAAGCCAAAACTTATAGGTTCGCCGTGAATTCCGTGACTTCTGCCGACCATTAAGGTTTCTTTGTGTTCAAAAGCCCTTTTTTTAAGCACTTCTAAAAGCGCGTTTAAGTCCTCTAAAATAAGCTCTAAGCTTTCTTTAACTTGCAAAGCCACCGCTGTATCGATACAATCAGAGCTTGTCATTGCATAATGCACGAAGCGACTTTCCTCTCCTAAACTCTCGCTCACGCTTGTTAAAAAGGCTATGACATCGTGCTTTGTTGTTTTTTCTATCTCATCGATTCTTTTTATGTTGAATTTAGCGTTTTTAAGGATTTTTTCGCAATCTGCATCGTTTATAAGTCCAAGCTTGTTCCAAGCCTTAACCGCGGCGAGTTCTACCTTGAGCCAAGAGTCGTATTTCGCCTTTAAATTCCATTTTTGAGCCATAATTTCTCTGCTGTATCTCTCAACCATTCTTTTGAAAACCTTTTTTGGATATAATTTAAAAACTAAGATTTTAGCCAAAAAATGCTAAAAAAAAAGTTATAAAATTATTAAATTCGTATAAAAAAGGACCAAGTTTGCCCTATATAAAAATAAGTATAGCAAACAATGGAAAAAAGGCGTTTGAAGTCCTACAAGACGCCCTTAAAATTCCTATGCGAGAAGCCCAAAAACTCATCGATAAAAAAAGGCTTTTTTGCGAGGGAAAAATCGTAGAAAAAAAGAACGCTGTTTTAAAGGGTTGTTTAGAGCTTGTTGTGTATAAAAACGAGTCAAGAGGCGTGGAACTTGTCTTTGAAAACGACGATTTTGCCGTGCTTGAAAAAGAGAGCGGAGTTTTAAGCCACCCAAATGGTAGGTATTGTGAGTATAGTCTTTGTGATGAAATTTGGCATTTATGGGGCAAAAAAGCTTGCGTGTCTCACAGGCTAGATAAAGAAACTAGCGGACTTATTCTCGTTGCTAAGCATAAAAATTCGCAAATTCTTTTGAAAAAAATGTTTGAAAACAAGCAAATTCAAAAAGAATATCTCGCCTTAGTTTTTGGAGAAACAGAGCCTAAATTCGAGGCTAATGAGGCTATGAGTTTGAGTAAGGATTATGAGAGTTTTAAAACAAGAATGCAAATCGATAAAGAGGGAAAAGAAGCAAAAACACTCTTTGAAAGGCTTGAGTTTTGGCAGGAATTTAACGCTTCTTTGTTGCTTTGTAAGCCTTTAACAGGCAGACAGCATCAAATTCGCTTACATTTGTTTCATAAAAAACACAAAATTCTAGGCGAAAGCCTCTATGGTTTAGCAAAAAATGAGATAGAAAACATTTTAGACAAAAGCTTAAACAAGCAAGAAAGAATCGCACTTACTGGTGCTTCAAGGCTACTTTTGCATTCTTTAAGGCTTAAATTCGAGTTTAAAAATCAAATTTTTGACATACGCTCGAAAAAAGACATAAAAAAAGAATTCCTAAACGCTTTAAGGGGCTGATTTTTTTTAAAAAAAATCTAAATTTTGTTTTTAAAGATTAAATTTTGCTTGAAAAGCTGGAATTTCATTTTAAGCTTTTTGTTTAAAAGCTTTTTTGACAAGCCTATTTTTGTTAAAAAAGTTGAAAATTTTATTTTTTTATTTGTTGAAAAATTTAATTTTTTTAATAGCTTGAAAATAGTTTGATTTTTTTAAAAGCTAAATTTTGCTTTTTTAAGGCAGAAAATATCGCAAAACTTAAAGAAGAGCTTGGAAAAAACATTGAATACAGAGATAAATTCACTTGTTTTTGTTTTTTTAAACAAAGAATTTTAAGCCTATTTTTAAATTTCAAAGTCTTTTAAACCTTGCAAAATGCTTTGAAATTGCACTTGAAAAATCAAATAAAAAACGCTTTCATAAAACAAATTCTAAATTCAAAGTATTTTTTAAATTTAAAGCGTATTTAAATTCAAAGCGTTTTTAAAATTTTTGCAAAATATTATTTAAAATAAAAGCATTAAAAATATTTAAAATTAAAATGCTTTTAAGAATTTAAATTTTCAAATTAATTCTAACGAATTTTAATTTTTTAAATTTTTTTACAAAAAACTTAAGTCTTTAACCTTTTAATAATATTTCTAAATTTTCTCAAAACGAACTGTGCTTAAAAGTTTTATTCAAACAAAGCTAAATTGATTTTTAAATTTTGCTTAAAAATGCTTGAATTTTTGCATTTTAAAGGCTTTTTAGCAAAGCTTAAAGATATTGTTTGTAATATAAAAATTTAAATTTTTAAAAGAGTTTGCCTATGCCTAAAAAACAACACCGCTTCCACCCAAACGACACAAAACTTGATAAAAAAATGATAGAGCTTACCGAAAATCCAGCCTTTAAATTCGCTTTATTTTCTATGGCAGGGATGACCGTTCTTGGTAGCGTTGTCATAGATTCGGCTTTGCCTACAATCACTAAGCATTTTGATGAAATTTTGCAAAATCAAAGCGGGATTTTAGCGACTTTTGCTTTTAAGCACCTTGATATTTTAACGCGTCTTGTGCTTACTATTCCTGCGATTTTGTTGTGATTTTATCTCCTTTTGCAGGAATGCTTATGGATAAATTTGGCAAACTCCGCTTTGTCTTTCTAGCTATGATTTTATGGACTTTATCAGGCGTGAGTGGATTTTTTTGAACGATCTTTATGCGATTTTGGCTTCAAGGGCGGTTTTTGGAATGGCAACAGCGTTTATAATGACCGGAGCTTCGGCTTTGCTTGCGGATTATTACAGCTACGGAGGATTTAAAAGGCGCGAAAACGCTCTTAGTTTGCAAGGATTTTTCTGCGCGCTTTCTGGGGCGGTTTTCATCTCCATAGGAGGCTATGTTTCAAGCTTTTCTTGGCGTTACCCTTTCTTGGTTTATGCACTTGGAATTTTAATCACGCTTTTAGCCTTTATGTATCTTTTCGAGCCACGCAAATTTAAATTCTACCCTCACCACACGCAAAACGAAAGCAGGATAAATTATTGGCAGTTTTTTCCTATATATTTTATAGGCTTTTTTATTATGGTGATTTATTATATTTCGCCTACTCAGCTTCCTTATTATATAGAGGAGCATTTGGGGCTTGATCCTAAATATATAGGCATTTCTATGTCCGTTTCTGCTTTGTTTTATGGCTTGTCTTCTTTGAGTTATAAAAGCGTTATGAGCTTTTTTGGTATCAAGCAAATTTACATTAACGCTTTTTATCGTGGCGTGTTCATTTTTGCTTTTGTATTTTTTACATAATTTTGTGGCGGTTTTACTCTCTTTAGCCCTGCTTGGGACAGGCGGTGGCATTATGCTTGTAAATAACTCGGCTTACCTCTTTGCAATATGTCCTGAGCATTCAAGGGCTAAGGCTTATGGCATACTTTCAAGTTGTATTTTCTTAGGGCAGTTTCTCTCTCCTATTATCTCTCAACCTTTAGTGAGGCAAATCGGGCTTGTTTCTATGTTTTTACTTTGGGCGGTGCTGATTTTTGCTGTGATTTTCCCGTTTTTATTTTTAAAACAAAAGAATAAATTTAAGTAAAATTTTATACAATCTCACTATTTATTTTTAAGGAGCTTTTAATGTCAAAAAATGTCAATAACAGCCCTCATAGTGCCTATTTAGAAAACGATTTATTTGTTGAAAGATACATTAAAAGAAATATTTCTTGGTATTATTCTTACCTATCGGGCAAAAGAGGATTAAGCCGAATCTTAAGAATTCCTTTCGCTGCTTTGATGAAAAAATTTTTCCTAAGGTCTTATTTTGAAAAAAGAGTTTTGCAAGGTAAGGTGGATTTGCCTTATTTAGAGCTTGTTTTAACGACAAAATGCACTATGCGTTGCGAATCTTGCAATAATCTTATGCAGTATTTCACACCGCAAAAGCAATACGCCTCGACCTTAAATGGCTTAAAAGAATCCCTCCAAGCCTTATTTGAAAAGATAGATAGCGTTCAAAGGCTTAGAATCATAGGTGGTGAGCCTTTGCTTTTTAAGGAACTTCCGCAACTTGTGGAGTATTTAGAATACCAAGATAAAATTCGCACCTTTTCCTTAGTAAGCAATGGTAGCATAGATTTTAGCGAGGATTTGCTTCTTGCTCTTAAAAATTCAAAAAAACTTAGAAAGATTACCATAAGTGATTATTCTTTATCTCCAAATTTAAAAATCAAACTCAAACAAGAAAGCATTTTTGCAAATCTTAAGCTTTTTAAAATTCCTTATTCTTTGGACTTTAGTGGAGAAAATGCAAGGTGGAGTGACCCGGGCAAAATTTACAAAAGAGGACGCTCTAAAGAAAAAATCATAGAAAATTATCTTGCTTGTAAAATGCCTTGCGTGAGTTTTATGAGTGCGGAGGGAATTCGCGATGAGGCGGGAAAAGCAAAAGAAAACGCCCATAAACTCGCACCAAAAGGAGCGATTTTCGTTTGTCCTGTGGCAAGTTCTTTGTCGCGTTTAAAGGGCTTGGAAGAATTTGAGGGCGATTTTATAAATTTAGAAGATACTAAGCAAAGATTTTTTGACTTTTACGCACAGGATTTTTTCAAGGCTTGTGATTATTGCTATGATATGAAAAATCCTAAAATTCCTATTCCTGTTGCAATTCAAAGCGATGAAATTTTAAAGCTTGAGCCTTAAGAGTGTTTTTTAGGCGATTTAGCTTAAATCAAAAATTTTAAAGTCTTTCAAGCAGTTTTTAAGGCGTTTTTAGAGAACTAAAATCGCCTTTAATTGCTTTATTTAAAGCCATTTTTGCTTGAATTTAGGCTTTAATTTATGTTTCTTGTGAAACATATTTTTGCATTTTTATTAGAATTTCACTGATAATTTTTTGCACTTCCTTTTCATTCATCTACTCTCTTGACTTTTCTAAAATGACATAATCTTTATTGAAAGTTTCCCAAAATTCGCTATCTCTTTTAGAAAACAAGCCTATGGAGTTGATTTTTAAATTTGAAGCTAGGTGAATAGTTCCTATTAAGATTTATATGCAAATTCGAATGTCTTATAAGTTCGCATAAATTTAGCAAATCAAAATCGTTTTTAAAGACACAAAGCCAAGTCAAAATATTTTCATCAAATTCTTTCACCTCCTTAATAAATCCCGAATGCACAGCTTCATAAGTGGGTATAAGGACTTCAAATTTAGAGTATTTTTACGAATTTCTTCTAAAAGCTTAATAAAATCTTTAGTTAAAAGCTTGTATTTTGTAGAGATATAAAAGGGATTGATTATGATGAAATTTTTCAAGCCGTTTTGCTCTAAAAAAGCCTTGATTTTTTCCTTGTGCTTTTCCTTTGTCTTTATGGAAATATCGAAATTTAGACTCTTTATCTTAGAATTGAAAAACTTTGGGTCTATCTTTCTTGCATAAAAATAAAGCAACTCATCCTCAAAACTGCATTTTACAAATTTTCTTATAAAAGTATGCCAAACAACCTTGCATTTTAGCGAAAAAATAGAGCAAATTTTATTTCTAACGATAATGCGTTTTGCGTTCGTGGATTTTAAAAATTCTATAACGAAATTTTTTCCAAGCGGAGAAATGATAAAGTCTAAATTGTAAGAATTGATTAAATTTAAAACTTTAGGATTTTGTATATAATTATCAGCGGTTTCAAATTTATCTAAAAAATCGAAATTTTCGAACAAAGATTTTGAATTTTTTGAACCAAAAAAATACTATTTGCCCCCCCCCATATATGTTTTATCGCAAAGGTGGCTTTAAGCAGAACAAGACCATCTCCTATTCCGGTAGGAACTAAAATTCCAAATTTTAAAGCACCTCCCCCATTTGAGTTTTTCATTTTTTTCCTCCTTTTTTATCCAAAATCACATAAACCATACCGCCAAAGCCTATGGCAACGACCAAAGCTATGAAAACAAGCTCAACAATGTCTAAAGCACTCATTTTTCACTCCTTTCTTTAAGCTGTCCGCAAGCTGCGAGTATATCAAGCCCTTTACTTTCTCTAATAGTGCAAGTAAGTCCCTTTTCTTGCAAAATTTTTTGAAATTCTAAGGCTTTTTCCACGCTAGGACGCTTGTAAATGCTTCCTTCGTGAGGATTAAAAAGTATCAAATTCACCTTAGCCCTAATGCCGTTTAAAAGTCTTACAAGCTCTTTGGCGTGTTCTTGCTTGTCGTTGATATTCGCTATTAAGAGGTATTCAAACATTATTTTTTTTCTTTGATTTATAGGAAATTCACGCACAGCCTGCATAATAGCGGCGATATTGTAAGCCTTATTTATAGGCATAAGCTCCGTTCTTAAGGCATCATTTACAGCGTGTAAGGAAATGGCAAGTAAAACGCCTAAATTCATTCTTCCTAGCTCTTTAATATGCTTTGCAAGACCGCTCGTGCTTATGGTTTGACGGCGAGGACTGATGGCAAAAGTATTGTTGTGAGCTAAAATTTGCACGGCTTTGCTGACATTTTTAAGATTATCCAAAGGCTCTCCCATACCCATAAAAACGATATTTACCCTGTGTTCGTAAGGAATTTGATTATGTTTTTTTATCCACAACACTTGCGCGACTATCTCGCCCGTGCTTAAATTCCTTTTAAGCCCTCCTTTTGCCGTAAGACAAAAGCTACAACCACTCTTACAGCCCACTTGAGAGGAAAGGCATAAGGTGTATTTAGCGTGAGAAATTCTTTTTCCATTCTCGTCGAATTTCTCCTCTTTCATAGGCAAAAGAACGGATTCTATACGCAAACCATCATCAAGATCGAAAAGATATTTAACGCTTTTATCCTTGCTTTGCAAAAATTTCACGCATTTAAGGGGTGAAAAATGGTATTTCTGGCTAAGCTCAAGCCTTAAATTTTTAGGTAGAGAACTCATAGAAGAAAAATCATCTGCGTATTTTTGATAAATCCACTGGCAAAGTTGTTTTACACGAAACGCGGGTTTTATCTCACTTTCTAACTCTTTAGGTAAAAAATCTAAAATATTTTTTTTCAAAATTTTCCTTGTTTAAAGCTTAAGCTTCTAAAATTCAAAAACTGCAAAAATTATAAAAAATTTTCATTCAAAGAATATTTTACAAAATTTTCTAGTTTTTCTTTGGCTTTTTCATGATTTTTTAGGAAATCTTCGTGTGCGTTTTCGTCGCAAAAATTCGTTGCACACAAGATACATTCTGCTTTGACTTGCATTTTTTTTGCCACACTTAAAACCGAAAAAGCCTCCATATTTTCAAAATCAAGCCCCAAATTTGCAAATTCTTTCGCGGCTTTTTTGTTTTGACAAATATAATTTGAAGAATTAATCCTATAAGTTTCTTGTGAAACATTAAGATTGATTTCACTTATCGCAGGTGTGTAAAAATTCGCACTCAACTTAGAAAATTCCACATTAAAAGCGTGAGAGCTTCGGTAAATTTTTAAAATTTCTCCTTTCTCATAAATCCCGCAAGTTCCTACAAAAACAAGCTTTTTGGGCTTAAATTCCAAACAAAGCTTGGTTAAATTAATAGCACTTTCAACCATTCCTACGCCTATATTTTTTGCGAATTTAAAGCTCTCGTTCGCTCCTGCACAAATTATCATTTCTAGCCTTAAAATTAAAATGCGAAATTCTAGCAAAAAAAGACTTAATTAAGAATTTTTTGCTAAAATATAGCCTTTATGATTAAAGCTAAGAAACATTACGGGCAGAATTTTTTAACGGATAAAAATGTCTTAACAAGGATCGTCCAAGCCATACCCAAAAACACTCAAAATATCGTTGAAATTGGGTCTGGCTTAGGCGATTTAACGCAGGAGCTTTTAAAAATTTCAAAGGTTAAAGCTTACGAGATTGATGAGGAACTTATACCTTTTTTGAAAAAGAAATTTAAAAAAGAGCTAGAGTGTGGAAAATTAAAACTCTTTCACCAAGACGCGAGTAAAATGCGTTCTTTTGATGAAGAAAAGTATCTTTTGGTCGCAAATTTGCCTTATTATGTCGCAAGTAGCCTCATCTTAAAAGCTTTAGAAGATGAGCTTTGCACTGGCTTAATTGTAATGATTCAAAAGGAAATGGCACTTAAATTTTGTGCTAAAGAGAACCAGAGCGAGTTTTCATCTTTAGGTGTTTTAAGTGCGATGATTTGCGAGAGGAAGCTACTTTTTGAGGTCGAGTCTTTTTGTTTCAATCCGCCACCAAAGGTTACTTCGGCGGTGATAAGTTTGATAAAAAAGAAAGAATTCAAAGACCTTTGCGAACCGCAAAGCTTCAAGGCTTTTTTGAAAGATTGTTTTAAGGCTCCAAGAAAGCAAATTCTAAAGAATTTAAAAGAGCACAAACACAAGCTTTTGAAGCTTTTTAGCGAACTTGGACTTAAAGAAAATGCAAGAGCACACGAAATATGCGTTGATTCCTACCTTAAAATTTATGAAAGCTTAAAGGAAGAATATGAACGAAAATAACACTTACAACAGCTCTCAAAACGAGAGTCAAAGCACCAACTCAAGTTCTAAAAACAACAAACGATATAAGTATAAAAACCGCAGAAAAAAACTAGCAGATTCTTTAAATACTGCTGAAATCTCGCAAGCGAATGAGAATTTAAACGATATCAAAACTCAAACCAATACAAATAATCATAGCAAAAAGAGAAAAAATCACAACCTCCCTGCAAAACTCACGGGCAATGAAAAATGGCAAATAGAGCTTACAAAAAGCATAGAAGCAAACCGCATTTCACACGAAAATCGCTTGTATCCGCTTAAATTCAACAACTCAAGCGAACACAAAATTCGTATAACTCCTTTGGGCGGTTTGGGCGAGATAGGCGGAAACATCACTATTTTTGAGACCAATAACGACGCGATTATCGTAGATATTGGTATGAGTTTTCCTGATGGGACTATGCACGGGGTTGATATTATTATCCCTGATTTTGACTATGTGAGAAAGATTAAAGATAAAATAAGAGCTGTGATTATCACTCACGCTCACGAGGATCACATTGGTGCGGTGCCGTATTTTTTCAAGGAATTTCAATTTCCTATTTATGCAACACCTTTAGCCTTAGGTATGATTTCGAACAAATTCGAAGAGCACGGGCTTAAGAACGAACGCAAGTGGTTTAGACCCGTAGAAAAACGCAAGATTTATGAAATAGGCGATTTTGAAATAGAATGGATTCACATCACGCACTCCATAATCGACGCTTCAGCCCTTGCTATAAAAACAAAAGCTGGAACCATAATCCACACCGGAGATTTTAAAATGGATCAAACGCCCATTGATAATTACCCGAGCGATTTAGGTCGTTTAGCACATTATGGAGAGCAAGGTGTGCTTTGTCTTTTAAGCGATAGCACGAATTCACACAAAGAGGGCTACACTAAAAGTGAAAGCTCTGTGGGACCTACTTTTGATCAAATTTTTGCCAAAACAAAGGGCAGGGTGATTATGAGTACTTTTAGCTCGAATATTCACAGGGTTTATCAAGCTATCACTTACGGGCTAAAATACGGAAGAAAGGTTTGCGTCATAGGTCGTTCTATGGAAAGAAATCTTTATACTACTATGGAGCTAGGTTATATTAAGCTTGATAGAAAAATTTTCATAGATGCTGATGAAGTTAGCAAATACAAAGACAATGAAATTTTAATCGTAACCACAGGCTCACAAGGCGAAACGATGAGCGCACTTTATAGAATGGCAACGGATGAACATAAATTCATTAAAATCAAGCCAAGCGATCAAATTATCATTTCTGCAAAAGCCATACCGGGAAATGAGGCGAGTGTTTCTGCGGTGCTTGATTATCTGCTTAAAGCCGGGGCTAAGGTTGCGTATCAAGAATTTAGCGAAATTCACGTAAGCGGACACGCAAGCATAGAGGAGCAAAAACTTATGCTTATACTTACAAAACCTAAATTTTTCCTACCCGTTCACGGCGAATATAATCACATCAACAAGCACAAAGAAACGGCTATGAAATGCGGAATTGATGAAAGAAATATTTATTTAATGAGCGATGGCGATCAAATCGAGCTTTGTCAAAAATACATAAAAAGACTAAAAACGGTCAAAACAGGCAAGGTTTTCGTGGATAATCAAATCAACAAGCAAATAGCAGACGATGTAGTCATAGACAGGCAAAAACTCGCAGACAACGGCATAGTAGTCATCATAGCCCAACTTGATAAGGCTTCAAAAACACTCATTAACAAACCAAGAGTTTTTAGCTATGGTTTGGTTGCGGACAAGCAAGATGCGGCTTTTTCAAAAGAAATGGCTGATATTTTAGGGCAGTTTTTCATAAATGTCAAGGACGAAGTACTAAACGATCCTAAATTCTTAGAAAATCAAATTCGTCAAGTATTAAGAAAACACATTTTTAGAAAGATCAAAAAATACCCGACCATAGTGCCGACTATTTTTATAATGTAAGATGAGAATCAATCAATTCATATCGCACAACACGAGCCATTCAAGACGCGAGGCGGACGCTCTTATAAAGCAAGGTTTGGTGAAGATTAACGCTAAGATTGCAAAGCTTAGCGATCAAGTTAAAGACACGGATAAAATTTTCATCGATAATAAAAGAATTCACAAAAAAACGCTTTTTAGCGTCATAGTTTATCACAAGCAAAAAGGCGAACTTGTTTCGCACAAGGACGATAGAGGTAGAAAGACTATTTATCAAAGTTTGCCTAAGAAATTTAGCTCTTGGCTTAGCGTGGGACGGCTTGATTTTGCAAGTGAGGGTTTGCTTTTGCTTAGCGATTCTGCTATGCTTGCCTCTGCTTTGATGAAAAGCGATTTAGAAAGAGAGTATTATCTTAAAATAAAGGGCGATTTAAACAAAGAAGTTATAAAAGCTATGCAAGAAGGCTTAGAAATAAAAAACGAAAAAAAAGGTGCTCACAGCAAAAGTAAAATCACTTCTATGCATATAAATGCTTTTTTAGACTATGAAATTTTTGGCTCAAGCGGAGGTTATACTAAGCTTAGAGTTATAATTAATGAGGGCAAAAACAGAGAATTAAGACGCTTTTTTGCACATTTTGATTTAGAAGTGATGGACCTTAAAAGAGTAGCCTTTGGCATAGTCGAACTTAACGCCTTAAAGCCCGGAAAGTATCGTTATTTAGAAAAAGGCGAGTATGAAAAATTAAGGGATTTTTTAAAGGTAAATTCCATAAAATTCTAAATTCACTTTAGGAAAGAAAATGAAAGCAAAAATCGCTCTTTTAGCCACAGGCGGAACCATAGCAGGACTTAAAAATACCAATCAAAAAGGCTACACGGCAGGAGTTTTAAAAGCAAAAACTCTTGCTCAAAATTTGCCTAAATTTGCATTTACACTTCAAATAAAACAAATAACAAACATAGATAGCTGCAATATGAATGATAAAATTTGGCTCAAACTAGCAAAAGAAATTCACAAGCTTTTTGAAAAAGGCGTAAAAGGTATAGTTATCACTCACGGAACGGATACTTTAGAAGAAACGGCGTATTTTTTAAATTTGGTACTTAAAAGCCCAAAGGCTGTTGTTTTAACCGGTGCTATGCGTCCTTTTGATTCTTTAAGTGCTGATGGTCCTAGAAATCTTTATAACGCCTTAATCCTAGCAAATGACAAAAACGCGCAAAATAAAGGCGTTATGATAGCGATGAATGATAAAATTTTAAGTGCAAGAAGTGCTTTTAAAACGCATACCTTAAATATCGATGCTTTCTCATCGCTTCATTTTGCAAATTTGGGTTTTATACTTGATGAAAAATGCGTTTTTTTAAACCAAATTCCCAAGCTTCACACCCAAAAAACGCCTTTTTTTGTGGATAAGCTAAAAGCCTTGCCAAGGGTTGATATACTCTATACTTATGCAAACGATACAAGTGGCGTCGCTGCTAAGGCTTTTTTTCAAAACGGAACTAAGGGCTTAGTTGTAGCAGGAAGCGGGGCTGGAAACATACACGAAAATCACAAAAAAGTTCTAAAAGAACTGCTTAAAAAAGGACTTAAAATCGTTGTAAGCTCTCGTGTACCTTTTGGCGAGGTTGTGCTAAGCAAAGAAGATGAAAAACTAGGCTTTATAAGTGCAAGAGATTTAAATCCGCAAAAGGCTAGAGTGCTTTTAAGCCTAGCCCTTACAAAAACCAAAAATACGCAAAAAATCAGAGCGTATTTTAAGAGTTTCTAAATAAAAATTATTAAAAACCGTCTTTATAAAAGCGAACTTAAGCTTCTAAGGCTGTTTTTAGTATTTGGGTTTTCTTAGATTCTAAAAGCTCTGCTTTTTGCTTTAAAAGCTCCTCTTTCTTTTCTATGAATTCTATGCATTGGACTATTTTTTCTTGCTCTTTTAGTGGGGGTAGGGGGATTTTTGTGTTTTTTAAATATTTAAAATGCCTTTCGTATTTTTCTTTGTTATAAATATCAACTTCTTTTAAGGCAAAAAACATAAATTTTGTATTTATTGTGTCTTGTTGAAATTTCATAATTTGCGTTCCGTCAGCACCTCTAAAAAATGGAAAATCAATATATTTAAACCCACAGCTATGGTCTCCAAAAACAATAACAGGTAAATCTTGTATAGGTTGCTCTTCATCAGTGTATCCATTAATTAATTTGTCTGTTTCTTGTGAAATTATAGGATATTTTCCTTCTTGCAAAAATTGATTTTTAGGTATCTTTAAACCTTTTTCTTTTGGATTTAAAATTATGCTTTCTAGCCTCACTCTTTCCCAGCCTTGAGTTGGTGGAGTTGGTAGGGTTTTTAGCAAATTT
>CAZWYE010000006.1:0-32020 GCA_964637895.1 uncultured Campylobacter sp. | reverse complement strand
TGCCTTTTGGAATGGGCGAGAGAGTTTGCATAGGACAAGGCTTTGCTATGCAAGAAGCGATTTTGATTCTTGCAAATATCTTAAAAATGTATAAACTAGAACTTGAGAAAAATTTCGTGCCCGATGTGGTGGGTAGGCTCACGGTGCGTTCTGCAAACGGAATGAATATCAAATTTAGCAAAAGATAACTATGAAAGAAAAGTTAGCTGGGACTTTTTTGCTTTGTATTATAGTGCCTCTGGCTGTTTTGGGCTATGTTTTCATCGTTTTGGTGGGAACTTTTTTTAGTACCAAAAGAGCCAGACAAGGAGTAAGAGCACTTGATCATTTTGTGAATGCAAGTTTGTTTAACGGCTATGCTTGGGAGAGCGTCTCTTCTCACGCTTGGCGTGTGCGAAAACGCAAAAAATGGGCTAGAGTAGTCATTAAAATCACTGATTTTTTCCAAAAAGACCACTGCAAAAGAGCGAACAAAAGAGAACAACCTGTGGTTGATTTTATCCTAAGAAGAGGCTTAAATGAACAAACCATAGGCAAAAAAGAATAAGTAAGTTATTAAATTTTTACAGTAATACTTAATGAAACGCATTGATCAAATCTAAGATATATGTCTTAATTTTCTTAAACTTCTTGTTTTTTCTTACTTAATATTTCAAGAGTGCTTAAATAAAAACTTCAGGGTCAAGAAAAGAGTTTTAAATGAATTATGGCTTTGCATATAGCTCTCATTTTTAGTGCTAAAAGCTAAATGTTT
The DNA here is from genome assembly GCA_964637895.1 of uncultured Campylobacter sp. Taxonomy (GTDB): domain Bacteria; phylum Campylobacterota; class Campylobacteria; order Campylobacterales; family Campylobacteraceae; genus Campylobacter_D. The sequence continues at coordinate 31,266 of CAZWYE010000006.1, read as the reverse complement.
GCAACTTTAAAATTTATATACTTGCTTAGTTTGTTTTTAAAATGCAAAAATTTCAGGCTTTGCTATGCAAAGGTATTAGACCTTAAGTTCTAAGTAGCTTAAAATAAGAAAGTATAAAAGGAGCATTGTTTTTACAAAATGCTTTACAACTTAAAAAACTCAAAATTTAAACTAATTTTTAAGGCTCTGTAAAAATTATATTTTTAAATAAACTTATAAGATTACCTATCGTTTACTTTGTAATTTTAAAATCGCAAAGCATAAACTGAGACGCCACATAGGGAAACTCCTAAAGAAGTTCTAGTTAGAGTTTTTATCTTAATTAGGACTTCATTCTTTTTTGCTTATAAATACCGCTTTACTTGGTGACTTTAAGAATATATTAAGCTAAAATGAAGATTTTATATGCTATAATCGCACTTGTCAATTTATTTTTAGTAAGGAGAATTCTTATGAAACTAGTTAAACTTAGTTTAGTAGCAGCTCTTGCTGCTGGTGCTTTTTCAGTAGCTAATGCTACTCCACTTGATGAAGCTATTAAAGATGTGGATATTAGCGGGGCTTTAAGGTATCGTTATAATAACGGAGATGTTAGCAAAGAAACAAAAAGCAACTTAGGAGGTGGTATAGGAACACCAAGACAAGCTCACCAATTCCTTGGTAAATTAGGCTTTCAAGCAGCCATAGCGGATAATTTCAAAGCCTATGGTGAGCTTTATTATAATCCAGGTAACGAAGATGGTTTTGGTACTAGAAGTGGGTCTAATACAAATACAACTTTTAGTGTAAGACAGTCTTATCTTTCTTATACAGATGAAACTTCAGCAACCAGTGTGCTTTTTGGTAAAATGCAAGTAGAGAGCATTTGGACTACTTCTTTCTTAGGACTAGTAGGAACAGGTGCTAAAGTTATTAATACTAGTATAGATGGCACTGTTTTAGCAGCTTATGCTTTCGACAACTTTGATGCAAAAGGACCAACAGGAAAAGAGGGCAAAGGCGTAGAGGGAGATACGGTTTATAGTAGTGGCAGATTCGGTGAAAAACTTGCGTATAATCCATTTGCTAAAAACCTTTATGGTGGAGCTATTATAGGTTCTTACGATGTAGGTTTTGGTCAACTTGACTCTCAACTATGGTTAGCTTATCTTACAGATACTTTCTTCCTTTATGCTGTGGATTTAGGCTTCAAAACTACTTTTGCAAACGATCTTGTATGGAAGTTAAATCTTGCTTACTTAGGAAACAATGCGGCAGGTGAATATAAAGATATAGTTATTAGTAGTAGTAGTGCAGTTGTTGATGGTGCTACACACGGAAATTTCGTAGGACTTAACGGAACTATAGAATATGCAGGTTTTGATGCAAGTTTAGGTGGTTTCCATTACGGAGATAAAAATCAATTTACTTTAACAACACTAGAAGATGATGGTGGTATAGGAAAATACTTAGCTGGACAAGAAATTTACTATACAAATGGTTCTAATCTCACTGGTGATATAGGTCAGAATATCTTCGGTTTCGTAAAAGCAGGATATACTTTTAATGAAGTTCTTCGCTTAGGTCTTGATGTGGTTTATGGTGGAACAAAAGTTGGTGATAGTGTTCCGGCTAAAGACTTAGTATCAGGTGGCGGAGAAAAAATAGAAACTGTTGCTAGAGTGGATTACAAATACTCTCCAAAACTTAACTTCCAAGCTTGGTATTCTTACCTAAAGCTTAATTCTAAGAACGATAATAGTAACGACGAACATAAAAACAGTGTTAGACTTCAAGCGCTTTATAAGTTCTAATCACAAGCTATAATCTGCTTTTGTGTGAGTTTAAGCGTAAAAAAAGCTTAAACAACTCGTTTAACCCTAACCAAGCTTAAGCCTGGTTAGGGTTTTAAAGTTTTTATAGTTATTGTTTTGGTTTTTATTTTATTTAATTTTTAACAATTAAGAAAGATTATTTATAAAAAAGCCTTTTATATAAAGATAACTGTTTTTATTAGGTTTTACAAGGAATCATTCAAGGCAAAAAATCAAATTAAACTTTAAAAATATTTCAATCATTGTTAAATATCTTGTATTTACCAAGCTTACCTTGCAAAAAAGACTTAACTGATATTTTTAAAAACTTACTATAAGATTATCTTAATTAGGATTTGACCAAATAATTATAGAATGTTTTATTAGACATTAATCTTAGTTTTTAATGCTACCATTACAAAGTAGAAAAAACAATACTCTTTCGTTATTTGAGCTCTCTAAAAATAGTTAAATCTTTTAGAGTTTTCATTCGGCAATCCTTATTATTTTTGGGAAAGCTATAGGCATTTATGCAATTTTGATAGAGTGCAGAGGCAATCTATTTTAGCGATTTTCCCTTGCTTCTTCGGGGTATTGTTCGTAATACTCAAGCGATTTTGTCTGTTCACAAGCACTTAAAAAAGCCCAAATACCAAGCACAAAAGCAATTTTTGAAAGCCCATTTTCAATCCTCATAAGAAAATACAGGCAAAGACCAGCGGTATTTTATCGCTAAAAGTCTTGCCCCAACGCCTATAAAAAGCGTTATAAGTGTGCAAAGCAAGGCATCAAGCTTACACCAAAATATTAAAGCATAATAAAGCCCACCCGAGATTATAGCAATTCCTGCGTAAATTTCTTTTTGAAACACCAAAGGAATTCGCATACACAAAACATCTCTTAAAATTCCGCCAGAAACGCCCGTAATCACGGCTGCGACTATGGCTATTATGAAGCCGTAATTTTCCTCAAAAGCGATTTGTGCCCCAAGTATGCTAAAAACGACAAGTCCAACCGCATCAAGCCTTAAAAAAAGGCTTTCAAGTTTGCTTACCATTTGCGGAATTTTCGTTGCGATTAGGGCACAAAAACACACCAAAATCACATATTCAGGCGTTTTCACCCAAGTTAAAGGATAGTGTCCTAAAAGCATATCTCTAATGCTCCCACCCCCAATAGCCGTTACAAGAGCTATGAAAATCACGCCAAAAAGATCCATTTTATACCTACCAGCAGCTAATGCTCCGGTCATAGCTTCGGCTGAAATCCCTACGATATAAAGCGTAGTAAGCAACATTTCTAGCCCTTTTTAACTTGCTCTAAAAGCTTAAATTTTAGCTCTTTTAAGCCTACCTTTTCAAGGCTTGAAATGTGCATTAAAAAGCGTTGGGGATTGTTTAAACTAGCAAGATAAAGCTCAAGTTCTTTAAAATTCTTTGAAATTTTTTCTTCAAATTTGCTTATAGTATCGATCTTTGAAATCACTATGCCAAAATTCCTTAAACTTAAAGCCTTTGAAAAGCTCTCAAGTTCCTTTTTTAGCGTTATAAACTGCTCTTTTAAGCTTTGTTCTCTTAATGGATCTAGCATAAAAAGTAAAAAATTCGTCCGCTCGATATGCCTTAAAAACGCAAGTCCTAAGCCCTTGCCACAACTTGCCCCCTCAATAATACCCGGAATATCAGCCATTACAAAGCTTTCAAACTCACTTGCATCAACAAGCCCAAGTTTAGGCGTAAGCGTGGTAAATTCATAGTTTGCAACCTCTGGTTTTGCATTTGAGATGACCGAAATTAAAGTTGATTTTCCAACATTTGGAAAGCCCACAAGTCCTACATCGGCAATGAGTTTAAGCTCTAAACGAACGCGCTTTTCCTCGCCTTTTATACCGCTTTGAGCGTAGTTTGGTCTTTGATTACTTGCGTTTTTAAAATGAGCGTTACCAAGTCCTCCTTTGCCACCTTTTAAAAAAAGCTTTTTCTCGCCAAGTGCGGTCAAATCCAAAAGAAGCTCCTTGGTCTGTGCGTCAAAAACCTGCGTTCCTTGCGGAACTATGAGTTCTAAATCCTCGCCCTTTTTGCCGTTTTTATTGCGTCCAAGCCCGTTTCCTCCGTCTTTAGCGCGAAATTCTTTCCTGCCTTTAAAATGTGAAAGCGTGTGCGTGTTGTTATCGCATAAAAAATACACGCTCCCGCCGCGTCCGCCATCTCCTCCGTCAGGTCCTCCAAGAGGAACAAATTTTTCACGCCGAAAGCTTACAGCACCAGCACCGCCATTGCCAGAAGCTAAAAGAATTTCCACATTATCTATAAACATTTAAGCCTTTTTAGTAAATTTTAAATCCTTTTTTCGTGCTAAATTTATGGTTAAAAAAGAATTTAAACAAAGCAAAATTCTAGCTTATAAAAGCTTAGCTTTTGTTTATTATTTTGCAAAGTTTTGGACGCAAAAACTTAAATTTTCTTTTGAAATTTCAATGCAAAATTTACCCAAAGTCTTTTAAAAAGTTTGATTTCTTTTGAAATTTTAGTAAAAATTTAGCTTGTTATTAATAAAATCAAAGATTAAATTCAAAATTTTTAAGCAAAAAGGAGCGTAAATGAAAGATAAAAAAATTTTAATTTTTGATTCTACCTTAAGGGACGGCGAACAAGCGCTGCAGCAGTCTTTAAGCCTTAATCAAAAGCTACAAATCGCTCTTGCTCTTGAAAATTTAGGTGTTGATGTGATAGAAGCGGGATTTCCAGTATCTTCGCCCGGAGATTTTAATTCCGTTCAAAGCATAGCTAAAAATGTTAAAAATTCCATAGTTTGTGCACTAAGTCGCGTGGTAGATAAGGACATTGATGCGTGTTATGAGGCTTTAAAAGTTGCGGCACGTTTTAGAATTCACACCTTTGTAGCAACTTCAACTTTACATATTAAAGATAAATTGAAAAAAGATTTTAATGAAGTTTTAAATATGGCTCAAAAGGGCATAAAAAGGGCGAGAAACTACACCGATGATGTGGAATTTTCTTGCGAAGATGCAGGACGGACGCCACTTGATAATCTTTGTAAAATCGTAGAACTTGCCATAGAATCAGGAGCTAGAACTATCAACATCCCAGATACAGTAGGCTATACCTTGCCTTATGAATTTGCGGATATTATTAAAAATTTATTCAACCGTGTGCCAAATATCGATAAAGCTGTTATTTCAGTGCATTGTCATAACGACTTAGGTGTGGCAACGGGAAATAGCTTAAGCGCTATAATGCAAGGTGCAAGACAGGTTGAGTGCGTGATGAACGGGCTTGGTGAGAGGGCTGGAAACTGTGCACTCGAAGAGGTTGTTATGGCGATTAAAGCAAGAGAAAAGTATTTAGGCGGACTTTATACGGACATAAAACACGAAAATATAGCTAAAACTTCAAAGCTTGTTGCAGCTATTTGCAACGAGCCCGTGCCGTCTCACAAAGCCATAGTAGGAAGCAATGCTTTTTCTCACAGCTCAGGAATTCATCAAGATGGAGTGCTTAAAAATAGGGAGACTTACGAGATTATGACTCCGCAAAGTATAGGCATTAACGACAATAGAATGCTAATGACTGCAAGAAGCGGACGCCATATGATTAAAATCTGCCTTGATAATCTAGGCTATGCTTCAAACACTTACGACCTTGACGATGTGTATGCGAGGTTTTTAAAACTTGCGGATAAAAAAGGTCAGGTGTATGACTATGATTTAGAAGCTTTGATGTTTTTAAGCCAAGATAAAGAAGAACAAGAGGGATTTGTGCTTGAAAATTTAAATGTCATAAGCGGTGCAAAAGGCGTAATTCCTACGGCTTCTGTGAGAATGAACATTGATGGAGAGCTTAAAACCGAATCAAGCACAGGAAACGGACCAGTTGAAGCGGTATTTAACTGCATAACAAGGCTTACAGGCATTGAATGCACACTTAAAAATTACAATATTAGTGCTAAAGGTTCGGGCGTTGATGCACAAGGGCAGGTTGATGTTGATGTGGAATTTAAAGGCAGGAAATTTCACGGAAAAGGCTTATCTACCGATGTTATCGAGGCTTCAGCAGAAGCTTTTGTTAGCGTTTTTAATGCTATTCATAGGTATTTGCTTGTAGAAGATACAAAAAGGAACGCAGGGTGAATAGCTATAAAATAGCCGTTTTAGCAGGAGATGGCATAGGACCTTTGGTGATGAAAGAAGCACTTAAAATTTTGCGTTTTGTTGCTAAAAAATACAAATTCGAGCTGGAATTTAGCGAAGCAAAAATAGGCGGGGCGTCTATCGATGCTTATGGCGTGGCTTTAAGCGATGAGACTTTGAAGCTTTGCGAGGCTTCGGATGCTATTTTATTCGGTTCGGTTGGCGGTCCTAAGTGGGATAATTTACCCATAGAACAAAGACCAGAAAGAGCTTCTTTGCTTCCTTTAAGAAAGCATTTTAATTTATTTGCAAATTTTCGCCCGGCTAGAATTTATCCAGGACTTTCGCATTTATCGCCTTTAAAAGATAGTATTATTTCTAAGGGAATGGATATTTTGTGCGTTAGAGAGCTAACGGGTGGAATTTATTTTGGTAAGCCAAGAGGCATTGAGGAAGAAAATGGTGAATTTTACGCCTTTGATACCGAGCTTTATAAGGAAAACGAGATTAAAAGAATCGCGCGCGTTGCTTTTGAAAGTGCTAAACTTAGAAAGAAAAAGCTCGTTTCAATAGATAAGGCAAATGTGCTTCAAAGCTCGATTTTATGGAGGAGAATGGTCGATGAGGTGGCAAAGGATTATAAAGAAGTTAGCCTTAGTCATATGTATGTGGATAATGCTGCAATGCAACTTGTAAAAGATCCTTCTCAATTTGATGTAATGCTTTGCTCAAACCTCTTTGGCGATATACTTTCTGATGAAATGGCTATTATTACAGGTTCTATGGGTATGCTTTCATCAGCTAGTTTAAACGATAAGAAATTCGGACTTTACGAACCAGCAGGCGGTTCAGCACCGGACATTGCACATTTAAATATAGCAAATCCTATAGCACAAATTCTAAGCGGAGCTTTAATGCTTAGGTATTCACTTAGTGAAAACAAGGCAGCCGATGCGATTGAAAACGCAGTTTGCAAGGCTTTAGAGCAAGGAAATTTCACTAAAGATTTAAACGCAAATTCTTATTTAAGCACCGATGAAATGGGAAATGCTATTTTAAAAATTTTGGAGCAAGATAATGGGTAAAACTTTATACGAAAAGGTTTATGAAAGTCATATTGTTTTTCAGGCACCAAACGAAATTCCAACCCTTTACATAGACAGACACCTCATACACGAAGTTACCAGCCCTCAAGCCTTTAGCGGGCTTAAACTTAGCGGACGCAAAATGGCAAGAGCAGACCTTACCTTAGCTACCATAGACCACGATGTCTCCACGCAAAGCTCGAATTTAGAAGCCTGTTCTGCGATGGCAAAAGAACAAATCACAACACTAATACAAAACACCAAAGAATTCGGCGTGAAGCTCTTTGGCTTAGGGGATAAAAATCAAGGCATAGTCCATATCATAGGACCGCAACTTGGCTGGACCCTGCCGGGAACTACCTTAGTTTGCGGTGATTCGCACACGGCAACGCACGGAGCTTTTGGAGCTTTAGCCTTTGGTATAGGAACTTCTGAAGTTGAACACGTAATGGCAACGCAAACCCTTAAACAAGCTAAGCTTAAAACTATGAGAATCGAGTGCAAGAACAAGCTTCAAAAAGGAGTTTATGCAAAAGATTTGATACTTTATATCATAAAAAAGCTTGGCACGGGCGGAGGAACGGGATATTGTATAGAATTTTGCGGTGAGGCTATTCGGGCTTTATCTATGGAAGCAAGAATGACGCTTTCAAATATGAGCATAGAACTTGGTGCAAAAGTAGGTATGATAGCACCCGATGAGGTAACTTTTGAGTACCTTAAAAACAAAGAATTTGCTCCAAAAGGCGAGGAATTTGAAAAGCAGGTGAAACTTTGGCAGGAGTTAAAAAGCGATGAGGATGCTGAATTTGACAAAGTTATAGAGCTTGACGCAAGTAAAATTAAGCCTCAAATCACTTATGGTACTAATCCTGCACAAACGATAGGAATTGATGAGAGTATTCCAAAGGCGGATGATTTTGATAACGAAGTGGATAAAAAGTCCTTGAAAGACGCTTTAGCTTATGTGAAGCTTAAAGAGGGGCAAAGCCTTGAGGGCGTGGATATTGACATAGTTTTCATAGGTTCTTGCACGAATGGACGACTTGAGGATTTTAGAGTTGCAGCTGAAATTTTAAAAGGCAGAAAGATAAATGAGCACATTAAAGCCTTGGCGGTTCCGGGTTCTATGTGGGTTAGAGAACAGGCTCAAAAAGAGGGTTTGGATAAGATTTTTATCGAAGCTGGTTTTGAGTGGCGGCTTCCGGGTTGTTCTATGTGTCTTGCTATGAATGATGATAAAGCAGGAGTAGGACAAAGGGTGGCTTCAACATCAAATCGCAATTTTATCGGTAGGCAAGGTAAGGGTTCTATCACGCATTTGATGTCTCCAGCTTCTGCAGCAGCAGCGGCGATTGAGGGTAGAATTTGCGACCTTAGAAAATATTTAGGAGCTTAAATGGAAAAATTCATAACGCACAAAGGCGTAGCTTGTCCTTTAGAATACGTAAACATAGACACAGACCAGATTATACCTAAGCAGTTTTTGCTTTCGGTCTCAAAGCAGGGTTTTGGTAAGCATTTGTTCCACGATTTGCGTTATTTAGACGATAAAGAAAGCGTTTTAAATCCTAGTTTTAAGCTCAATCAAGACGCTTTTAAAGGAGCTTCGATTTTGGTTGCAAGGGATAATTTTGGTTGTGGCTCATCAAGAGAGCACGCTCCTTGGGCTTTAATAGATTTTGGCATTAAGGCTGTGATAGCTCCTTCTTTTGCAGATATTTTCAAAAACAACGCCTTAGGAAATGGCTTACTCGTCGTGGTTTTAAAAGAAGAAGAGGTTGAGTGGCTCTTAGAAAAACTTAACGAAAATACGGATAAAAGCATAGAAATTTCGCTTAAAGACAATAAGGTTTTATCCTTTGGTAGGGAATTTTCTTTTAAGATTGATGATTTTCATAAAAACTGCCTTTTAAACGGGCTTGATAAGATAGACCTTACCCTAAAACACCAAGATGAGATCAAAAAATACGAAGCAAAAAGCAAGGTGTATTTGGTTTAAGATAAATATTTTTAATTTTTAAAAAACTGCTTGTCTTAAAAACTCTTCAGCCCCTACGAAGCCCGTTATTTTGGCTTTCTCCTCGCCTTTTTCGAAAAATATCAAGACGGGTGGAGCGAAGACTTTGAAATTTTTCATTATTTTTGTTTCTTCTTCATTCACCTCGCTAATGTCGATTTTTACGAGTTTGTAGCTCTTAAAAAGCTCCTGTACTCTTTGGTCTTTAAAAGTGGTTTGCTCTAAAAGTTTGCAGTTTTCGCACCAAGTTGCGTCAAATTTAAGCATTATTTTTTCGTTTTGTGCGATTTGTGCTTGAATTTCTTTTAAATTTGAAAGCTTTGTGAAAGTTAAATTTTCTTGACTTTGAGTGCTTAAAGGATTTAAAGGCTCTTTTGCGTTAAAAATTCCGCACAAAAACACATAAAGCGAACAAGCTAAAATCAAAATCAGCAAGGCTTTTTTAAGCTTTTCTAAAGTATTTAAGGCATTTTCAAAAATTCCCATAAAAACGCAAAAAAACACGCCAAGAACGCCGTAAAGACAGAGGATTATCCTTGCTTCTAAAATGCGTGAGAGTATCCAAAGTGCCATAGCTAGCATTACAAAACCAAAGAAAATTTTCACCTTTTGCATCCAAGCGCCCGGCTTTAAAAAACCTATGCCAAAACCTACGAGGAGCAGGGGAATTCCCATTGCAAAGCTCATTACAAAAAGTGCTACGCCACCGAGTAAAATATCTTTTGAATTGGCTATATAAAGCAAAGCCCCAGCCAAAGGAGCCGCCACGCAAGGTCCTACGATGAGAGCAGAGAGAAAGCCCATAAGAGCTATGCTTAAAACGCCTTTTGTTTTGCCGTTTTGTTTGGAGATGAAATTTTGAAATTTCAAAGGAAGCTCGAAATTTACAAAGCCAAACATAGCCAGAGCGAAAAACACGAAAAGCAGGGCAAAAAGCACTATGACCCAAGTTTTTTGTAAAGCCCCTTGAACGCTCACTCCTAAATAACTTGCAAGCACACCAGCAAGTGCGTAAGCTAAGGACATAAAAAACACATAGACTAAAGAGAGGAAGAGGTTGCGTGTTTTGGAATTTTTACCTCTGCCTTTTGCAAGTATGAGTGAGGATAAAATGGGAATCATAGGTAAAGAACAAGGCGTGAGCGAGAGTAGCAAACCATAGCCAAAAAAACTTAGCAAAATGAGGGCTAAATTTTCTTTAGCTAAAAAATTTGCGATGAGGTTTTCCTTGGAATTTGCGGAGTTTTTAAGTGAATTTTTTTGCTTAAGTACGAAGTTTTCATTTTTTTTTTCAAGACTAAAACTAAGTTTTTGAGGCTGGTAGCAAAATCCCTCATTAGAACAACCTTGATAAGAAAATTCAAGCAAATTTTCTTTTTTTTGCGTATATTTTTCTATGAGCTCGTAAGGTAAAATTAAGCTTAAATCTCCGTAATGAACCTTTTCATTTCCTCTTAAAACAGGTTTTTGTTGATGACTTTGAGCGGTTAAATCTTCATTGTTAAAAAAAAGCTTGATTTTATCATCATACGCATAAATTCCATCTGCAATCTTTAGCTTTAAAACCACAGCCTTTTCATCGCTGAAAGTCTCTAGTTTAAAGGCTTCGCTTAGGCTTAGAATTTTAGCAAAATTTAAAGTGATAAAAAGTAAAAGCAAACAAAGAAAGCGCATTTAAATCAGCCTTAAAGAAATTTTTTAAAATTTTTATATTTAATTATAGTTTATTATGGTAAATTTATAATTTCAATTTCATTTTAGAAAGGGTGCAAAATGCAAGAAGAAAATTTAAACGCAGAGGTTGAGAAAAACATTTCCCAGGGCATTACTCAAGATTCTCAAAAAGAAAGTATCCGCGAGGATATGAAGCGCGTTGCCGAAAAAATAAGGTCCCTAAACGAAGAGCCCGACCAAAAAGAAGAAGAGGATACAAAGAAAAAAGGCGAAAAATATGTTAGCGTAAAGATGAAAAAAAGCACATTAAAGTATAGAAAAGACTTAAGAGAGTTGCAAATCGAGCTTTTAAAACTGCAAAATCACATTAAAGACACGGGAAAAAGGGTTTTGATTATAGTCGAGGGACGCGACGCTTCAGGCAAGGGAGGTTCGATTAAAAGACTTATCGAGCACTTAAATCCTAGAGGTTGTCGCGTTGTAGCCCTTGAAAAACCAAGCGATGTCGAGAAAACTCAGTGGTATTTTCAACGCTATGTGGCACATTTGCCATCAGCTGGTGAAATAGTGATTTTCGATAGATCTTGGTATAACAGAGCCGGGGTTGAGCCTGTTATGGGATTTTGCACGCCAAAACAGCACAGAGCCTTTCTAAAAGAGGTGCCATTTTTTGAAAGCACCATAGTCGAAAGCGGGATTATCTTTTTTAAATTCTATTTTTCTGTGTCAAAAAAAGAACAGCAAAAAAGATTTGAAAGAAGGCTGACTGATCCTTTAAAACAGCACAAACTTTCATCAGTGGATCAAGAATCTCAAAAGCTGTGGGATAAATACACTATCGCAAAATACTCAATGCTGTTAGCTTCAAACACTGCTGACGCTCCTTGGGCTGTGATAAAGTCCGATAACAAAAAAAAGGCGAGGCTGAATTTAATGCGTCATATACTTTCAAAATTTGATTACCCTAACAAAAGAGAGGGAGAATTTAGCAAAATCGACAAAAGCATATTAAGAAGCGGCGAGGAGGAAATTCTAAGCATGGAAGATCGCATTGAAAGAAAAATGGACATTGTCGAGGAAGAACAAGGAATGATGAAAAAAATAGACAAGGTAAAAAAACACAAGCATCACAATGACAAAGACGACAAAGACAAAAAGGACTAAATTTAAGCGATGATAGAACTTGTCAAAAGCCTAGCGGATAAGTATTATGCAAAAGTAGTGGAGTTAAGGCATCAAATTCATATGCACCCTGAACTTGAATTTGAGGAGCAAAACACTGCAAGACTTATAAGCACAATTTTAGATGAGTATAAAATCTCTCATAAAAAAAATATCGCAAAAACAGGAATTCTCGCCACCATAAAAGGCAAAGATGAGGGCAAATGTGTGCTTTTAAGGGCAGATATGGACGCTTTGGCAGTTCAAGAGCAAACCGGACTTAGCTACGCTTCGAAAATTAAGGGTAAAATGCACGCTTGCGGACACGACGGGCACAGCGCGGCTTTGCTTGGTGCGGCACTTATCTTAAACGAACTTAAGGATAAATTTAAAGGAACGATTAAGCTTATGTTTCAACCTGCTGAGGAGGGAAGCGGCGGGGCTAAGCCTATGATAGAGGCTGGAATTTTGGAAAATCCACGCGTCGATGCGGTTTTTGGTTGTCATCTTTGGGGACCTTTGCTTGAAAACACGGCTCAAATTGTTAGTGGAGAGATGATGGCCGGAGTTGATGTGTTTGATCTTGAATTTATCGGCAGAGGCGGACACGGAGCACACCCGCACACGACCATAGACCCTATAATTATGGCGGCTAAATTTATAAGCGATGTTCAATGTGTCATTTCAAGGAAGCTAAAACCTGTGGATGCAGGAGTTATTACCATAGGCAAGATAAATGCGGGAACAACTTATAATGTAATCCCGCAAAGTGCCTTTTTAAAGGGAACGGCTCGTTTTTTAAGCGATGAGAATCAAAGGCTTTTGCAAAGCAGTATAGAAAATATCGCAAAGGCGGTGGCTTTGGAATTTAGCGGCGATTTTAAGCTTGATTATAAAAGAGAATATCCTCCTCTTCTTAATGATGAAAACGCTGCAAGTATCGCAAGAAAGGCTTTTGCTAAGATTTTAGGCGAGGAAAATATCATTTGCACCGCAAAGCCTGATATGGGAGCTGAGGATTTTGCTTTTTTAACCAAAGAAAGGTGCGGGGCTTATGTTTTTGTAGGAATTTCAAAAGACCTTAAAAATCCAACCTTACATCACAGCCCAACTTTTTGCTTTGACGATGAAAATTTAAGCATTTTAATGCAGGGCGATGCGTTAATGGCTTTGGAGTTTTTGCAAAGTTGATTGAAAAATTTAATTTTTTATTTAATATTGTTTATTGAAAGAGTTTTAGTTTTTTAACAATATAAGTTCATAAAAATTAAAGATTTTTTAAAGAATTTTGCTTTTAAATTTAGTAAGATTATCAATCTGTAGAATTTGAGTAAGGTTTTTTAGCACTATATGAAATTCGCTCAAAACTTTATGAATTTTAAAACAAGGCTAAGAAAAAATTTAGTATAATCTCAACTTGCTTTACGCAAAATTCCTTGCCTGTGAAAATGGGCTTAATATCCACAAGGAGAATTTATGAAACATTATGAGGTTTTATTTATCTTAAGACCTACGCTTACCGAAGAGGAAGTGAATGCGAGTTTAGAATTCGTTAAAGGGCTTTTGACTAAAAACGGTGCAGAGCTTGAAACCGTAGTTCCTATGGGAACGAGAAAGCTTGCTTACAAGATTAAAAAATACGAGAGAGGTACTTATTTTGTGATATATTTTAAAGCGCCTACGAGTTTGATTGCAGAGCTTGAAAGGGTGCTTAGGATTACTGAAGAGGTGATTCGCTTTTTGATTGTTAAATACGAGAGTAGGAAAGAAGTTGTGGCTTGGGAAAAGCTTAGTCGTGGCATTAAACAGTTTAAGAAAGAAATCAAGCCTTTAGAATCTGCTGAATGAGGAAACAATGTTTAACAAAGTCGTTTTGGTAGGAAATCTTACTAGAGATATAGAATTGCGTTACGCACAAAGTGGCAGTGCTATCGGTAGCAGTGCTATCGCGGTTACGAGGAAATTTAGCACTAACGGCGAGAAAAGAGAAGAAACTTGCTTTATCGATATAGTATTTTATGGCAGAACAGCTGAAATAGCCAATCAATACCTATCAAAAGGTAGCAAGGTGCTTATTGAGGGTCGTTTAAGGCTTGAGCAATGGACGGATCAAAACGGACAAAACCGCAGCAAACACAGCGTTCAAGTTGAAAATATGGAAATGCTAGGTTCAAACCCGAATTCGCAAGATTATTCTTCACAAAATCATTCGCAAAGTTTCGATCCTTACGGAGCACAGCATACTAAAAACAAGACGCAAAGTCCGCAAAGAAACCAAAATCAAGAAAAAGAAAGAGAAATCGATGTCGATGCCTATGAGGGCGATGACGGCGATTTACCATTTTAAAAAGGATAAATTATGGCAGAAAAAAGAAAATACTCACGCAAATATTGCAAATACACCGAAGCAAAGGTTGAATTTATTGATTATAAAGATGTGGCTATGCTTAAGAACGCCCTTTCTGAGAGGTTCAAGATTATGCCGCGCCGCTTAACAGGAACTAGCAAAAAATACCAAGAAATGGTTGAAGTTGCGATAAAAAGAGCAAGGCATGTAGCACTTATCCCTTACATAGTCGATAGAAAAAATGTAGTGAATAATCCTTTTGATGGGATTTAAATGGCTTTTTAGAAAAGTTTTCAAGCACGGACTTTTAAGTTTGAAATTTGCTAAGTTTGGGAATTTAGCCCTTTTAAAGTTTTAAATTTAAATAAGCCTTGAAAGTCTGAAATTTTAAAGATTTAGGACTTTTTAAGGCTTAAGCTTTGATTTAAATTTGAGTAAGCTTTTTAGTTAAATATTAAGTTAAGCTTAATATTTTGAATTTAAAAAGATTAAAAAACTTAAATTTAAAACGAGTTTTGAGATTTAAAATTAGGTTCGGCTTTGAAATTCAAGCTTTGTTTAAAAAAAACACTCCATTGTTTTTATTTTTAAGCCTTAAAAAAAAGGTTTTCTTTAAAAAATATTTTAAGCCTTTTTAAAGGAATTTTGCTTAAAACGAAGTGTCTTAAGCTTTTTGAAATTTTAATTTTTAAATTTGCTTTTTTTGTATTCTTAATAATTTGCAAACTATTTAAAAATTTTTAAATCATTTTTAAAATCTTAAAAAGCTTTAGTGCTAAAAAACTCGTAAAATATTTTTTATTAAAAGCAAAATGAAATTTAGCCCTTTTAAGTTTGAAATTTAAGCCTTAAAGACCATTTTAAGGTTCGTAAAATTCTTGTTTTGGATATATAAAGGCTTTTTCGTTGATGAAAATTTCATCATTTACGCCTTTTTGGGCGTTTAAAGAAATGCTGATATTTACGAGTATTACTCCGTCTTTTGAAAGATTTGCGTCCTTATTTATCTGCGTGAGTTTGAAATTTTCACAACTTGCAACGGGATAAAAATAAGCTATATTTACGCTATCTCTTGTGCTTGGATAGTTAAAACTTATGGAATTTAGACATTCTTTATTTTGTTTTTTCGCCTCGTATAAGAAATATTTTGCAAGCTCTTTAGCATTTTGGGCGAGAATTTTAGCTTGTAAATAAAGCCTTGTGTCCTTAAGCGTCCTTGAAGCATAGCTTGAAATATTGAAATTAAGTTGCAAATAAAAGGCGATTAAAAACACCAAAAAAAGGACGCCTAGCAAGACATAAGCCTTTTTCACGGATTGAGCCTTTTTTGCAGGCAATGGTTTGCGTTTTCCTTTTGCATACAAAGTTTTAAGAAAAACACGCCACTTCTTTTTTGCAGCTCAAAAATGCTTATATCTTGGGCTAAAACTCCGCTTTGCTTAAGGGCGTCGTTTTGAAATTTAGGTTTAAGATCGTAAAGAAGTTTTGAATCTTTTAAACGCAAATCAAGCCTTGCTTTTAAGGGCAAGAAAACGCCACTAAAATCAGCATTCACCCTTTCATCGCTTAGAATTTGCAAGGTTTTAAGCCCGTCTTTAGTCCAAACGAAAAGCCTTTTTTCCTCGTCTTTAAACAAGATTTTTCGCCTTTGCAAAAGCTCTAAAAAATGGCTTTTTGGCGCGTAAAGGCTGGTGTTGTTTTCTAAAATAAGAGTAGAATTTAGCAAATAAGCCTCGTTTTTATCGTTTAAATCCAAAATATTTTCATCATCTCTTAAAAAGCAACTTACATAACCTTGTGAGCTTTGAATTTGCAGGCATTTTGAGAGTAAATTTTGAGTTTGCAAAAGGGCGGAATTTAGCTCTAAAAGCACTTGGGCGTTTTCTAAGGCTTTAAAATTAAGCCTGTAACTTTCTTTTAAACTCTTGCTAACAAGCACGAGCAAGGAAGCAAAAATCACGCAAGAAATGGTGAGTTCTAGCAGAGTAAATGCTTTTTTCATTGAAAATAAACGCTGTAATTTTGGTCTAAAATTCTTAAATTCCTAAGCTCGAAAAAATCACTACTTGCAATTTCCTCGCCTACTTTTAGAGAATTTAAGCCTGAAATTCTAAGCTCGTAGTTTTTAAATTTTGGATTTTCATAAAGCTTATTTTCTAAAGCATAAAGCTTTTCAAGTAATTTTAAAGGTTCGTAATTTTTATAAATTTGCTTATAATACAAAGCAAAGCTTGAAAATACCACAGCTAAAATCACTATGGAAAAAATTATTTCTACAAGAGAAAAGGCTTTTTTCATTGAGAGCTTTGATTTATCGCCTCTATAAAAGCTGCACGAACGGCTCTTTCTTCTAATGCTTTAACGCCTTTTATCGTTACACCTGCAGGAGAGCAGATATTTTCCTTAATCAAAGCAGGGTGCTCGTGCTTAAAAAGGGCGTTAAAACTTTCAAAAAGTCCTTGAGTTAAATTTAAACTTAAATCCTTATCCAAGCCTTTATAAACTCCGCCCTCGACTATGCTTTGTGCAACTAAAGCCAAAAAAGCAGGTGCACAACCGCTTAGTGCCATAGCCGCACTCATTTGCGAAGAGTTGCTCAGCTCGTAAGCCTTGCCAAAGCTTTCAAGCAGGGTTTGAATTTCGTCTTTAAACTGCGAGTTTTTAAGCACATAAGGCGTGATTGAAGCCTTGTATTTTGCAGCGATATTAGGCATAATCCTTATGGTATTTTGAGCTTTTATGCATTCTAATTCTTCAAAATCCACATTCGCTAAAGCAGAGATTAAAATTCTAGCCTCGCCTTTTATAAGCTCTGCCACGCTTTTAAGTGCGTAGGGCTTGAAAGCTAAAAAGACTATTTTATTTTCTAGGTTAAAATCCTTATAAAGCAAGGTTTTAAAGCCTTGCTCTTTAAGAATTTCAAGCTTTGCTTCATTGCGCCCTACGATGAAAACCTCGTAAGTTTCACGTAAACCATAAGCTAAAGCACTTGCCATTGCTCCATTTGCAAGTATATAGACTTCCGGCATTACTGTTTATCTGAATTATCTTTTTTCATATATTTAGAAATTTTATCCGCTTGAAAAAAATCTGGATAATTCACTGTATCTAAAATGACTTGAACCATAGAATTATTATCCTTGTTGATGATGATAGGTGCTAAGAAATTTACAGTTGATTCCTCTATAGTTTCATCAAGTGCAACTATATTATAAACCACATAATTCGAGTTCGGTGTAAGTCCAAGCAATTCTTGATAGTAAGTAGGTATATCAAAATCGTAATCAGGTCTAATCAAAAAAGGATTGATAAGAACAAAAGAGAAATCCTTTCCGTCAAGACTTTTAAGCCTTAAAAAAACTTCATCTATAACCGAAAATTCCATATTTTTGGTTTCTTCAAAGCCCAATATAGGACATTTAACTGTTAGAGCTATGTTCTCTTTGCTCATTTTTACTCCTTATGAAATGTTTGGGTGTGGTATTATAGCACAATAAGGTTAAAATAAAATTCAATATTTGTAGAAAATTTTATTTTGTTTATAAAAATTTATTAAAATTAATCGAAAAATAATTTAAACAAAGTTAAAATTCAAGTTTATTTTAAATTCTAAGGTTATCTTAATGAAAAAGAACATTTTTTTAGCGTTTTTTGTGGGATTTGTTTTGGCTGCGTGCAGTGCTAAGGATTCTGAGGAGCTTTACAATCTCAATGCAGCACAGTGGTATAAACAAATCATAAAAGATTTGCAAGATAGGGATTTAGAAAAAGCGGATACGCATTATGGCGGAATGGCGAGTGAGCATATTGCCGATCCTTTGCTTGAAACAACGCTTATTATCCTAGCCCAAGCACATATGGACGAAGAGGAATACGAACTTGCAGAGTTTTATCTTGATGAATACAATAAAAAATTCGGAAACTCAAGGAATGTCGATTATATCCGCTATTTAAAGATAAAAGCTAAATTTAATGCCTTCGCCGTGCCAAATCGCAACCAAGCTTTAATGCTTAAAAGTCAAAGCGAGATTGATACTTTTTTAAAAGATTATCCTCACACTCAATACGAACCTTTGGTGCAAACTATGTTGACTAAATTTAATTTAGCTGTATTTTACCTTGATAGTGCGATTTTAGATTTGTATCAAAGAACGAACAGAGAGGAAAGCTATGAAATTTACAAGCAAAAAATACAAGAATCGGAATTTTTTGAAAAAAGCATTATCAAGCCCGAACTTCCTTGGTATAGAAGTATATTTGAGAAATTTTAAGGAGAGCTTATGGAAGTTGAAGAATTGATAGAATATCCTAGCAAACTACCTATTTTGGTCGAGGATGAGCTTTTTTTGTATCCTTTTATGATAACGCCGATTTTCATTAGCGATTCGCAAAATATGAAAGCCTTAGAACTTGCCGTTAAAAACGAGTCTATGCTTTTTGTCGCCCCTTCTAAATTTGAAAACGGACGCAGTTTTGATGAAATTTATGATTGTGGCGTCATAGGAAGCATTATGCGTAAAGTGCCTTTGCCCGATGGACGCGTGAAAATTTTGTTTCAAGGCTATACTAAGGGCAGGATAGTGGAGAAAATTTCAAACAAACCTTTAGAAGCAAGGATAGAACCTATTAAAGAAAAGCCTTTAAGCGGAAGCAAAAAGGACGCTTTGCTTAATGTTTTAAGGGAAAATGTAAGGGTTTTAGCAAATATAAGCCCTTATTTTTCGCCGGATTTGTTAAGAACCATAGATGAGGGAATGGACGCTTCGAGGATTTGCGATCTTATTTTAAACACTATAAAAATCAAAAAGAAAGACGCTTACGAATTTTTCATCTTAAATAATCTTGAGAAAAAAATCACAAAGCTTATAGACCTAATCGCCGATGAGATTGAGACGAACAGGCTACAAAAGGAGATTAAAAATAGGGTTCATTCAAGGATAGATAAGGTTAATAAAGAGTATTTTTTAAAGGAGCAATTAAGACAAATTCAAAAAGAACTTGGAAGCGATACTCAAAGAGAAGATGAGATTAAAGAATACTACAAAAAGCTTGAACTTAAAAAGAATTTTATGCACGAAGAAGCCTTTAAGGAGGTCAAAAAACAGATTGAAAAATTCGAAAGAATCCATCAAGACAGCTCAGAATCTTCAATGATACAAACCTACATAGAAACAGCCCTTGATGTGCCTTTTGAAAAAATTTCTAAGAAAAAGCTTGACATTAAAGAAGTAAGCAAACAGCTAAATTTAGACCATTACGCCTTAGAAAAGCCTAAGGCGAGGATAGAGGAGTATTTTGCCGTTAGGGAGCTTTTGGAAAAAAGACAAATTGCAGACAAAGACGGTGCAAAGGTCATACTTTGTCTTTATGGACCTCCGGGCGTTGGTAAAACCTCTCTTGCAAATTCGGTAGCTAAGGCTTTAAAAAGAGAGCTTATACGCATAGCTTTAGGAGGACTTGAAGATGTCAATGAGCTTAGAGGTCATAGACGAACTTACATAGGAGCTATGCCCGGACGCGTAACGCAAGGACTTATCGAGGCTAAACAGATAAATCCTGTAATGGTTTTGGATGAGATTGACAAATTAAGCCGTAGCTTTAGAGGGGATCCTAGTGCTGTTCTTTTAGAAATTTTAGACCCGGAGCAAAACTCGAAATTTAGGGATTATTATCTTAATTTTAATTTAGATTTAAGCAAGGTGATTTTTATCGCTACAGCAAATGATATTAGCAATATTCCAAGTGCTTTAAGGGATAGAATGGAATTTATCGAGCTAAGTTCTTACACACCAAGTGAGAAATTTCATATCGCTAAAAAATACCTTATCTCAAGTGAGCTTAAAAAACACGGCTTAAAAGCTAGTGAATTTAAGCTTGATGATAAAACTTTAGAGCTTGTAATTAGCGATTATACTAGAGAATCAGGGGTTAGAAATTTACGCAGGAAAATCGCTCAATTATGTCGCAAAAGTGCGAAAAAACTCTTGCTTGAGGGTTGTAAAAAAGTAGTGATTGAAGCTAGAAATTTAGACGAATTTTTGGATAAAAAAGTCTATGAGACTCAAAAACGAGACCTTGAGGATAAAATAGGGCAGGTCAATGGCTTGGCTTGGACTGCTGTGGGCGGAGATGTGCTTAAGATTGAAGCTGTGAAAATCAAGGGCAAAGGAGAGCTTACTTTGACGGGAAGTTTGGGCGATGTGATGAAAGAATCGGCTAAAATAGCCTTTAGCGTGATTAAGGTTTTAATCGATGAGGGCAGGATTAAAATTCCTAAAAAAATGCTTTTAGATAGTAAAAGCAATGTGTATGATCAATACAATCTTCACATTCATGTTCCTGATGGTGCGACGCCAAAGGACGGACCAAGTGCAGGAATTACCATAAGCACGGCTTTAGCGTCCGTTTTTAGTGCAAAGCCTGTGCGAAGCGATGTGGCAATGACGGGCGAGATTGACTTAGTCGGCAAGGTTTTACCTATAGGAGGGCTTAAAGAAAAACTCATCGCAGCCTATAAAGCCGACATTAAAACCGCTTTAATCCCAAAAAAGAATTTCGAAAGGGATTTAAAAGACATTCCTGAGGAAATTAGAAATAATATGAATATCGTTGCCGTAGAGGATTTTAGCGAGGTTTTAAAATATGCTTTAATATAAAGCTTGGTTTATGTTAAAAATTTTAAAAAATTATAAAGTTAATAAATATTTAATAAATATTAAATATTTATGCCTTTATTAGTTTGAAATTTTGTATTGTTTTTAAAAAGCTCAAAACTTCTATTTTTATGGTAAAATAAGGATAAAATTACTCTTTTATTATTAAGACAATTATTTAAAAATAAACAAATATATTTTAAATATATGTTTTAAAATAATATATTTTTAAGTAAGTTATATGTTATAATACAAACATCTAAAAATTTGAGGAGGAAGGTCAATGCACCCAGGTAATGTATTAAATTACGACTATACGGTTGCAAAATGTTTTATGTTTGCTGCCATATTGTTTGGGATTGTAGGTATGGCTATAGGGAGTCTTATAGCTTTTCAGATGGCATATCCGGATCTGAATTATTTAGCAGGCGAGTATGCAACTTTTTCAAGACTTAGACCTTTACACACTTCAGGTGTGATCTTTGGTTTTATGCTCTCAGGGATTTGGGCGACTTGGTATTATATAGGTCAGCGCGTCCTTAAGGTGAGTATGGCAGAGTCTGGGTTTTTGATGTTCATAGGAAAGCTTCACTTCGTGCTTTATATGATTTTAATGATAATAGCCGTTGTGACTTTATTCGCAGGTGTAAGCACTTCAAAAGAATATGCAGAGCTTGAGTGGCCTTTGGATATCCTTGTAGTCGTGGTTTGGGTGCTTTGGGGAGTAAGTATTTTCGGACTCATTGGAATTCGCCGCGAGAAAACGCTTTATATTTCGGTGTGGTATTATATTGCAACTTTCTTAGGTATTGCTATGCTTTATCTTTTCAACAATATGGCTGTTCCGACTTATTTTATCGCAGGTATGGGAAATTGGTATCATTCTGTTTCTATGTATGCAGGAACGAATGACGCTTTGGTTCAGTGGTGGTATGGACACAACGCCGTTGCTTTCGTTTTCACCGTTGGAATTATCGCTCAAATTTATTATTTCCTACCAAAAGAAAGCGGACAAGCGATTTTCTCTTATAAACTTTCTTTATTTGCATTTTGGGGCTTGATGTTTGTTTATTTGTGGGCTGGTGGACACCACCTTATTTATTCTACCGTTCCTGATTGGATGCAAACTATGGGTTCTGTCTTTTCAGTGGTCTTAATCTTGCCTTCTTGGGGTTCGGCGATTAACATTTTGCTTACAATGAAAGGCGAATGGATACAACTTAGAGAAAATCCTCTTATCAAATTTATGATTCTTGCTTCAACTTTCTATATGTTTTCAACCTTAGAAGGTCCTATACTTTCAATCAAATCCGTCAATGCTTTAGCACACTTTACAGACTGGATTCCAGGACATGTTCACGATGGAACTTTAGGCTGGGTTGGTTTTATGACTATGGCTGCACTTTATCATATGACTCCTAGAATTTTCAAAAGAGAACTTTATAGCAAATCTTTAATGGAAGCTCAATTTTGGATTCAAACCACAGGTATAGTGCTTTATTTTGCTTCAATGTGGATAGCAGGTATCACTCAAGGTATGATGTGGAGAGCTACAGATGAGTATGGTAATTTGCTTTATACTTTCATCGATACTGTTGTAGCGATTATTCCTTATTATTGGATTAGAGCTATTGGTGGTTTGTTGTATGTTATAGGTTTTCTTATGTTTGCTTATAATATTTATAAATCCGTTTCTTGTGGCAGAGAGCTTGATAAAGAGCCAAAAAATGCCTCACCTATGGCAGCATAAAAAGGAGAGAAAATGTTTAGTTGGTTAGAAAAAAATCCATTCTTTTTTGCTGTGGCTGTTTTTGTTGTCATTGCTTATGCAGGAATTATTGAAGTTTTACCGAGTTTTGCGGATAATGCAAGACCAATTGAGGGTAAAAAACCTTATTCAGTTTTACAACTTGCCGGTCGTAAAATTTATATGAACGAAAGCTGTAATGCTTGTCATTCTCAGCTTATTAGACCTTTTAAAAGCGAAACCGATCGTTATGGAGAGTATTCAAAAAGCGGTGAATTTGCTTACGATAGACCTTTCTTATGGGGTTCAAAAAGAACAGGACCGGATTTAGCACGCGTAGGAAATTATAGAACTACGGATTGGCACGAGAATCATATGTTTGAACCAAGTTCTGTGGTTCCTGGTTCTATTATGCCAGCATACAAGCATATGTTTAGCAAAAATGCCGACATAGAAACCGCTTATGCAGAAGCACTTACGGTTAAAAAAGTTTTCAATGTTCCTTATGATGTTGAGGGACAAACTAAGCTTGGCACTTGGCAAGAAGCAAGCGAAGAGGTTAAAGCTGAAGCTAAGATTATCATTGATCAAATGAAAAATCAAGACATCAAAGATGCTTTTGCTAGAGGCGAGATTAGAGAAATTGTTGCTTTAATTGCTTATCTTAATAGTCTAAAGTGAAACGATGGAAAATTTGGAAACGATTTTTGGCGTGATTAAGAATTTAATTACACTTAATTTATCGGCGATTGAAAGACACGAGTGGGAGCTTTTTCAAGGCTATGGCTTTTTTGCACTCGTGGTTTTTTTGGTAGTAGTTTTGTATGCGTATTATTTTCATCTTTACAGAAGGGAAAAAAGAGGCGAGAGAAATTATGAAAAATACGGCCATCTTGCCCTTGAAGATGATATAAATGATAGCATTTTAGAAAATAAAAGGAGTGCTTAATGCAATGGTTAAATTTAGAAGATAATGTCAATCTCTTATCTTTGATTGGGGCTATTCTTATCATTTTAATCACACTTATAGTTGTGGCTAGAATGTTTCAAAAAATGAAAGATACAAAAGGTGAAGCCGAGTTGAGTGAGCACAGCTGGGATGGCATAGGAGAGTATAAAAACGCCGTGCCTTTCGGCTGGGCTGTGATGTTCTTGCTTTTGATTGTTTGGGCGATTTGGTATTTCTTAATGGGATATCCTTTAAATTCTTACTCACAAATTGGCGAGTATAATCAAGAAGTTGCCGTTCACAACACAAAATTTCAAGAAAAATTCCAAAACCTTTCTGCTGAGGATAAGGTCGCAATGGGCGAGAATTTATTCTTAGTGCAATGTTCTGCTTGTCATGGAATCACAGGAGATGGAATCAACGGCAAGGCTCAAAATTTAGGCATTTGGGGCTCTGAAGAAGGTCTTGTTGAGCTCTTAAACAAAGGCTCTAAAGGTATGAACTATCCTATGGGAGAAATGGCACCTGCTAGCGATCTTGGCTTAAGTGCTGACGATGTTAAAGCTGTGGCTGCTTATGTGGCTAAGGAGCTTTCTGCGATTAAAAAGACGGCGAATGAAAATTTAGTCTCTCGCGGTAAAGAAGTGTTTGCAACTTGTGCAACTTGCCATGGAGAGGATGGCACGGGTATCATTGGCGGTGAAGTTATGGCGCCGAATTTAACCAAATACGGCTCTGCGGATTTTGTTGTAGATGTGTTAAATCGTGGTAAAAATGGGCACATAGGTGCGATGCCTTCATTTAGTGTTAATATTTTAAACGATATTCAAAAACAAGCGGTTGGCGAGTATGTAATTTCTCTTTCAAGAGGTGAGTAATGGAAAATACAAATAGAAGTGTGTTTTTAGGAGTTGGTGGAATGTTGGTTACTACTGTTATATTGCTTACAATTTTAGCTGTATTGACAATGTTTGGTATTAAAGCCCAGCAAGATGTGATGCAAAAGCCTTATATCTTAAAGGACGCTCAAAATGTCCAAATGATAGGCTCTAAAGCAAATGACCATATCATTATAAAGGAAACACGATGAGTAAAGCGGTAGAAACTTTGATTATCATTGGTTTGATTATTACTGCTGTTGTTACAGCTTGGTCGGTCTTAACCGACAATCACCTTTTCATAGGATGAGAAAAATTTTAAAAAGCGGTGTTTTTATCGCCGCTTTCTTATTTTTACCTTTGCGAATTTTTGCCTTTGAAGCCGTTATTTTTAATGAAAACATTCTAAGTCAAAAGGTTGAGGAGGAATTAAATACTATAGCCAATGAGCTTTACGATAAGACGGGAATTTATCTTTTTGTGGCAGCTGGAGCTAAGACTTCTTTGGATGAGCTTTTGCTTAAGCAAAGCGAACTTGCTAAGCCTAATGCTTTACTAGTGCTTTCTCAAAATTCTCATAAAGTGGATATAGTAGGATCAAGTGAAGTTTTAGCATTTTTTGACAGAGAAGCGGTGTTAAGCCCTTATCCCGGTACCGGAACTATAATCCCTATTTTAACCTCTCATAAGGGGCAAGATATTTATAATGCTGCTATTTTAAATGGTTATGCGGATATTGCAGAAAGAATTGCAAAATACTTTAATGTAAAATTAGAAAGCTCCATAGGCAATACAAATCGCGATACTATCAATATCTTACGCATTCTTATTTATGGTTTTATTTGCTTTGCTTTGCTATATTATGCACAAAGGAGAATAAAAAGGAGGAAAATTGTTTAAGGAAAAAACTTTTTGGCCATACGGGATTTTATTGTCTATTTTTGGCATTATACTTGCTTGCGTTGCAACTATCATTTTTGCGAGTAATTACCCCGTCTATGAAGATGATTTTTATTTGGGCAAGTATCAAAATGTCGATTATAATTTTAATGAAATTCAACAAAAACAAGCCAATTTTGATAAACTTTTTAAACTGGTTTTTTTAAACAATAAAACTAGTTTCACGGGTCAGAGAAATCTTAAAACTTACGAAGTTTTTCCGGGAGAGTTTTTGAAATTTAGGTTAGAAAAATTAGATCATTTAGAACCTCAAACAATAGAGGCTGAAATTTTACTTACCAGACCGCATCAAAACACGCAAGATCAAGTCCTTAACGCACAAATTAAAAACGAGCTTTTAAGCCTTAATCTACCAAATGAGCTTGAAAAAGGAAGGTGGCAGCTTAAGCTTAAACTTAGAGCAAATGACGAAGCTGTGGGATTTCACACCTTTGAGCTAAGAATTCAATGAAGCTTTTGGTTTTTAGCACTTCAAGAAAGATTAAAGAATATTATAATTCTTGCAAGAATAGCAATTCTTTGTTGGATTTTGCCATTTTAATCGAGGATTTTTTAAACAGCGTTTGCACACTTAAAGCCCGTAAAGCAAGCAAATACGAGACCTTACTTTTAATGCAAGAAGCTTGTAAAAAAAGCAAAAATTTAGAAAAAAGTTTAGGAATTTCGAGTGAATTTTTCGCTTTTTTAAAAAACAACGAATACCTTTTTTCATTTTTTAAAGAACTCTGCCTTGAAAAAAAGAGCGTTGAAGAGCTTAAAAACAACGATTATTACGCAACTTACAACGAGCATTTAGAAATTTTAGACGAGGTTTTGAAAAATTATTTAAGCCTTTTGAAAGAAAAAAAATTATACGATGAGCTTTCTTTGGTGAAAGATTATGCCATAGATTTGGACTTTTTAGAGGATTTTGAAAGCATAGTTTATGATTTGCAGGGTTTTTTAAGCACTTTTGAAAAGGAGCTTTTAGAGCAAATTTCACAGCAAAAATGCGTGATTTTAAGATTTCGCACCAGCGTTTTTAACCTAGATTATATTAAGAGTTTGTCCTTTTTAGAGGGCTTTGAACTTAAACTTAATGTTATTTATGAATTTAATATTAGCGAGAGAAAAATTTTAAGCCAAAAAAAATTTTTAGCTAAAAATTCTTGCATTAAAGCACAAAGTTTTGAGCTAAGAAGCTTACAAGTTTCTTATGTTATGAGCGAAATTTCAAATTTTATTAAAGAGGGCTTAAGTGCTGAAAATATAGTTGTTATAACGCCTGATGAGAGCTTTTGCGAGCTTTTAAGGGCTTTGGATAAAAATAATAATCTTAACTTCGCAAGTGGGCTAAGCATCACAGAAACTAGCTTTTATCAAAAATTAAGAGCACTTTATTTAAGTGCGAATTTAGAGGACTTTGAACTAAACAAAAACGCTCTTTATTTTGAGGATAAAGAAAGCGTTTTTGACTATCATAACAGCCTTTTGCATTATTTTAACTTGGAATTTGAGGACTTTAAGGCGCGTTTTGATAAAAAATGCGATTTGGCTTATTTTGAGGCTTTGCTTAGGAAATTTTTAGAAGAAGAAAGTGAGGAGCTTAAGGAATTTATCGAGACTGAACTGCTTTTTATCAAAGACTTACTTAAAAATGAGGATTTAAAATTTAAAGAGCTTTTAGAGCTTTTTTTCATACAGATTAAAGGCTTAAAGCTTAGTAGCGTAGGCGGCGGAAAAGTCGTAGTTATGGGACTTTTAGAGAGCAGAGGGCTTAGTTTTGATGGGGTTATTATAGTTGATTTTAATGACGATTTTATCCCAAAAAGAAGCATTAACGAGCTTTTTTTAAACAACGAAATTCGCAAAAAAGCCGGGCTTATTTCCTACGAAAAAAGAGAGAATTTGCAAAGATTTTATTTTGAAAGCTTAATGAAAAATGCTAAAAAAATTTCGCTTTCTTATGTGGAAAATGAGGAGAAAATGAAGTCGCGTTTTTTAGACGAGCTGGACTTTAAATTTAAACTTCAAAAAGAATATTCTAACAAGGCTTATTTAGAGGCTTTAAGGCTTGATTTTACGCCTGTTAAGCTTGATTTAGAGCCTTTAGACTCTAAAGACCCTGATTTTTTTAAGCGCGAAATTTTAAAGCACGATATTTTTGCAAAACCTCTATCTTTTAGCCGTTTTGATACCTTTTTGACGCAAAAAAGGACTTATTATTACCGCTATATTTTAGAACTTTTAGAGCCAAGAGCTTTAATAAATCAAGACAAAGCGCGAAATTTAGGCATTTTAATACACAAGCTTTTGGAAAATTATTATAAAAACAACGAAAAAGACTTTTTTGATGAAAAGAAATTTTTAGCCTTACTTGAAAAAGAAAAACACGCTTTAAACGCTTTGGATTTTGAGCTTTTAAAACTTAAATTCCACCGCTTCGCGCAAAATGAAAACGCGCATTTTAAGCAAGGTTACAAGGTTTTCAAACTTGAATACGAAATTAGCAAGGAAAATCCTAAAAAATTTAGCTTTCAAACGAGTTCTGGTGAGCTTAAAAGTGTTGATTTGATAGGTAAAATCGATAGAATTGATGATTTAAAAGGGCAAAAACTCATTATCGATTATAAAATTGGCAAAATAAAGCCAAGCTCCTACCAACTCGCATTTTATAAGGCTTTGGGCTTTGAGGAAGCACAGGCTAAATTTTACGATTTAAAAGATGATTTTATCTTAAAAGAAGGAGAAAAAACGCAAAGCCTAGACGCACTTAAAGAGCGTTTTAACGAACTTTTAGCAAAAGAGTTCGATTTTGAAGACAAAATAAACGAGTATTGTCCTTATAGATTGCTTTACGAAAAAGGCTTAAAATGAGTGAATTTAAGCCTTTTTTAGCCTTAGAAGCAAGTGCGGGAAGCGGAAAAACCTTTGCTTTAAGCGTTCGTTTTATAGCCCTTATTTTAATGGGAGCTAAAATCAATGAAATTCTAGCTTTAACCTTTACCAAAAAAGCGTCCAATGAAATGAAAAAAAGGGTGATTGAAACCTTTCTTAGTTTTGAAAAAGAGGAGAAAAAAGCCGAGTGTGAGCAGCTTTGCAAATTTTTAGGAAAAAGCAAAAACGAGCTTTTAGCCTTAAGAGAAGCAAGAAAACAGGAGTTTTTACAGCAGGATTTAAAAATTTACACTTTTGATGCTTTTTTTGGCAGGATTTTAAGAGGTTTTGCGTTGAATTTAGGTTTGATGAGCGATTTTAAAAGTAGCGAAAACGAGCTTGATATTAAAGCGGTTTTTTTAAAAAAACTCAAAGAAAACGCACTTAAAGACCTAGCGGAGTATATTTTCGAGCTTGATGAAAAAGAGAATTTTTTCAAAGAACTTGAAAATTTGTATCAAAACGCTTATTTTCAAAAACGCCAACAATACAAAAAACCAAGCCAAGCAAAACTTAGGGAAAGATACGAAGATTTAAGAACGCATTGCTTGGGTTTAAATGTCGAAAATTTAGGTTTAAACAAAAGAGATAGCACGAATTTAAAAAACAATTTAAACTCGAGTTTTAAAAGGCAGGATTTAAATTTAAAAGATTTTTTAAAAAGCACTTTGCTAGAAAATAAGTGCGAAAAACAGTATGTGAAAAATTTCGAGGAAAAAGACTTAGAATTTAAAGCGAAAAAAGAGGCTTTTTTAGAGGCTTTAAACGCTTATGCTTTAGAGCTTGAAAGCTTTAGAATCGCAAAACTTATGGAATGGCTTGAGTATTTTTCAAAGGCAAAAGATCATATTCATAAAGAAAAAAACACTTTAAGCTTTACAGATATTAGTAAAAAGGTGCTTGAACTCATTCAAAGCGAATTTAAAGATATGATTTATTTCCGCCTTGATGGTTATATAAGCCATCTTTTAATCGATGAATTCCAAGATACTAATGTCGTTCAATATCAAATTTTAAAGCCTTTAATCGCCGAGCTTGTATCAGGCGAGGGAACGAAAAAGTTTCGCACTTTTTTTTATGTAGGAGATAAAAAGCAAAGTATTTATCGTTTTAGAAAGGGTAAAAAAGAATTATTCGAGCTTTTAAAGCACGATTTTACGCAGATAAAAAGCGATAGTTTGGATACGAATTTCCGCAGCAAAGAAAATTTAGTGCATTTTGTAAATGAAACTTTTAAGCATAAATTCGCAAACTACACCCTGCAAAAAGTGCCAAATGAAAATGCTAAAAAAGGCGGTTTTGTGCGTATTGTAAGTTCTAAAGAAGAAGATGCTAAAGATATTAAGAAAAAAACTTTAGAAGCTTTACTCGAGCAAATAAAATTTTTAAAAGAAAAAAACGCTAAGGACCTTTGCATTTTGTGCTGGAAAAATGATGATTGTGACCTTGTTTTGGACTTTTTAAAAGAAAAAAACATACCCGCTTTTACTCAAAGTAATGTCTTGCTTGAAAATAAAGCCTCCGTTCGTTTGGTGCTTGAGTATGCTAAATACTGCATTTTTGGCGATGTGTTTTATGCTCATTTTATAAAGAATTTAACCGGAAAAACTCCGGTAAAATTAAAGCTTGATTTAAGCAAAAGTGCGGTTGAAAATGTGCTTTATTTGATTAAAATTTTAGAGCTTGATTTAGCCGATTTAGCTTTGCTTCAGTTTTTAGAATACGCGCAGAGTAAGGAGAATTTCCTTGAACTTTTGTTCGAACCTTGCACCTTAAAGATAGTAAGTGAGCAAAGTTTTGGCATTAGCATTATGAGCGTTCATAAGTCAAAAGGGCTTGAATTTGAAAATGTGATTTTGCTAGATAGCCTTTCAAAACACAATACAAATTCCGATTCTATCTTGCTTGAATACGATATTTTTTCAGGTTGGGAGCTTAGAATCAAAAACGATAAAATGCTTAAAAACGACGCAAAATACATAGAATTTAAAGAAAAAATTCAAAACGCAGAAAAAGAAGATGATATTAACAAGCTTTATGTGGCTATGACTAGGGCGAGAAATTCTTTGATTGTCATCAAAAGAAACAAGGAATTTGTAAATGGAAATTCTCCAAGTTATTTTAACGATGATTCTTATTTGAATTTAAAAGAGGGCGATTTTGGTGTGCTTGAGCTTGAGCCTGTGAGGCTTGAAAAAAACGCGACTTATAACAAGACTTCTTTACCAAGCTTTGTTAAGGTTGGTTTGCAAGAGCTTGAGAGCAAAAGAGAGCAGAGTAAAGAGGGCTATTTTGGCGAGGCTTTTCACTATATTATGCAACATATTAACTTTAAAAACAGGGCGAATTTTTCAAAAATTTGTCAAAAACTCGAAGATAATTTTAGGTTTTTAGATAAAGATGAGCTAAAAGATGCGATTTTAAGGGCACAAAGGCTTTTAAACGATGAAAATTTCAACGAGCTTTTAAAAGGAAAAACGCTTTTAAAAGAGCAAAGTTTTAGCTTTAAAAATCAGATTAAAAGGCTTGATTTGCTTGCTTTAGGCGAGAGTGAAAATTTCATTATAGACTATAAAACGGGCGAGCTTGAAAAAGAAGAGCATAAAATTCAAGTAAGCTTTTATAAAGAGGCTATGAGCGGAATTTTAAACAAAAAAGCAAGAGCTTTCATGGTGTATTGTTTGAAAGAACAAATAAAGATTGTAGAGGTGTAAAATGCCAGCTGATGACCAAGAAAAAACCGAAGAACCCACCTCCAAAAAGATTGCCGATGCAAGAAACGATGGAAATGTCCCAAAAAGCCAAGACGCAGTGGCTGTGGTAAGCCTTATCGTTGCGATAACGGTAACGCTTTTTTTGATGGGATTTTTAGGCGAAAGGGTGGCGAATTTATACAGGTATTATCAAAGTTTCATAGGCGTGGAGCTTGACGC
>CAZWYE010000005.1:0-33230 GCA_964637895.1 uncultured Campylobacter sp. | reverse complement strand
AAAAGATTTTTGATATAATGAAACTTTAGATTAAATTTAGGATAAAAATTTGCAAATTCCTCACATACCCGTGCTTTTAAAAGAAGTAAATGAAATTTTTAAAGACCTAAACGAGGGAGCTTTTTTAGATTGCACCTTAGGTTATGCAGGACATAGCAAGGCTTTGCTCGAGCTTCACCCGAATTTAAGGCTTTTTGCTTGCGACCAAGATGAAGAGGCTTTGGAATTTTCTAAGCAAATTTTAAAGGAATTTAAGCAAAGAATAAGCTTTTATTCTTGCAATTTTAGCACAATTTTAGATAAAATCGACACGGAGAATTTGAAAGGAATTTTAGCAGATATTGGAGTTTCTTCCTTGCAGCTTGACAAAAATGAAAGAGGTTTTTCTTTGAATTCGGACTTTTTGGATATGAGAATGGATAAAAATTCCACTTTATTAAGTGCTTACGAGCTTATCAATTTTTATCCTAGAGAAAAACTTGCCTTTATTTTTAAAGAATACGCAGAGCTTAAAGACTCAGAAATTTTGGCTCAAAAAATTTGCAAAGCAAGGGCTTTAAAAGAAATAAAAAGTGCGAAAGAACTTTGCGAAATCATAGGAAAAGAAAGGCTTAAAGGAAGAAAAATTTCAAAAGCAACTTTGGTTTTTCAAGCTTTAAGGATAGAAATAAATGGCGAACTCGAAGCACTTAAAAAATTCTTAATGCGTTTGGAAAATTTGAGGCTTAAAGACTGCATTTTTGCGATAATTTGCTTTCATTCTTTAGAGGATAGAATGGTGAAAAATTTTTTTAAAAAATGGAGCAAGGCTTGTATTTGCGGGGATTTTTCCTTAAGATGCGAATGCGGGGCGAATCATAGTTTGGGCAAAATTTTAAGTAAAAAACCCATAGTGCCAAGCGAGGAGGAAAAACGGAAAAATTCCCGCTCTAGTTGTGCGAAAATGCGTGCGTTTCACTTTCAAAATGAAGGTTAAAAGGTGTTAGAGGACGATTTTTTAAAAGAAAAGCAAAACATACGCGAAAAAATGCTTAAATACTCAAGGGCTATCAGTCAGGGAAAACCCTTAGATGAGGAGTTTAAGGAGGAATTTTCAAGCGATGATATTTTAAGAAGAAGATTTAAAAACAAGAAAAAAAACCCTTTAGAGCCTTTTGAAGATTTTGAAGAATCAAAGGATAGCAAGCATTCAAATATTTATCTTAAAGAAGACTTAATCAATGTAAAATTAGAAGAAAGACAAAGCCTAGTCCTTAAAATTCTATCGCGTCTTAGCAAAAAAAGAGAAAAGAAAGAAAAAATCGATAAAAAAACGAAAAAATTTTTTTCTTTTAAAAATTTTAAAAAAGAGTCTAAAATTCCTCAAAAAACTTCCGAAAAAAAAGCAGAAAAAACTTTTGAAAAAACTGCTGAAAAAAATTTAGAAAAAAAGCCTACAAAAAATTTAGAAAAGTCTGAAATTTCTTTAAAGCAAACAAAGTTGGACCTTAAAGAAAAAGAGCAAATTTCGAGTCTAAAAAATTTGATTTTACAAGAAAAAAGCACGGAAAAAAATACACTTAAAGCTTCAAATTTAAAGAAAAATTTAGAAAGCAAAAAAGAGCCTAAAAAAGAAACCCAAAGCGAATTTAAACCCGGTGAAAATTTCAAAACCGAACCTAAAACCGCACAATCAAGCGAAGACAATGAAAAAACGAAAAATGTGCTTTTAGAGGGCTTTAGCGACGCGACTAAGGAGGATAAAAATTTAAGTCCTAATCACCTGCTTTTTGCGGTTTTGCTTATTAGTTTTGCCTTGTTTGTGTTCGCTCCTCAAATTTATATAAGAAATCAAATTTATTATCTAAGCCGTGAAATCGCCGCACTTAGAGCCGAAGAAAGTGTGTTAAACGAGGAAAACAAAGACCTCAAAAGAAAACTTGAAAATATGCGCTTTCAAAATCAAATTTTAGACTATTTAGAATAAACTTAAAATTTTTTTTAAAATAACTTGTATTTCGCTTTTTTGGTAAATTTTTGTTTTTTGAGAAATCTCTCAAACTGATTTTACTTCAAATTATTTTGTTTTAATTTAAAAATTTACTTAAATTAAGAACTTGTTTTGAAAAATCTTAAAATAACTTCCTGTCTAAATACCTTTCTAATTTGTCTGCAAAAATGGTAACTATGGTTTTGTTTTTAACTTTTTGTGCGATTTTTAAACTTGCCATTAGATGAGCACCTGAGGAAATTCCGGCTAAAACTCCTTGCTTTAAAGCCAAAAGTTTCACGCCTTCTAAGGCTTCTTCATCGCTAATTTTAACCACTTCATCAACGAGGCTTGTGTCCATATTTTTAGGGATAAAATCATTTCCTATGCCCTCGATTTTCGAGCATTCTGCTAGACTTTTTCCTCCTATAATAGAGCTTAAAGGGTCGCAAAGCACGGCTTTGATTTTAGGATTTTTCTTTTTAAGATATTTTGCAATGCCGCTAAAGGTCCCGCCGCTTCCAGCCCCGCACACGAAATAATCAATACGCCCCCCGCAGTCCCCCCAAAGCTCTTTAGCCGTGCTTAAATAATGCGCTTTTGGATTGTCCTTGTTATCAAACTGCGATAAACCTACCCCGTGCTTTATTTCAGTCAAAAGCTCCTTAGACTTTTCAATGGCTTCTTGCATGTCGCCTTTAACATTGATAATCTGTGCTCCTAAAGCCCTCATCAAAGCTTGCTTTTGAGCTGAAAATTTATCCGGCACAACTATAATGCAAGGATAATTATATCTTAAAGCCCCTAGAGCGATACCAAGTCCTGTATTTCCAGCACTTGCTTCTATGATCACACTTCCTTTTTTTAAGATACCCTTCTTTTTGGCTTGTTTAATCATATAAAGTCCTATGCGATCTTTCACGCCTCCAGCAGGGTTTAAAAACTCACATTTTCCTAGAATTTGGTTACCATTTGGGATAGGAATTTTCCTAAGCCTCAGCAAGGGTGTGTTTTTAACAAGTTCGCTAATATCACTTAAAAGCATTTTAAGACTTTTTAGCAAGCTCTAAGGCTTGATTTATATCGTTTATCAAGTCATCTGCGTCCTCAATGCCTACAGAAAGCCTTATTAAACTGTCTTTTATGCCCATTTGCTCTCTGATTTTCTTAGGAATAGAAGCGTGAGTCATAGAAGCAGGGTGGCAAAGTAGGGATTCAACCCCTCCTAAAGACTCCGCTAGAGTGATGATTTTCGTGCTTTGACAGAACTTTTTATAATCATATTTTTCGCTTAGCTCAAAACTTATCATTCCTCCGCCTGCCTTAGCTTGAGCCTTTTGAATCTCATAGCCCTCATCGCTTTTTAAAAAAGGATAATACACCTTACTAAGTGCTTTGTGCTTTTCTAAGAATTTAGCAATTTTTAGGGCGTTTTCGCAGTGTTTTTGCATTCTAAGTCCCAAAGTTTTAATACCTCGCACCAGCAAAAAGCTTTCAAATGGAGCAAGGATAGCACCTATGGAGTTTTGCAAAAAGGCAAGTTTCTCGCCTAAAATCTCATCCTTAGTTACCACAAGCCCGGCGATTAAATCACTGTGTCCGCCCAAGTATTTAGTGGCCGAATGCACCACTATATCAACGCCCAAATCCAAGGGCTTTTGCAAATAAGGCGTCATAAAGGTATTATCAACTATGCTTAGAATTTTGTGCTTTTTTGCGAGTTTTGCAAGTTTTTCTATAGAAACCACTTGCATTAGCGGATTTGCAGGGGTTTCGAAAAATAAAGCCTTGACGCTAGAATTTATCTTGCTTTCTAAAAGCTTTAAATCTCTCATATCAACGATTTCATATTTTATGTTAAAGTTCGAAAAAACCTTGTCTAAAACCCTAAAGGTCCCGCCATAGACATTGCTTGAGATGAGAATTTTATCCCCGCTTTTAAAAAGAGACAACACACAAGAACTAGCCGCCATTCCCGAAGCAAAAGCAAAGCCAAATTTTGCTCCCTCAAGCTCTGCTATGAGGGTTTCTACGGCGTCTCTTGTGGGATTTTTCGTGCGTGAGTATTCATAGCCTGAGTTTTTACCTAAGGCTTGCTGAGCGTAGGTCGAGGTTTGATAAATAGGAAAATTCACAGCCTTCGTTCTAGGATCTGTAGTTTCTCCTGCGTGAATGAGCAAGGTGTCAAATT
Organism: uncultured Campylobacter sp.; assembly: GCA_964637895.1. Lineage (GTDB taxonomy): Bacteria > Campylobacterota > Campylobacteria > Campylobacterales > Campylobacteraceae > Campylobacter_D. The sequence continues at coordinate 29,070 of CAZWYE010000005.1, read as the reverse complement.
TATAATTTTTCATAAAATTTTGTCCTTTTTTCTTGTGAATTTTTTAGATAAAAAGTGTCTCATTCTAGCTTTAAAAAACTTAAGCTATACTGAATTTAGTTTTATTTTTAGCATTTAAATATAAAAGCGTTTTAAAGCCTGAAATTTAGCTAAGAAAATTTAGCTTTGTTTTTAGAATTTGCTTAAATTTTACGTTTAAAAAATTTCACAAATTTAGCTTGAAATTTTATTTTTTAATATAAATTTAAGAAATATTTGCTAAAGTTTCAAAATCCAAAATATAAGAAAGGGGAATTTGTTATGCAAATCTTTACGCAAACTTCTGTCAAATTCGCTTTTTTTATGTGTGCTACTATGATGTGCCTTTTGGCACGATGATATTTTTTTCTTACGATTATACTAAATTTTAAATTTTTTAAGTTTTTATTAAGTTGTAGCGTGAAGCTGCTGGAAATTTCACACATAAGACAAATTTGGTTTTATGAAGCGTTTAAAGGAGCTTAAAGTGAGTTTTAAAAACAAAAAACAAATTCGTTTTAATGCCTTTGAGATGAATTGCATTACGCATTTAAGCCCGGGTCTTTGGACTTATCCGGGCGATGAGTCTTTGAGGTATAAGGATATTGAGTACTGGCAAAATGTTGCTAGGATTTCTGAAAAAGGGCTTTTTGATGCGATTTTTATCGCTGATGTTTTAGGAGTGTATGATATTTATCAAAACAACGACATAAACGCACTCACCTACGGGGTGCAAACCCCTGTTAATGATCCCGTGCAGCTTGCCGCCATCGGTGCAGCCGTAACTAAGAATTTAGGTTTTGGTATTACTGCGGGAGTGCCTTTTGAGCATCCTTTTCCTTTCGCAAGAAGGCTTAGTACGCTTGATCATCTTACCAAAGGTCGCGTAGGTTGGAACATAGTTACAGGCTATCTTCCAAGTGCGAATAAAAATATGGGCACAACAGAACTTCCCCACGATGAGAGATACGACCTTGCTGATGAGTATATGGAGGTGATTTACAAGCTTTTGGAGGGAAGTTGGGAAGATGACGCGGTGATTTTAGATAAAAAAAGCGGGAGATTTGCTAATGCAAACAAGATTCATCACATAGGACATAAGGGAAAATATTTCCAAGTGCCCGGTATTCATATTTGCGAACCCAGCCCCCAAAGAACCCCTGTTCTTTTTCAAGCAGGTAACAGTCTAAGAGGACTTCGCTTTGCCGCACAAAATGCAGAGGCTATCTTCATCTCTCCTATGACTAAGGCGTATTCAAAAACCGCGGTTAAACAGGTAAGAGAGGCTTTAGTGAGTGCTGGAAGGGATCCTTATAGTGCTAAAATTTATATTTTAGCTTGTATCATTACGGATAAAACTCAAAAACTTGCAGAGGCTAAGCACAAGGATTTGTTGCGCTATGTGACTGAAGAGGGCTCTTTGGTGCTTAATTCTGGTTGGCTTGGAGAGGATTTAAGCAAATATAAGCTTGATGAGCCTTTAACGCAACTAAGTTCTAACGCCATTCTTGGTAAGGTTAGAGAATACACAAGTGGAAAGACCGACGACGGTAAGGAATGGACTCTAAGAGAGCTCATTAGAAACTGTGGGATTGCCGCCTTAGGACAAAAAATCATAGGCGGGGTGAAGGAGGTTTGCGACACTCTTGAAGAGCTTGCCAACGAATCTGATGCTGATGGCTTTAATCTCGCTTACGCGACAACTCCGGGCACCTTTGAAGATGTGGTTGAGTTTATAGTGCCTGAGCTGCAAAAAAGAGGCGTGTATCAAGAAGAATATGCAAAAGGAACCTTGCGCAATAAGCTTTTCGGAAAGGGCGATAGGCTGCCTCAAACTCACAGAGGCGCGAAATATCGCGTGGGGGCTGAGCTTTCTAGTATCGATGATAGTCAAAGAGGAAGGGGCTAATATATGCCGTTTGATAAAGATGGAATTTATATTTTGCACGAAAATCCGGAGTGGATTAAGCCTTTTAAAGAGGCTTTTGACAGAGCCAGCGTTTCTTTTGATGAAATTTTGCTAACAGGCGGGAGTTTAGAGCTTGATAAAGAGCCCCCAAAGGGCGTTTTTTGGAGCCGAATGAGTGCTTCTTCTCACACAAGAGCTAATACTCACTCAAAAGAATACGCCCGTGCGATTCTAGCTTGGCTAAAATCGCATAATAGACGCGTGATTAACGGTCTTAATGTTTTAGAATTTGAAGTTAGCAAAATAGCGCAGTATCTAGCCCTTTCTAAGGCTGGATTTCTCACGCCTAAGACCCTAGCCGTATTTGGAAAAAAAGATTTACTTCAAAAAGCAAGCGAACTTAAAACGCCTTTCATTTCTAAGCACAATCAAGGCGGAAAAGGACTTGGAGTAAGGAAATTTGAAAGCTTAGATGAATTTAAAGCTTATGTAAATTCAAACGAATTTGAGGAGCCCGTTGATGGCATTAGTCTGCTTCAAGAATATATTTTTTCAAAAGAGCCCTACATTACTAGGGCTGAGTTCATAGACTCTAAGTTTCACTACGCGGTTAAGGTCGATACGAGTGCTGGAAGTTTTGAGCTTTGTCCGGCTGATGCGTGTAATGTTGGTGAAGCTAAAAAGCAAGGACTTGCGGGTGCTATGTGCGATATAGGAGGAGCGGAGAAATTTAGCCTAAGAGAGGATATAAACACAAACACGCCTCTTATCATTCAGCTTGAAAATTTCTTAAGAGCCCATAAGATAGAAGTCGCAGGGGTTGAGTTTATCGAGGATTTAAACAAGGAACTTGTGGTTTATGACATTAATACAAATACGAATTATAATGGCTTTGTAGAGTCTCAAGCAAAAGTTCGTGCGACGGATAAAATCGTAAAATTCTTGCAAAACGAGTTTAAAAAAGTGAAAGGATAAAAAATGAAATTTGGATACTGGACTCCTGTTTTTGGCTCTTGGCTTAGAAATGTTGATGATGATAGCACTTTGTGTTCCTGGGAGTATATTAAAGACCTTGCTTTGTATGCAGAGCAAAACGGCTTTGATTTAACCTTAGTACCAGAGCTTTATTTAAACGATATTAAAGGTCAAAAGGCTCCTGCCCTTGATACTTGGGCGATAGCAAACGCTCTAGCAGCCGTTACTTCTAAAATAGAAATTCTAGCCGCCTTGCGTCCTCAGTATCATCAAGTCGCCCTAACGGCTAAAAAAATCGCTACTATAGCTGAAATTTCAAAAGGTCGCTTTAGTATCAATATGGTCTCAGCGTGGTGGGAGGAGGAGGCTAGGCAGTTTGGTGTGAGCTTTGACGGGCACGATGACAGATACGCGCTAACGCACGAATATACCGATGTTTTAAGAGGGTTTTGGACTCAGAGTCCTTTTAATTTTGAGGGCAAATATTTTAGCTTTAAAAACTCTTATAACGAGCCTAAACCTAAGATTCTTCCGAAGGTTTATGCAGGAGGCGAGAGTGAGATGGGCAGAAACGCTATAGCACAGTTTGCGGATAAATATTTAATGCACGGCGGCACAGCCCAAGAGGTGAAAGAAAAAATCAAAGATATGAAAGAACGCAGAGCAAAAGCGGGAAAAACTCCTTTTGAAGCCTTCGGTATGGCGGTTTTTATTATCATAAGAGATAGCGAAGAGGAGGCTAGAAAAGAGCTTGAACGCATTACTAGGATTAAAAATTTCGCAGATTATGAGAATTCTTACAAGAATTTCACAAGCAATTCAAACCTCGATGTGGAGGTTAATCGCTATGATTATAGCGTATCAAATCGCGGTTTAAGACCAAATTTAGTTGGCACTCCTAAGCAGGTCGCACAAAAGATTCAAGAATACGAAGAAGCCGGACTTGATTTGCTCATTGTTCAGTGTGCGTCTATGAAAGAAGAGCTTCAAAGAATCGCAAAAGACTTGATTCCTTTGGTCTCTTAAGATATTTTGCCGATTTTGCATTTGAAAATTTTAAAATTTATTTGGAATTTCTGTAATTTTATTTTAGAAATTCCACAATTTTACTTTGGGAATTTTTTAGAAATTTTAAAAATTTACTTTGAAAAATCATATTCTAAAAACGGAATTTGGTTTTTGAATTCAAGGCTAAAGACTTCTATAAAGCGAAATTTTGAGTTTTGCTTGAAATTTCGCTTTGTTTTTAGTCTTTATAAAAAAGGAGAAATATCATTTAAATAGTTTTCTAACCTAGCTTTAAGTCCAAAAAAAGTTTTAAATTTGCTTTAGTAAAAGCTGAATTAAAACTTAAATAAATATTAAAATTTACACGGATTTTTCTACGATTTTTTCTAAGACATATTGTTCGAGTGAGGATTTTGGAATTTCATCTTTTAAGGCTTGTTTGTAAATTTCTTCGGCTATTTTGGAGTATTTTTCGTAAGCAAAGCAGGGAAAATGATTGTCCCAAGCTCTTTTAATTAGCATTTTGGAGATGATTTTGCGCGTGTAAATTTTAAAAAGATCAAAGCCCACAAAAACACAAGCAGTAACCAAAACCGCACTGATAATGCTAATATGAAAGTCTAAAAGCGTGAAAAAATAATGCGTTAGTACGAGCAAAGGCAGCAAAACAATGGAACATAAAATACCATAATAAACATAAGAATTAAGCGTTTTAAATTTATAATTAAGCTTAGCAGGATCGACAAGCATAGCCTCATTAAAAAGCGCGTTTGCCTCAAGCAAGTCCCTTAAAAGCACGGGTTGGTCTGAAATTTTGAAAAGAAAATTAAGGCTAAATTGTGTGAATTTTTTCATTTCCTTGCTCTTTATTTTATTTTTTTTGATATAATCCAAATTTTATCCGTGATTTTATCATAAAAATTTATAATATTAATTAATAAGGCTTTTTAAATATGTCAGATTGTAGATTTATAATGAATATTAAGGGCATTAGCGTGGCTTTCGTGCCAAGGATATTTTTTCAAAGAAAACTTGCGGAGATTTTTAAAGAAATTTTAAGATATGAACATAAAATTTTAGAACAAATATGCTTTAGAGTGAATTATTATCATAAATTTCAAGGAAATCTTAGTGAAATTCTAGCCCACTCTAAAGACGCAGAAAAAATAGGCAAACTTCCTTTTAAAGATACTTCTTACGCTTACGATGCTTACAAGGTGAGTAAATTTTTTAACGATGATTTGCTTTGGATTAAAAAATATGGAGATATAGATTTTAAACTCAAAGAACCTAGCATTTGTAAGGATAGACTAATAGGAGATGAAAATGGAGTTTTACTAAAACTTGATGCGAATCGTCATTTTATCTTTTTAAAAGATAGGCTTAAATTTGAGGACAAAAAAGACTTGGCAGTGTTTAGAGGGGCGGTTTATCAAGAGCATAGAAAAAGCTTTTTAAAAGCCTATGCAAACTCAAAATACTGCAATCTCTCTAATGTCGAGGTTATAGCTGGTGGGGGGCTTACCAAAAAGCCTCTTCTTAAGTTGCCTAAGAATTTTAGCAAAAATTATCTTAGTAAAAAGGCTCAAATGTGCTATAAATTCATTATTTCTCTTGAGGGAAATGATGTTTCTAGTAATCTAAAATGGGCTATGAATTCAAATTCTTTAGTTTTAGCCCCAAAAATGCGTTGCGAAACTTGGTTTATGGAGGGACTTTTAAAGCCCAATGAGCATTTTGTTTTGGTGGATAATGAGAATTTGGAGCAAAAGGTTGAGTATTATCTTACCCACTTAAACGAAGCTAAAGAAATCATCGAAAACGCCCATACTCACATAGAACAATTTTTAGATCAAAAGAAAGAATTTCACATAGGAATTTTGGTTTTAGCAAAGTATTTTCACACTTCAAAACAGCTTGAACTTCCAAAAGAAATACTTACTTTGCTTGGCATTTGAGCTATTTTACTTTCCTTTAACTTGCTTTTTAAATTTGTTAAACAAATCTCTCTTCGTTCGCACTGTGCTTTATTTACAATTCGTTTTTTTTTTTTTTTTGTAAAAATTGCTTTGAATTTCATATGTTTGAGGTAAGATTTGAAACGATTAGCTATTATGTTTTATGGACACGCAAGGACCTATGCGAAAACTTATAAGAATTTTGTAAAATTCGTAAAAAATATCAATAAAGACTATGAAATCGATATTTTCATACACACTTGGGACGAATTCTCCACAAGCTTTGGAAGTGTTAATCAAGGAAGAAATTATTATCCTACTTTGAGCGGAAAAAAGCTTGAAAATAAAGACATTTTGGATATTAAAAATAAATATAATCCCGTTAAAATGGAGGTTTCCACCCTGTCGCCGAATACTCACGGGTTAAAAGTTTCTTACGAAAAAGTGCGAACCTTAAGGCTTGCTTACGAGAAAGAAAAGCAAATTTCTTATGATTTTATACTCACAACTAGGCTTGATATTTTGTTTTTAAGACCTTTAAACATTGATTTTTACATAAATTTATACAAAAATCACAGAGAACTTTCCAAAGTTCCTCTTCCTAAGAATTTCGTTTTTTGCTCCACTCAGCCATTTAGACTTAGGGTTATGGACTCAAGGTATGCAAACGAGGGGGATTTAGTATTTTTTTCAAATGCAGACCTTAGCGAGCTAATCACCTTTGACTTTTTTACCATTTTTTTGCGTTATCGCATTGGGATAGAATTCATTCCCTTAAGAGAAAGAGGAAATTTAAGAGTAAAATACAGAGCCAAATTTATGGCGTTTTTAAGAAATTTCAGAGACTCGTTTAGAAAGGAAAAACTAAAAAAGCACTTAGCACACAAGGCTTGATTGAGTAAATTTGTAAATTTAGCGGATTAAGGCGAGGTTTTTATTTGTTTTTCTCAATCCAAGAAAATCTAAAGGTTATTAAATGTTGCAAAATTCCAAAAAAAATCATAAAAATCGTAAAAGAGCTTCCTCCGTAGCTGAAAAACGGCAAAGGAATACCCACAACAGGAGCAAGTCCTATGGTCATAGAGATATTTACAGCCGAGTAGATGAAAATAAAAAGTGCGACGCAATTTAGCACGACTCTGGCGAAAAAATCTTCTTTTAATTTATAATTAAGGCTTAAAAGATGAAAAATCAGCAAAATATAAAGCAAGATAAGCACTAATCCCCCGACAAAACCGAATCTTTCTATCATATAAGCAAAGATAAAATCGCTAGTTGAAATAGGCAGAAATTTAAAATGCGTTTGCGTGGCTTCATCTTGAGGTTTGCCGGTAAGTCCGCCGTTTCCAATGGCTATCATAGACTGGGCGACTTGATAATCGGGTGCTTGTGAGATGAATTTTTGTATCCTTTGTTTTTGATAAGGTTTTAAAAGATGCGTGTAGAGCACAGGCGAGCAAAATCCTATGACAAGGGCGATACTAAGCCAAATTTTATAATTTACGCCTATGATGAAAAGCACTCCAAAACCTACGATTAAAAGCACCATAGCTGTTCCTAAGTCCGGTTCTTTAGCGATTAGCAAAAAAGGTAAAATGATATAAAAGCTAAGTTTAAGAAAACTTTTAAGTTTATAACCGCTTTTAGGTGGCGGTTTTTGATAAATCAAATACGCAAGCATTAAGATAAAAGAAGGCTTAAAAAGCTCCGAAGGCTGTATAGTAAAATGCGTAAATGGAATTTCAAGCCATCTTCTTGCTCCAAGCCTCTCAACGCCGAAAATATCAGTGCTTAAAAGCAAAAAAATATTCACCCAGTAAAGCAAAGGTATGAGCCACATAAGCCTTCTTATAGGCAGGAAAAAGAAAAAACAAAAGGCTAAAAAACCCACGCAAATATACACAAACTGCTTTTCAGCTAAAAAGCTATTTGCCTCAAAAATCAAAAAAAACGAGATAAAAACTATAGGCAGAATCAAAAAAGGCTGAACAAAATCAAAATGCGTTAAAATTCGCCTGTCTAATTTAAACAAAATTCACCTTTTGAAATTAAATATGTGTAATTATATGCTAAAATTCTTACAATTAAAACAAAAAATTTTATTCTTAAGGAAAAAATGCAAATTTTTTTAAGCGATTTAACCGTGAGACTAGATCTTTTTTTGGCTCAAAAATTACAAAAAAGCCGCTCTCAAATCGCCCTTCTTATCGAAAACGGAGGCGTTTTGGTTAATGATAAAATTCAAAAAAGTTCTTTTAAGCTTAAAATAGGCGATAAAATCAGCGTTAAAACCCTGCCGCAAAAAGAAACTAAGCTTAAATATGAAGCAAATTTTGAGCTTGAAATTTTATACGAAGATGAAGATTTGCTTGTTTTAAATAAAATTCCAAACCTTAGCGTTCATCCGGCAAAGAGCATAAAAGAAGCTACCCTTGTTGATTGGCTCTTAAGCAAGAATTTCGCCCTTTCAAATTTGGCAGGAGAACAACGCGCCGGGCTCGTGCATAGGCTTGATAAAGACACAAGCGGGGCGATAATGATCGCTAAAAATAACGACGCGCATCAAAATTTAAGCAAACAACTTAAAGATAAAACTTTAGGTAGAATTTATCTTGCGTTAATTGATTTGCCATTAAAAGAGGATAAAATAATGCTTGATAAAGCCCTAGCGCGTTCGCCTCATAATCCTATCAAAAAAAGCGTTGTGAGCGAGAATTTTAAGGGCGGAAAAAATGCTAAAAGTGCTTTTGTGAATTTGTTAGCTTGTAAGGAATTTTCTTTGATTGCAGCCAAGCTTTTCACGGGCAGAACGCATCAAATAAGGGCACATTTAGCGCATTTAAATCGCCATATTTTGGGCGATTCTTTGTATGGATATAGGGGAAAAAAAGAATGCAGGATTATGCTACATTCTTATTTTTTGTATTTTATTCACCCAAAAACTAGGGAAAAAATTTTTGTTAAAGCTCCTTTGCTTAAGGATTTTGAGGGGCTTTTGTTGAAAAAATTTGATAAAGGAGAAGTTGATGAGAAAATTTCATTGGAGTTTTTGCTTTCTTTGTTTGATTCTTTTGAGTGCTTGTAGTGTTCCTGCGGGAATTTCAGATTCTTTTTCAAGCTCTAAAGAAGCCGTGCTTAATGAAAGTCTGCCAAAGATAGAAAAGCTTAAAAGCATAAGTGCTATGAGTGAAGCGGCTTTTGAATGGGAGAGTTTATATAGCGAAAATATCGATGGTTTTTACCTTTACCGCTCGAGCGAGAAAGAGGGCGAGTTTAAGCTTGTTGGGACTATTAAGGATAAATTTCAAACGCATTATGTAGATACTAAGCTAGAACCTGGCACAAAATACCGCTATATGATGAAAAGCTTTAACAAGCAAAATCATATTTCTGAAGAAAGTGCGGTTATAGAGCTTACAACCCAGCCTAGAATAGAGCCTTTGCCTTTCGTTCAAGCAATTACAAATCTTCCAAATCGCATAAAGCTCATTTGGCGTCCGCATCCGGATTTAAGAGTGGAATTTTATAGAGTAGAAAGGTCTAAAATAAATGAGAATAATTTTAAAACACTTGCTAAGATAAAAAACCGCTTGAGTGCTGAATATATCGATATAGATATGAAAGCTAATGAGAGTTTTAATTATAGAGTTATTGCTATAAGTTTTGATGGAATTGAGAGTGAACCTAGCGAGGTTTTAAGCTCTACAAGCAAGGCTTTGCCTACACAAATTCAAGGGCTTAGTGCAAGTGCGGACCTTGCAAATAAAATCGTGCTTTCTTGGAATGCTTCAAGTGATGCTGACTTTGAGTATTATAAAATTTACGCGACAAGTTCTAGCTTTCTACCCTACACCGTGATAGCAAAAACAGATAAAAATTCTTACGAGGACATCATAAACGGAGCGTCAAAAAGCAGATATTACAAGGTTACGCAGGTTGATAAGGACGCGCTTGAAAGTCCTATGCCAAAGGACGCAGTTGAGGGCAGGACTTTGGGGTTACCTTTAGCACCTAGCATTATCCTAGCGCAAAGCACGGGAGAGGGTATAAATTTAGAATGGAGCGATAATGACGATAGAGCGGTTGAATACATTATAAAGCGTTATGGCGGCGAGGCTCCTGCGATTTTTAAAGGCGTGAGAGAAAAGAGGCTAAAAGACCTTAAAGCCCTGCCCGGAGTTGAATACGAATATGAGGTTATAAGCATAGACGAAACGGGCTTAGAATCAGAGCCTTCAAAAAGGGTTAAAGCAGGAGAATAATGCCAAATTTCAAAGCAAAAAGGCTTAAGAATTTAACCCTGCCCTTTAAAAAAAATGAAGTTTCTTTTCTTTGGGAGGCTAAGAGTGAAAATATAAGGCTTGTTTTCACTCGTGTGAGGGAGGCTGAATTTTTCTTGCAGATTAAAAGCCAGAATGAAGAGTTTATAATCAAAGCCGATAAGCATTCAAAACCTGCTAAAATCAGCTATTTGCAAAGGGCTTTAGAGCTTTTTAAAGAGAATTTTTGCGAAGAAATTTTAAGTGAATCTTTTAAAGATAAAGCCTTGCAAGAAACTTGCATTGTTAAGGATTTTGATGAGCTTAAAGAAATTTTAAAAGATAAAAAAATTTACGTAGAAATAGGCTTTGGAAGCGGACGACATTTGCTTTATCAAGCTAGAAAAAATCCTCAAATTCTAATGCTTGGCATAGAAACTTACACGCCAAGCCTTAATCAAGTTTTAAAACTTGCAAAGCCTTATAAAAATATCTTACTCGCTCAAAGCGATGCAAGGCTTTTGCTAAGCGTTTTAGAGCCAAAAAGCGTGGATAAAATTTTCCTTCATTTTCCAGTTCCTTGGGAGAAAAAACCACACAGACGCGTCGTAAGTAGCGAGTTTTGCAAGGAGTGTACTAGAGTGCTAAGTAAGAATGGAAGTTTTGAACTTAGAACGGATAGTTTTGAGTATTTTGAATTTGCTTTTAGGGAATTTTTGGAATTTAAAAACGCCATTATTAGCGTAAGAAAGAACGAAAATTTAGAAATTTCAAGCAAATACGAGGACAGATGGAAAAGGCAAGAAAAGGATATTTATGATTTAAAGGTTAGTAATTTGCAAACTTGTTTTGAAAAACTAGATATAAAAGAGCCTGATTTTAAGGCTTTGAAATTTAGCAAACAAAATTTAGCGAGTTTGCAAAAAGAGCTTTTAAGACGAAATTTTAAGGGCGAAGATTTTTTCATAAATTTTCAAAATTTTTACATTTTAAAAAACGGCACTTTGCTTTTAAAACTTTCTTTTGGGGCTTTTAATAAGCCTGAAAAGCTTTATTTGCTTCTTAATGAAGGGGTGGAATTTTTATTTAAAAAGCCTTTTAAAACCAAAGAAAATTTAAAAGCCTTGAACAAACTCGGGCAAATTTTTACGAATTTTTTGTAAAATTTAGAAATTTTCTTGAATTTTAAACAAAAATAAAGCAAAATTGTGAATTTAGAAAAATAAGGAAACGAAAATGCCCTATCTCATAAAAGCACACAAATTGACCTTAGGTTATGACGAACTTGTGATTAAGGAGGCTAGTTTTGCTTTTAAAAACGATGATTTTGTTTTTATAACGGGCAAAAGTGGAAGCGGTAAAAGTACGCTTTTAAAGTCGTTTTATGGGGATTTAGAACTGCTTTCTGGAGAGCTTGAAGTGTGTAAAACTTCTATGAAAAAGATAGGAAATTTAGAGCTTTTAGCCTTAAGGCAAAAGATAGGTATAATTTTTCAAGATTACAAGCTTATACAAGAATTTAGCGTTGAAAAAAATGTTATGTTGCCTTTAATGATAAAAGGTTATAGTAAGAAAATTTGCAAAGAACAAGCCGCAAAGCTTTTAAAGCATGTGAATTTAACCTTTAAAGCGGATAAAAAACCTGATCAACTAAGCGGAGGAGAACAGCAAAGAGTAGCGATGGCAAGGGCTTTAGCTCATAATCCAAGACTTTTACTTTGCGATGAGCCAACAGGAAATTTAGACGAGTATTCATCTGATATTATTTGGACTCTTTTAAAGTCTGCAAGAGAGCTTTTAAAGACCTGCGTTGTGGTTGTAACACACCGAATTCCTAGTAATTTAAGGCTTAATTACAGGAGATTTAACATAGAAAATGGAAAAATGAATGAAATTTTTTAAAACGCATATTTCTTTGATTCTGCCTTTGCTTTTTATGATGTTTGCTTTTGAATTTATTTTGCTTATAAATTCCACCTTAAACCACCACGAAGAGCTTGTAAGTAAGGACTATAATATCATAGTTACAAGCACGGCAAATCTTGATGAAAATATTATAAAAACGAAAGTTTCATCTTTTGTAAGTCTTGAACTTTTAGACCCAAAAGACTTGATAGAAAGGCTTAAAAAGGACATTTCGGATAAAAATTTAAACCTTTTAAGGGCTTCTTTGCCGAAATTTTACAGCATAAAGCTTGATTATTTACCTAATCAAAGCGAGTTAAACGAGATAAAAAACCAGCTTTTAAGCATAGCAAGTATAAACAAGGTTGAAACCTTTTCTAAAACCCACGATAAAATTTACTCTTTGCTTGTTTTAATAAAGCTTGTATTTTGGCTCTTTTTATTTATAATCATCTTGCTTTCTTTTGTGCTTTTTTTAAAGCAAATGCGAATTTGGCTTTATGAACACACGCAAAGAGTAGAGATAATGTGCCTCTTTGGCGCGCCTTTTTGGTTCCGCTCTTTTATGCTTTATCGCGTGGTTTTTGTAGATTGTTTGATTTCTTTTTTGATTTTGCTCCTTTTTTTTACGCAGTTTTACAATCTTTCTTTAATCCAAGAAAGCCTTAAAGATGCGGATATTATCTTACCTGAAGTGAATTTTTTCTTACATTTGGGAGGAATTTTCTTTTTAACCTTGTTTGTGTGCTTAATGTGCGTGAATTTCGTTATGTTTAAGGTTAAAAGATGAAATTTTTTTTGCTTTTATTTTGTGTTTTTTTAAATTTGCTTTGTGCAAACGCAATAAATGAAAAAACGAAAAATTTAGAGCAAAATAAACGCATAGAAGAACAGCTTAATAAAAAATTAGAAGATCTAGCAAGTGAAATTTTAAGTGGAGAAAAGGTTCTTAAAGAGCTAAGCTCTCAAATAGAAAGCCTAAATTCGCAAACTTCAAAGCTTGAAGCTAACGCAAAAGTGCAAAATAAAGAGCTTTCTACGCTTAATAATCAAAACAAAGAACTACTTCAAAGCAAGGCTTTAATGGAAAATAAGCTCATTGCTTTAATCGCTAAGGATTTTGCTTACGATTTACCTATTCCGCAGGGTTTTGTAGAGAGTGAGGAAAGTTTTATGGCTTTTGAAGTTTTAGAAAATGTGGATAAAATTTTAAGAGAGGAAATTTTCCATCTTTCTAAAAACTACGAAGAAGTAAGTAAGCTTATTGACGCTAAGCAGGAGCAGATTAAAAGCATTCAAACAAGCCTTAAGGATTATAATAAACAAATCGCTAAGCTTAGGGATTTAAGAGAAAAACAAGTAAGAGAAATTAACAAGCAAAAGACAGATAGAGCCATTTACACTAAAAAGCTTGAAAATTTAAGAGTTCAGCAAGAAGAGCTTAGAAATACCTTAAAAAATCTTAAAATCATAGAAAGCAAAAAAGAAGAGGAAAAAATAGCACAAAGTTCAAAACCTACGAATAATAACCAAACCATAAGACAAATAGGCTCAAGCTATCAAGGTGCGAATGTGAAAAAATACACAGGCAAAAAGACCATAGCACCGCTTGATTCTTTTGTTGTGAAGCAAAAATTTGGAAATTATGTTGATCCTATTTATAATATTAAAATTTTTAACGAAAATGTGGTTTTAAGGAGCAAAAAAGCCGATGCAACGGTAAAGAGTGTTTTAGACGGGAAAATAATTTTCGCTAAAGATACGAGTATGCTCCAAAGAGTGGTTATAGTAGAGCACAGTGACGGAGTGCATACTATTTATGCACATCTAGATAAGATAGCACCCACTGTTAAAGTAGGAAAAAATATTAAAAAAGGCGCGGTTTTAGGCAGGATTAAAAACGATCTAACCTTTGAGGTTACTCAAAAGAATTTTCATATCAATCCTTTGGAGTTGATTAGCCTAAATTAGCTAAATTTAATACAAATTTAATTATAATTTTGCCTAATTTTAAGGAGAAAAGATTATGGAAAATAAAAAAAGAGTTTTAGTGAAATTTTCAGGCGAGGCTTTAGCCGGAGAAAACGGCTTTGGCATAGAAAATTCCATTTTAAAATTCATCGCTTTAGAACTTAAGAGTTTAATAGAAAACAACATTGAAGTTGGTATAGTCATAGGCGGTGGTAATATCATAAGGGGCGTTTCTGCTGCAAAAGGCGGACTTATTAAACGAACAAGTGGCGATCATATGGGAATGTTAGCAACTGTGATTAATGCTATAGCTATTCAAGAGGCTTTAGAAAGTTACGGGCTTGAAGTGAGGGTGCAAAGTGCGATTAAAATGGAAGCTTTTTGCGAAACTTACATTATGCGCCGGGCACAAAGGCATTTAGAAAAAGGTCGGGTTGTGGTTTTTGCTGCGGGGACGGGAAATCCTTATTTTACAACCGATACTACGGCTATTTTAAGAGCGGTTGAGATTGGAGCGCAAATGGTGATTAAAGCGACAAAGGTTGATGGAATTTATGATAAAGATCCTAAGAAATTTAGCGACGCGGTGTTTTTAAGCACTCTAAGTTATGATGAAGCTATGCAAGATAATATAAAAGTAATGGATGATACCGCCATAGCTCTAGCAAAGGATAATAAACTACCCATAGTGGTTTGCAATATGTTTAAAGAAGGAAATTTACTTAAAATTTTTCAAGGCGATACAAGCCTTTGTTCTATAGTTAAAAATCAATAAAGGAGAAAAACTATGCAAAGAATCGAAGAAGTAGCTGCTAAGGCTTTAGAAAAAATGGGAAATGACCGCTATCATCTTGCCTTAGTGGTTGCAAAAAGAGCTGAACAGTTAGCAGATGGGGCTTTGCCTTTGGTTGAGCTTGATAAAAACAAATTCAAGTTAGCCGACATTGCACTTTATGAGATTGCCGAGAGCAAAATCACTTTAGAGGGTTTCGTTGAAAACATTTAAAGAGGATTTCTTGCTTGAAAATTTAATCGAAGAGATTAAAAATTGCAAAAATTTAGAAAGTGCGCAAGAGCTTCTTTATTTCGTTTGTGAAAAAGACTCTCTTTTAGAAAAGGCTGTGCAAAGTTGCATAAGTCATCATCAAGGGCAGATTAGAAAAAGTGGTGAGCCTTACGCGGTGCATCCTATTTTGGTTGCAAGTTTGGTAGGATTTTTAAGCGATAATAAAGCTACCATTTTAGCCGCACTTTTACACGATGTCATCGAGGATACGATTTGTACGGAGGAGGAACTTAAGGCGGAATTTGGAGCCGAAGTTTTAAGGCTTGTTTTAGGACTTACTAAGATAGTAGAGATAAGAGAGGATAATCTTATTAGTTCAAAATCCAAAAAAAACCTCACAAAATCCGCCCTTACTTTTAGAAATATGCTTCTTGCAAGTATAGAAGATGTGGGCGTTTTAATCGTCAAGCTTTGTGATAGACTTCATAATATGCTTACCTTAGACGCACTAAGAGAGGATAAGCAAAAAAGGATCAGCGAGGAAACTCTCGTCGTTTATGCACCTATCGCGCACAGGCTTGGAATTTCAAGTATTAAAAACTATTTAGAGGATTTAAGTTTTAAATACCTTATGCCAGAGGATTATAAGCAAATTTATAATTATATTAATTCAAAAAACCAGCAAATGCAGCTTGGGCTTAACGAGTTTATTTCTAAAATCGAGCTTTTATTTTTAAGTAATGGTTTTAGACAAGGCACTTTTGAAATTCAAAAACGCATAAAACACAGCTATTCTATTTATCTTAAAATGCAAAGAAAAGGCGTAGGAATCGAGGAAGTCCTTGACTTGTTAGGAGTTAGAATTTTAATGGATAAAATTAGCGATTGTTACCTTGCTTTAGGTATTTTGCACACAAATTTCAATCCTTTAGTCTCGCGCTTTAAAGACTACATAGCCCTACCTAAGCAAAACGGCTATCAAACCATACATACCACGCTTTTTGATACGAAAAATATCATAGAAGCACAAATTCGCACCTTTGATATGCATAAAATCGCCGAATTTGGAATAGCCGCGCACTGGAAATACAAAGAAGAAGGAAGTCTTGCAGCTCCAAAACTTGACTGGCTTACTGATATTTCTATGCAAAATATCAACAACTTAGAAAACGCAGAGGATTACAACGCTATTGAGCTTTATGAATACGCTAAAGATAGTCTTTATGTAGAAGATATTGCCATTTATTCTCCTAAGGGCGATATTTTTACCTTGCCGCGTGGTGCGACTGTGCTTGATTTTGCTTATGAGGTGCATACTAGCGTGGGTTTGCACGCAAAAGGTGCTTATGTGAACCGTGTCCGGGTTCCGCTTTTAACAGAGCTTAAAAACGGCGACATAGTCCGCATAGTTACAACGGATGAGAAATTTTACCGCTGCTCTTGGATAGATAGTGTTAAAACGGGCAAAGCAAAGGCGAATATTAGAGAATTTTGTAAGCAAAAGATTAGAGAGATAAATTTAATAAGTGCTATAAATATGCTTTGTTTTGTATTTCGCGTGAGTAAAGAACAGCTTGAAGATTGGCTTAAAAAAGAAAATTTAGGACGCAAAATTCATCAAATCACCAGCGATAATGTGTATTTTGAAAACATAGTCAATGCACTTAAAAAATACGCTAAAAAATCTTGGTTTAACAAATACGACATTAAAGAACAAAAAATCGGGCATTTTTTATTTTATTCTAATCGCAAAATTTCAAATGTGGAATTTGATTATTGTTGCCACCCTAAAAAGGGCGATTCTATCATAGCTTTTGTGAAAAATTCAAATGTCAAAGTTCATCATAAGCTTTGCAATAAAGCCGAGCAAATGCTTGAGCAAAATGAGGATATGGTCTTTATAAAATGGGATTCTAAGGTCCCAAAACAATACAAAGTGATTTTTTCTTTAGACAATAAAAGGGGAATTTTGGCTGAATTTTTAGCTTTACTTGCTAAAATGCAGATCAATTTATTGACTATAAATCTTTCTAGTAATTCTGCTTCGCAGATGGATTATTTTGAAATCACTATAGAAATTCCAAATAATCTTAAGGCTGAGAGCGTAAGAGATAGATTAAAGTCAAGTTATAAAATTTTAGATTTTGCTTCCTTAAACGATGCATATAAAGAAGGTGGTTTAGAA
Organism: uncultured Campylobacter sp.; assembly: GCA_964637895.1. Taxonomy (GTDB): domain Bacteria; phylum Campylobacterota; class Campylobacteria; order Campylobacterales; family Campylobacteraceae; genus Campylobacter_D. The sequence continues at coordinate 11,876 of CAZWYE010000005.1, read as the reverse complement.
TGAGTATAGATGAAATTTTAGCAGAAGCAAAAAGAGCTTGTGCGGAGCTTATAGACGAAGAAAAGATTAGTGATTTAATCAAAAATTATTATAAAAACGGAAAAGAATTTTATGTAAAAATTGGAATGGACCCGACAGCTCCCGATTTACACTTAGGACACAGCGTTGTTTTAAGCAAGATGGCATTTTTGCAAAAACACGGTGCTAAAGTGCAGTTTTTAATAGGCGATTTTACCGGACAAATTGGCGATCCTAGTGGAAAGAGTGCGACGCGAAAAAAGCTTGATAAAGAAGAGGTTTTAGAAAACGCTAAGACTTACGAAAAGCAGGTTTTTAAAATTTTAGACAAGGAAAAGACGCAAATTTTATTTAATTCTACTTGGCTTAACGCCTTAGGAGCAAGTGGTATTATCGAGCTTAGTTCCACTTTTAGCGTTGCAAGAATGCTTGAAAGAGACGATTTTACGAAAAGATTTAAGGAGCAAAGTCCTATTTCTATTTGCGAATTTTTGTATCCTTTGCTTCAAGGTTATGATAGTGTTGTGTTAAAAAGCGATATAGAAATGGGCGGAACAGACCAGAAATTTAACCTCCTAATGGGACGGCACTTGCAAAGAATTTACAGGGTCGGCAAGGAACAAGCCATAATGATGATGCCTTTGCTTGAGGGTTTAGACGGGGTGAATAAAATGAGTAAAAGTTTGAATAATTACATAGCAATTACTCAAAGTCCTAAGGAAATTTATGCTAAAATTCTAAGCATGAGCGATACCCTTATGCTTAGGTATTACGAGCTTTTAAGTCAAAAAAGTTTGAGCGAGCTTAAAACTATGAAAGAAGAGCTTCAAAAAGGCATTTTACATCCTAAAAAGGCGAAAGAAAATTTAGCCTTAGAGCTTACTCAAAGATTTCACGATGAGAGAAAAGCTTTTGAGGCAAAGGCTGAATTTGATAGAATTCACAGCGAAAATCTTTTGCCAAGTTCTTTAGAAGAGTTTGAGACTCGGGGCAAAATTTGGCTTGCAAAGGCTTTGGTTTTGTGCGGTTTAGAAAGTTCAAGTTCGGCTGCAAGGCGTTTGATTAACGCAAATGCGGTAAGTGTGAATTCGCAAAAGATAAAAGATGAGCAAATGCAGCTTGAGCCGGGAATTTATGTGTTACAAGTGGGTAAGAGAAAATTTGCAAAATTAAAGGTTCTATGATGGATTTAAAACCCTTAAAAATAGGAAAACACACTATTAAATATCCCATTTTTCAAGGCGGAATGGGACTAGGCATTAGCTGGGACAAGTTAGCTTCGGCTGTATCTTTAAACGGCGGACTTGGCATTATTTCCTCAGTAGGAACGGGGTATTATGAAAATCTTGCTTACGCGGATAAACAACTAAATTCTAAGCCTTATGGGAGTGAGAATTTCTATTCTAAAAAAGGTTTGCAAAAGCTCATTGAAAACGCCCGAAAAGTTTGTGGCGACGTGCCTTTGGGTTGTAATATTTTGTGTGCGAGTAATGATTATGCAAATATAGCCCGAAATGCTTGCGAAGTAGGCTTTAATGTCATAGTTTCGGGTGCTGGTTTGCCTACTAATTTACCGGAATTTAGCAAGGATTTTCCGGATGTGGCTTTAGTGCCTATCATCTCCTCGCCTAAGGCTTTAAAAATCATTTGCAAAAGGTGGCTTTCAAGATATAAACGCTTACCCGATGCTGTGGTGCTTGAGGGTCCAAAAAGCGGAGGTCATCAAGGCTTTACTTATGAGCAGTGTTTAGATCCTGCTTATGCACTTGAAAATTTGATTCCTCCTGTGGTTGAGGAGGCGAAAAACTGGGGTTCTTTTCCTGTGATTGCAGCGGGTGGAATTTGGGATAAAAAAGACATAGAAAAGGCTTTAAGCTTGGGAGCAAGTGGGGTTCAAATGGGAACTAGGTTTATTGGAACTTTTGAGTGCGATGCAAGTGCAGAATTTAAAGAGCTTTTACTTGCTTGCAAAAAAGAGGACATCGAGCTTATCAAATCTCCTGTTGGTTATCCTGCAAGAGGGATTCGCACAAATTTGCTAAATTTAGTCGATAAAAGAATGGGACCAAAGATAAAATGCACGAGCAATTGCGTCGCGCCTTGCGGACGCGGAAAGGAAGCTACAAAGGTAGGATACTGCATAGCCGATAGGCTTTATGATGCTTATTCGGGTAAGAAAGAAAGCGGACTTTTTTTCACAGGAGCAAACGGCTATAGGCTCGATAAACTCATTAGCGTTAAAGAGCTTATGGATAAACTTGTTAATGGTGAGTGATGAGAATTTTATTTTGGTTTTTTTTAAGCTTGAACCTTTGTTTTGCAGCCTTTGAGAGTGAGCTTGAAATTTTTGATCAAAATTTCGCAAATGCAAGGCAAGAAAATAAGATTAAATTCCACCACCAGCTTAAAAATCTTTACATAAAAAGCGTCATTAACGAAGATGAAAAAACTAGGTTTGAAATTCTAAAAAGACTTATTATTAGCTCAAACACCCTAAATTTAGACGATTCAAGCTATGCAAACGAACTTAGACAAAGCGGAGTAAGCGAAGAAAAGATAGAGCTTTTAAGGGAATTTTCGCTTTCAAATGCTAAAAATTTAGCTTTTAACGAAAATGAGATTTTAAAGCCTCAAAATTCCTCGTTTAACACAAACGAACTTTCAAACACTCAAAATTTAAAGCCTCAAAACATAGCTTTTAAGCCTAATGAAAACGCAAAAGCTCAAAATGCAGTTTTTATCCCAAACGAAGAACAAATTCTTTTAATTGCTGCAAATTCCACCAAAAAAACCGCTTCAAGTAATTCTAAAAAATACCTTTTAAGCTCCAAGCAAATCGCTCAAGGCGTGGAATTTAAGCTTGATTTTACGCTTAGTAAAAACGATATTAAAACGCTTATCCTTGATGAAAAGGGTAATTTTCGCCATATTATGGACTTTGAAGCCGTTTTAGAGGGCGAAAAAAAGGATTATAAATTCGAGGATTTTAGCATCACCCTTTCGCAGTATAATCCTAAAACTATTCGCGTAGTCGTGCGTTCTAAAGAAAAATTTCCTATAGGTTTAAGTTTTGATAAAAATGTATTCACTCTCACGGCTCAAAATAAATCTCAAAAAACGGCTCAAACTAGTAAAGAAAGCCCTAAAAAAGAGTCTAAAACTACGGAAGAGCAAAAAGCCCTTTATGTTTTAAAAAGTGCGAAAACTTCGCAGGGTGTGAGTTTGAGTTTGAGCGATGATTTAGACGAGAACGCACTTTTTGTATCTAGCACAAAAGATAGCAAATTTTTTAGAAAAATCATAAGCTTTGAGGGAATTTTAGAGGGTGGTGCGAAAAATTTCAATTTCAATCAAGCTTTCATCACCATCACGCAATTTAACCCAAAAGTCGTTAGAATCGTGCTTAGTTCGGCTAAGGATTTTGAATTTTCTAAAGAAATAGAAAACAAAAACTTAAAAATTTCTTTTCTAAATTCAAACACAACACAAAAAGAAAACGCAAAGCAAGAACAAAGGCAAAGTGTAAGCAAAAAAACAGAGGAAAATTTCAAACAAAGCCCAGTCGCACCAGCCTTAAATTCAAGCTTTAAATCCGGTAAAATCATAGTTATTGATCCAGGACACGGAGGAAAAGATAGTGGTGCTATAAAAGAAAAACTAAGGGAGAAAGACATTGTTTTAAATACGGCTTTGAGTATAGGAAAAGAGCTTAAAAAAAGAGGTTATAAAATTTTTTATACTAGAAACACAGATAAATTTATAAATCTTAGAGACAGAACTAAATTTGCAAACGACAAAAAAGCGGACTTGTTCTTATCCATTCACGCAAACGCTGCGGCAAATGATTCAAAAGCAAAAACTTCTGAGGGACTTGAAACTTTCTTTTTATCTCCGGCAAGAAGCCAAAGAAGCAAAAACGCAGCGGAAAAGGAAAATAAAGGTGATTTTGAGGAGATGAATTATTTTTCCAAGCAAAGCGTTTTAAATTTCTTAAACCGTGAGAAAATTGTCTCTTCAAATAAACTTGCTATTGACATTCAAAAAGGCGTTTTAAGTCAAACGCGCAAAAAATACAAGGTCGTAGATAGAGGAGTAAGAGAAGCGCCGTTTTGGGTTTTAGTTGGGGCGCAAATGCCTGCGATTTTGATTGAGATTGGCTACATTACGCATCCAAACGAGGGAAAAAGGATGGCAAACAAAGGTTTTCAGGACATTTTTGCCAGAGGCGTAGCCGATGGAGTGGATAATTATTTTTACAACAACAGGTGAAAAATTGAGCCTTTGCTTTAAATTCTCTTTGCTTAAAATCAAGTGCCTTAAATTCTCTTTATTTAAACGCTATAAATTTGCTTTGTTTATTAAATTTATCTCATCTTGTTTTAAAATTTTTAAGTCAGCTAAGTGCAAAATAGCTTTTGAAATTTTTAAGCTGACTAATTTTAAAACAGCAAGGAAATTTGTGTGAAAAAAGCTCGTTTAATCTTTAAAAACAACACGCCTTTTTCTTTGGATTTTGAGGATTTTTATTTCAATTCTAGTGATGGAGTTAAAGAGAGCAAATTTGTTTATACTGAGGCTTTTGAGTGGGGCGAGAGTGAGGAATTTGTGATTGGCGAACTTGGTTTTGGCGTGGGACTTAATTTTTTCTTAACCTTGCAAAGATTTTTGAGGGATAAAAATACTCCAAAAAGGCTTTTTTATGTGAGTTTGGAGGGCTTTTATATAGAAAAAGAGGAATTTAGACTTTGTTATGAAAAGCTTGGAATGTATGAGGAATTTAAAGAGCTTTTGGAGCATTTTTTGCGGTTTTATCCTAAAAACAAAGAGGGAATTTATAGGTTTTATTTTAAAAACTGCTTTTTAGATCTTGTTTTTGGCGGTGTGAGTTTTTTAGAAAAGCTTGAATTTAAGGCTGATGTGTGGTATTTAGATGGCTTTAGCCCGGGTAAAAATAAAGAAATGTTTGAGGAAAGCTTAATTTCTCAACTTGCAAGGCTTTCTAAACAAAATGCGAAAATTCTCACCTTTTCAGCTTCTAGTTTTTTACGGAAAAATCTTGAAAATCAAGGCTTTTTAGTGCAAAAAACAAAGGGCTTTAAAAAAAGAGAAATGATAAGAGCGTTTTTTAATGCTAATGAACAATTTTGCGTTAAGGAGCCTTATTTTGCAAAAGTTTCTCAAAAAACTGCAAATAAAAAAGTCGCTATAATAGGAGCTGGAATTTCTGCGGCTAGTCTTGCTTACGAGCTTTCTTTGAGAGATTTTGAGGTGAGTATTTTTGAGAAAAATTCCGCCTTAGGACAGGGAGCAAGTGGTAATGAAAGTGGGATTTTAAGCTCACTTATTTTAAAGCCCGGTGTGCTTTTGGGCGAGTTTTCGCAAAATGCTTTTGTGGAGGCTAGTCGTTTTTATAAGCAAATTTTAAACTTAAATTTAAACGGAGTTTTAGAATTTGCTCACACTTTGGCTATGAAAGAAAGATTTTTAAGTCAAAGCAAAAATATTTTGTTTAAAATCGAGCAAAACAAGGCTTTTTTAGAGGACGCAGGAGTAATTAGCCCTAAAGAAATCGTTGAAACTTTATTTAAGCTTAGCAAAGCGAAATTGCATTTTAAGCACGAATTTACGCATTTTACTTATGAAAATGAGAATTTTACTTTGCATTTTAAAACAGAAAACGAAGAGCAAAATTTAAAAGAAAATGCGAAAGATGGCTTTCAAAAAGGCGGTTTTGGTATTTTGATTTATGCTATGGGTGCGGATACTAGGGATTTTTTGTGCTATAAGGCTATGAATTTGAGCAAGGTTCGTGGGCAAGTAAGTCATTTAAAGCCTTTTTTAGATACCAAATTTGCTCTTTCTTCAAGGGCTTATATTTGCCCTGCAAACGATTCTTTGCAAGTTATCGGTGCAAGTTATGATAGGCTAAATTCCAATATTTTGCCACAAAGCTTTGATAATGAGGAGAATTTAAAAAACATTAAAGAGTTTTTAAAAGGAGATGAAAAGCTTGAAATTTTGGGTGCAAGAGTGGGCTTTCGCTCTTATTCAAGCGATAGATTTATCATAGCCGGAGCGGCTTATGATGAGGAATTTTACGAGCAAAATTACAAATCTTTGCACTGGGGTGCAAATAAGGCTAGAGTTTTGCCTAAAAATATACCTAATCTTTATCTTAACTTCGCACACGGCTCAAGGGCTTTTAGCACGAGTGTTTTGGCGGCTCGTTACCTTTGTGCTTTGATTTGCGAGGAGCCTTTGGGGATTTTTAAGGACTTTATCCCTTGCATACACCCGGCAAGATTTTTAATAAGAAAACTCAAAAAAGGCTTGTAAAATTAAAATCCAAGCCCATAATTTAAAAATTCTCAAAAAAAGCTCCCAAGTTTTTTAAGGCTTACAAAAGCTTATAAAAATTAGAAATTTATGAAAATTATTTATAATATTTTTTTAGTTAGTTATTTTATAATATTTTATTTTCTTTTATGTTTAAAAACGAAAAAAGTTTGTATTAAAAATATTTTAAGTATTAAGCTTAATAAAATAAAGTTTTTTTGAAATGGCAAGAAAGCTTATTTAAAGAATTCTTGCCAACATTGGGTTTAAAAAGGGGGAAATTGAAGCGTAGTTACATCATTCCACCCATACCGCCCATTCCACCCATACCGCTCATATCAGGCATAGCCGGTTTTTCTTCTTTAATCTCGCTAATGGTAGCTTCTGTGGTTAAAAGCATACTTGCAACGGAAACTGCGTTAAGAAGTGCGATTCTTTCAACCTTTACCGGATCTATTATACCGGCTTTAAACATATCAACATACTCAGCCTTTGCTGCGTCAAAGCCTAAATTCGCTTCTTTGGAATTTTCAACGCTATTAACAACAACACCTGCGTCAAAGCCTGCATTTTCAGCGATTTGTCTTAAAGGTGCTCTTAAAGCCCTCTCAACAATAGCCGCACCTATAGCTTCATCGCCTTTAACATTAAGCTTAATCTTAGCCTTAGCCTTGATAAACGCCGCTCCGCCGCCTATAACTATGCCTTCTTCAACCGCTGCTTTCGTCGCACTTAAAGCATCATCAACGCGGTCTTTTTTCTCTTTCATTTCGGTTTCAGTTGCTGCACCTACTTTGATAAGAGCCACGCCACCGCTAAGTTTTGCAAGCCTTTCTTGCAATTTTTCCTTGTCGTAATCTGAGGTGGTTTCGGCTATTTGAGTTTTGATTTGATTCACTCTTGCCTTGATTGCAGCTTTTTTCCCAGAACCATTGACTATAGTCGTATTGTCTTTATCGATAATCACGCTAGAAGCCTGTCCTAAGTCCTGCAAAGTCGCACTTTCTAAGGTTCTTCCAAGCTCTTCAGAAATTACTTCTCCACCTGTTAAAATGGCAATGTCTTCGAGCATAGCCTTTCTTCTATCACCAAAGCCCGGTGCTTTTACTGCTGATATATTTAAAACTCCACGCAGTTTATTTACAACCAAAGTCGCAAGAGCTTCGCCCTCTATGTCTTCAGCAACGATTAAAAGCGGTTTTCCGGTTTTTTGAATTTGTTCTAAAATAGGTAGTAAGTCTTTTAAATTTGTGATTTTTTTATCATAAAGCAAGATATAAGGGCTTGAAAGTTCAACTTGCATTTTGTCCGCATTAGTGATAAAATAAGGGCTTAAATAGCCTCTATCAAACTGCATACCCTCAACAACGCTAAGCTCGTCGTTAATAGATTTTGCTTCCTCAACGGTGATAACTCCGTCTTTTCCTACTTTTTCCATAGCATCAGCGATTAGGCTACCGATTTTTTCGTCCGAATTTGCAGATATGGTCGCAACTTGAGCGATTTCTTTTTTGTCTTTTACTTCTCTTGAAAGCTTTTTAAGCTCCGCTATAATAGCCTCGCAAGCCTTATCCATACCGCGTTTTACCTCGATAGGATTTGCTCCGGCTGTGATATTTCTTAAGCCTTCTTTAAAGATAGCAGTCGCCAAAACGGTCGCTGTGGTTGTGCCATCACCTGCTTGGTCTGCTGTTTTGCTTGCAACTTCTCTTACCAAAGAAGCACCCATATTTTCCAAAGAATCTTTAAGTTCGATTTCCTTAGCAACGCTTACGCCGTCTTTTGTGATACTTGGAGCACCAAAGCTTTTTTGAATCAAAACATTGCGTCCTCTTGGTCCCATAGTAACTTTTACTGCATCATTAAGCTTTCTAACACCCTCAAAAAGCTTATTTCTTGCTTCGTCTGAAAAAGTGATTTCTTTTGCCATTTTTTATCCTTTATTTTAAAATTCCCAAAATATCGTCCAAATTTAAAACTAAATATTCCTCACTACCTAGTTTTATCTCTGTTCCGCCGTATTTTGCAAATACGATTTTGTCCTTTTTTGAAATGTCTTGCACTTCTTTGCTTACCGCAACGACTTCCCCTATTAAAGGTTTTTCTTTAGCATTATCTGGTATAATAATGCCCGAAGCTGTTGTTTTAGTCTCTTCAACGCGTTTGACTAAAACTCTTTTGCCTAAAGGTTGAAAATTCATTTTGTCCGTCCTTAAGATATTTTTTGATTTTTACACTCTGTAAATTTTTGAGTGGTAGAATATTACTAAAAAAAATGATTTTTGTCAATACTTTGAGTAAAAATATTAATAAAACTTTAGTCTATATGACTAAATATATTTATAAAAATTAACTAAAGGATTTAAAATGAGAAAAATTCTCTACGGAATTCTTGCTCTTTTTGTGGTGCTTTTAATCGCCGTTTATGCCTTGCTTTTCACAGGCTTTGGCAATAAAATTGTCGCAAATTACGCACAAGATAAGGTAAGGCAAAGCACGGGACTTGATTTAAATGTCACGCGTTTTGATTTGCGTTTTTCCTCTTTAAATTTAGAAGCAAGTTTGGCTAATCTTGCTAGGCTCAATTTAGACGGGAATTTAAGCCTTTTTAAGCTAGGATTTGACCTTGTTTATAGCGTAGATTTTAACAAAGATTATGCGAAAAATTTTGGCTTAAATTTGGATAAAAATTTGGAATTTAAAGGCACTATCAAAGGCTTGTCGAGTGATTTTATCTTAAATGGAAATGGCTTTCTTTTGGGTTCTAATGTGAATTTAAATACGCGAATTTATGATTATTCGCCTGTTGCTCTAACTTTGGACGCAAAGAATTTAAAGATAGAGCAACTTACTCAACTTTTAAATTTAAGCGAGTATGCTAAAGGAAATATCGACCTAAGCGCGAATATCGAGGCTAAAGATTTAAAACCTGATGGAAACGCTGTCATAAAACTTTATACTAGTTCTATCAACTATGAGCAAATCAAAAAAGAATTCGGTATAGATATGCCTAAAAAATCCGAGCTGAGTGCTGAAATTCTAGCAAATGTTAAGGAAAATCAAATTCTTGCCCTAAGTAAAATAAACAACGGTTATCTTCATTTGCAAACCCAAAAGTCTCTTTATGATTTAAGCAAAAACGCTTTAAGCACGGATTTTGAGCTTAAAATTCCTAATTTAGAAAAACTTGAAAGTCTCACTAAAACAAGGCTTAGCGGGAATTTGAGTGTGCTTGGGAATTTAAGCCTTTTAAACAATACTTTAAACACACTTGAAGCTAAAATAGACGGACTTGGTGGCGATGTGAGTGCGAATTTAAAAGATAACAAGCTTGAAGCCTTACTTAAAGATGTGAGACTTGAAAGACTCTTAGCACTTGTAGGTTATGGTTCTTTAGCTGAGGGGGCTTTAAATGCGAATTTGCAAAGTGCGGGGCTTGATTTTAAGAATTTTAACGCCCAAGCAGTGATTAATAACGCAAAGATTAATCCTAGCGCGATTAAAAAGCTTGTAGGGCTTGATTTTCCAAGCAATACCTTCACTTTGGACGCAAAAGCGGACGCAAAAGATGGCTTAGTAGCTTACAACGCCCTTTTGGCTTCGAATTTGTTAAATATCAAAAAACTTAGCGGAACTTATAATCTTAACAATAGTGAGCTAAAGCTTGACGCGCAAGCTTTCATCGATGATTTATCCAAATTTAACGCTTTAAGCGGACAAAAACTTCAAGGCAAGCTAGCTCTTGATTCAAAAGCCCATATCATAGGCTCAAACATACAAAATTTGGACGCAAATTTCAATCTTGCAGACGGAAGCGTAAAAGCAAACTCTAATGGCAAAACTTTAGACTTAAATATCGCAAAACTTGATTTAGCAAAGCTTCTAATAATAAGCGGAATGCCAAGTTATGCAAACGGACTTATAAACGCAAAAGCTCATTTTAACAGCATAGATTTTAAAAATTTAAACGCAGATATAAATTTAGAAGCAAAAGGACTTTTAAACGGTGCAGTTTTAAGCAAAATTTTAGAGAAAAAATTCCCTAACAACGCTAATTACGAGCTTAAAGCTGATGTGAGTATTAAAAACAGCCTTGCGAATTTTCAAAGTTCTTTAAATTCAAGCCTTGCGAATTTAAGCAGTTTTAAAGGAAGTTTTGATCTTAATAAAATGCTTTTAAATTCGGACTTTGTTCTTGATGTCAGCGATTTTTCAAAGCTTGGTTTTTTGCTAGATAGAAAATTAAGCGGCAAGGCTTTGTTTAATGGAAAACTAGGCTTTGATAAGAGCTTAAATGCTGTGCTTAAAAGTGAAAATCTTTTCGAGGGAAAGCTTGATAGCTCTTTAAAAAACAATGTCTTAAACGCAAATTTAAGCGGAGTTGATTTACCGACTTTGACTAAGAGTTTTGATTTAAGCGATATGTATCAAGGAAAGGCAGATTTAAATGCAAATTACAACCTTTTAAGCCAAAGTGGCAAGGTGAATTTAGATATGAAACAAGGTCGTTTAAAGGCAAATGCTATAACAAACGCCCTTAAAATTTTAACACTTAAAGATGTAACCGATGATGTTTTCCACACGGCAAAAGCAAATGCGGATATTAACAAAGAACACATTCGTTTTAATCTTAATATGCAAGCACAAAGAAGCGATATTCGCATAACGCAAGGCAATTTTAACTCAAAAAGCGGGGCTTTAAATATTCCTTTTGAAGCCAAGCTTGATAAAGCAGATTTTAAAGGAACTATCACAGGAACGAGCGAAAATCCTAAAATAAAGCTTGATGCAAGCAGTGTGGTAAATACGCTTAAAAATGTCATAGGTGGCGATTTGGGCACAAAAAACCAAAGCAAAGAGAAAAAGCCTATAGATAAGCTTTTGAAAAAGATTTTTTAGGAATTTGCAGTGTTTAACGGCTTGATTAGAGAAATCGCTAGGGTGAAATTTTATAAAAACAATATTTTAAGCCTAGAAGCTATTTACCGCCCGAATTTAGGCGATAGCATAGCGGTTAATGGAGCTTGTTTAAGCGTAACTAAGCTTCATTCTAAGGGCTTTGAGCTAGAGCTTTCAAAGGAAAGTAGAACGCATATAGCCATAGAAAATTTAAAAAACAAGGTGCATATAGAACCGGCTTTAAAATTTGGCGATAGAATAGATGGGCATTTGATGCAAGGACATATCGACGCGCTTGGTAGGCTTGAGAAAATCGTAAAAAACGAAAACGGGGTGGATTTTTTCATCTCTTTACCTAAAGAAGTTATGAAATTTATGGCAGATAAAGCAAGTGTGGGCGTTGATGGAGTAAGCTTAACCATAAATGAAGTGCTAAAAGATGGCATTCGCCTTACCATAATACCTTTAACTTTTAAAGAAACTTTATTTCAAAGCTATAAAATAGGACGCAGACTCAACATAGAAAGCGACTTGCTTGCAAGGTATATTTACGCACAAATCAAACACCAAAAAGGACTTTCGTGGGAAGAAGTGGAAAAAATTTCATATCTTTACTAGATAAT
>CAZWYE010000004.1:0-34318 GCA_964637895.1 uncultured Campylobacter sp. | reverse complement strand
GAAATTTTCCATAAAAGCAAAATCAGGTTTGCCGTTTTTGGTGGGTAGTGAAATTGAAATTTCTTTAATGGATTCTTTGGTAGAACCTACGCCCCAAGTAAAATCGGCTAAGACCTTATTATAAGCCGCGACAAAAAACAAGGCTTTCGTTTTGTTAAAATTCTGGAATTTTGGAATCAGAATCTTAATTTTATTGCCTGTAAAATATGGTTTTTCTTGATAAAATACTGTAAATGTATCTTGAGCGAACGATAAAGTATTTGCAGGATTTAAAAAATCTGTGTTTTGCTTAATATATCCACGAATCCCATTATTTGCACTAGAGCGAACGACATAAGGATAAAAGCCGTGTTTTTCATCTGTGATTATATTAATGTTGTTTGCGTGAAAAATCTTTTTACTCGATTCAACCTCAAACAAATCGCCGATTTTAAATTCCCTCCACTCGCCCCCGTTTTGCTTGAATTGCCTTTCAAGCTCTTCTAAACGAGGGCTTTTAAACTCCCCCGGGCGGGACTTATTCTGGTTTTTAAGCACGGTGCTAACCTCCCAAGCGAGGTATTCTCCTACGCATTTTTTAAAATCCTCTAATTTTGGCTTCGTATCTATCATCTTGTGCTGTGCGTAGGTGAAATCTTTACCCACTAAATCGCCCTTAGTTGCGATAGTATCTTCTATAAAGCAATCTTTATAGTAGTTTAAATAGCTTGAGCCGTAATTTACTACATTTGCAAGCTCTTCGTATCTGGCTTTTGCGTTATCAGCGTCTCTTAAATTCACCTTTTCACTTGCTTTTTTTCTAGCGGCTCTTGCGTAGCCGTCGTTGCTAAAGTCTATGAATTTTACCTTTGCTTTTTCGTTGTGTGGCGTTCCTACCTCGAAAACATAAATGGCTGTTTGCACGGAGGATCTTCCTACAAATAAATCTATAGGCATTTTAATGCTTGCTAAAAGCGTGGAGTGGGCTAAAATTTCTTTAGTGTAGGGCAGACCGTTTCCGCTTCCTGCGTTTTCTTGAATAATCACGGCGGCTCTGCCTTTTTGCATTTTTTTCAAGGCTCTTTCTACAAAGATAAAGCCCTTTCCATCTGCAGAATAGGGCGGATTGAGTAAAAATACATCTGCTGGAAAATCTTGCCCTTTTTTGTCGCCTTGTTCGTAGGTTCCGTTAAAATCCTTAAGGCTGTCTTTGTGTAAGAGGTTTGCAGAGCCGTCATCAAGTAGGATCATATTTAAAATTCCAAGCAGGTAAATGTCTGTTCGTTTCTCGATTCCTAGTAGCTGAAAGGCTTTTATGTGGGCGATTTTTGCGTCTTTTTCCTTAGGGCTTGTGAGCTTGTCGCAGTCTTTAATCATCGCGTTCATAGCAGAGATTAAAAAGGCTCCTGAGCCTGTGGCGTAGTCCCATACATAGGAGTCTTTATTGACCTTACAAAGAGCGACCATTAAATCCACAACATAGCGTGGGGTTAAGACCACATCGTTTTTTTCGCCGTCTGGGACTTGAAGCCATTTTGTAAGTGAGTTAAAAAGACGACCTGCAATATCGGCTGTTTGAAGCTTTTTAACTAGGGGTAGAATTTCAAAAAACACTTTATGATAAGTCTTTTTAAGCGGGGTTTCATCGACATTATGATTAAGCTCGTTTTTGTAGCTTGTATTCTGCCATAGTTTTGAATGAATGAAAGCAGATTCTAGGTCGTTAATCACGAGGGCTATTTTTTCTTTGGGTAAATTTTTATCGCTTAGAAAATCGCTAATTTTATCGATGAATATTTTGCCATCGTTGCTTGCGTCTCCTTGATTTCCTTTTAAATCTTCTACTTTTAAGGGTGCTACCTTGTCTTTTACGCCCTGTGCTGCCATTATCATACCGACAAGTAGGGCGACTCTTTGATTTGGATTGACATTTAAAAGCTCATCGTGTAAGAATTGATTAAGTGCGTTAAGTCTTTTTTCTGTTTCACTCTCTAGGTCTCTAATGCACTCTTCTTTTTCTTTTTCTGATAATTTTAAATTGTCAATTTTTTTAAAAAAGTCTTTTAAATGCGTTTTTGAAAAGCAGGATAAATCGCTAAAATCGCCGATTTTTTTAGGCATTGAAAGATTTTCTCGATTGAGATAATAAAAGGCGTGTTCTGTTTTTATCGTTCCGTCTTGTCTTTTGTAGCCGTTGATTCCAACTGCGATGACTTCATTATAGCTGTGTGTGCAGTCTAAGATCGCATTAGCATAATGCACAGCCCCGTTTAGGGCGTAGTTTTTAGCATTTTTACTAAGTCCATTTTTATGCTTTTCTAGTTTGTCTTTTATACCTTTAATTTCTATCATTACAGGAATTTTACGCAAAGATTCATCTTGCAAAAGAAGTTTAATATCAGGGCGATTTCCACCTTGTCCGCCTTCTTTTGATGGATATTCTTTTAAGGCAGAGTCTATTTCCTCGTTGATTGAATCTGTTTTTCTAAAAAACCTAATGTCTAAGCTTTTTAGCTCTTCTTTTGTTTTATCTTCTATGGTTTCCTCTATGCTTTTTACCATTTTTATCCTTTAACTCACTCGTTGAAATTCGTTAGGTTTGCTTCGTTTAAAGACAGGTCGTAGTAGTTCGCGTCCTCTCTTAAAGTGAAGCCATAATGCCTCCAAAACTCATTTCCTAAGTCGTTTCTTTTGAAGGCTATGAGGGCTATTTTGTTGATTTTCTCGCGTTTTAAAGCCTCTAAACAAAAGCGAGTCATCTCGTGGGCTATGCCCTTTTTTCTGTGATTTGAATGCACACAGACATGGTAAAATCCCCCCGTGCGTCCGTCGTGTCCGCACAGTATGCTTCCTACTATCTCGCCCTCAAGCTCCGCAACCGCGCTTAAATTTGGATTTCTTTCTAAAAAACGCAGGATATTTTCCTCGCTATCATCAATGCTCCTAAGTCCAAAGCCCTTTATCTCACACCACAGCTTATAAACCGCCTTATAATCGCTCTTTTTCATCGCTCTAACCAACATTTTTTTCCTTTATAGATTTGCTAGAAACCTAAGCCCCTCGTCCTGCTTAAAACCAAACATTAGGTTCATATTTTGAATAGCCTGTCCGGCTGCACCTTTAATGAGATTATCCAAAGCTCCCACCACGATGACAAGCCCGGTTCTTTCATCGATGCTGAAATTAAGATCCATAAAGTTCGTGTTTCTAACCCAGCGCGTTTGAGGAAACAAACCGGGCTCTAAAAGCCTGATAAATTCTTTGTTTTTATAGAATTTTTCATAAATTTTTCTAAGCTCTTCCTCATTTAAATCAACTTTAAGTTTTGCGTAAGAAGTGCTTAAAATTCCCCTTTGCATAGGCACAAGATGGGGTGTAAATTGCAAGGTGATTTTCTGCTTTGCTGCAAGGCTTAACTGCTCTTCAATCTCCGGTGTATGCCTGTGAGAAGTTAGCGCGTAAGCCTTGAAATTTTCATTGACTTCGCAAAAAAGATTTTCAAGCTTCGCACCGCGTCCGGCCCCACTTACTCCGCTTTTTGCGTCTATTATTATAGAGTCTAAATTTATGAGTTTTTCTTTCACCAAAGGATAAAGGCTTAAAATCGCACAAGTTGTGTAACAACCCGGATTTGCAACAAAATTTGCTTGTTTAATCTGCTCTTCATAAAGCTCACAAAGTCCATAAACTGCAGTTTTTAAAAGCTCTAAATTCTTATGCGTAAAATGATACCACTTTTCATAATCTTGCGGGTTTTTAAGCCTAAAATCCGCACTTAAATCGATGATTTTCATCTTTGAAAGCAAACTTTTGTTTAAAAAATTCGCACTAAATTCGTGAGGAGTTGCCATAAATAAAAGATCTATTTTTCTTTCCAAATTTTCTAAATTCTCGTCCTCAAAAGCTAAATCAAGCCTTAAATTCTGATAAAGCTTACTAAATTTCTCTCCTAAGTTGTTTTTAGAGCCAAGATAAACAAGCTGTGCGTTCGGGTGCAAAAGTAAAAGCCTAACAAGCTCACTTCCTACATATCCGCTAGCACCTAGTATTGCGATTTTAATTTTCATAGTTTTCCTTTAAAAGCTTTAATTTTAATATTTTTTTTAAAAAAACTAGCTTAAAACTTGCGAAAATTTAAATATTTTAAGCAAGACTTTAGAATTTTTAAACGCTTTTAAAATAGCCATTTTTGCAAAAAGCTCTCTTAAAATTTTAAAAATTTGAAAATTTTCAAAGCCTTAAAAAGTTTTTATTTAGGGAATTTTAAGCAAGAATTCTGCTTTTAAAACTTAAATTTTGCTTTAAAAAACCTTGACAAGCGTTTTTTTTGTAAAATCCCGTTTTAAAATTTCAAAGGAGAAAAAATGAGAAAATTTCTAGCAACAAATGTTTTTGTGGCTTTATTAGCAGGTTGCGCCTTTGGCGAGGGTTTTTTGTCGGCGGTGAGGGTACTTATTTTTATTCTCGTATCGATTCTAATGCAAACAAAGATTTAGATGGAAAAAATGGCGATGCTTTTGATTTTGGCTTAAAGCTTGGTTATCTTTTTACGGATGAACATAAGGTTTATGGGATTTATAGATATAATTTTAAAGCTAATTACGACGAATATTTCGAGCTTTCTGTCGGTAATATTACTACAAGTTTTAATCATATTCTTAGAAGAAAAACTAATCAATTTTTACTTGCTTATGATTTCACTCCGCAACTTTCTGATTCTTGGCTTGGAGTTTTGGGTGTTTTTGGAGGCTATGCTAATGCCAAATTAAATGTAAATACTAAAAGCATTTATTATAAAAAAGGTCTTGCTTATGGAGCTAAAATCGGTATTTTATATGAGTTTAATGCAAATAGCGAAATAGAGCTTGGGCTAAGAGCAGAGCAAACTCGCTTTTATAAAAAAGACAACAAGCCCGTATTTAGCGATTTTGGCTTGTATGCAGGATATAACTATAAATTTTAAGAGTATTTTGTTTTTTATGAGTTAAAATATTATTCTAAAACCTAAAAATTTAAAAAAAGCACAAAAAGAAAGTTAAAACTCTTTTTATGCTTGTATATTTAAATTTGTTTATAAGGCGTTTGCCCTGCTTCGTAGAAATTATTTCCATTGCAGTCTATCGCAACGATGGCTGGAAAGTCCTCCACGCTAAGCCTTGCGACCGCTTCGGGACCTAGTTCTGGGTAGGCTAAAACTTCGTATTTTTTAATGCTTTTTGAGATCAAAGCTCCCGCACCGCCGATTGCGACCATATAAACAGCTCCGTTTTTTACCATACTTTTTATAACCTCTTCGGAGCGATATCCCTTGCCTATCATTGCGCTAACGCCTTGTTCTAGCATAGTTGGAGT
The DNA here is from genome assembly GCA_964637895.1 of uncultured Campylobacter sp. Lineage (GTDB taxonomy): Bacteria > Campylobacterota > Campylobacteria > Campylobacterales > Campylobacteraceae > Campylobacter_D. The sequence continues at coordinate 28,987 of CAZWYE010000004.1, read as the reverse complement.
GTATTTGTCCATTCTTCCGCTTGTTGTAGGACCGGCTGAACCTACGGCTTGATTTTTATCCGGATTAGCCGGAGATGGTCCTAGATAGTAAATCACCTCGTTAGTGAAATCCACAGGAAGCTTTTCGCCTCTTGCTAAAGCCTCTGTAAGAGCCTTGTGAGCGGCATCTCTTGCTGCTATGATGGTTCCACTGATAAGCACATTATCGCCGGCTTTAAGTTCTTTAACCTTTTCTTTAGTCAAAGGAGTTGTGATTTTAATTGTTGCCATTTTCTTTCCTTTTTCTCTAAAATTCTAAATTCTGCTTTAAAACGCTTTTAAAGCTCTGCATCAGCGTGTCTTGCGGCGTGGCAGTTGATATTTACGCACACAGGAAGCCCCGCGATATGCGTAGGATACACCTCAACATTAACTTTCACAGCCGTTGTAGTTCCACCAAGTCCTTGAGGACCCACTCCGGTTTGATTTGCAAGCTCAATAAGTTCTTTTTCAAGCTGGGCGTATTCGGGATTAGGGTTTTGGCTGTCTGCACTTCTAACTGCTGCTTGTTTGGCTAAAATAGCACATTTTTCCATAGTTCCACCTATACCAACGCCTACGACTAAAGGAGGACAAGCATTTGGTCCGGCGTGTTTAACCGCTTCTAAGAAAACTTGTTTCACGCCCTCAAGTCCGTCCGCTGGAACGAGCATCTTAAGAATTCCTTTATTTTCACTTCCAAAGCCCTTAGGAGCTATCTTTATTTTAAGTTTATCGCCCGGAACTATTCTCGTGTGAATGACGGCTGGAGTGTTATTTTTGGTATTTTCTCTATGATAAACAGGATCTTTTACAACAGACTTTCTTAAATATCCACCTACATAACCCTTAGCTATGCCCTCATTTATGGCATCTTCTAAGTAGCCATCGACTAAATGCACCTCCTGCCCGACCTCGACAAAAACCACAGTCATACCCGTATCTTGACAAATAGGCATCATTTCTTCTTTGGCGATTTTTGCGTTTTCTAAAATTTTAGACAAAACATCTTTTCCAAGCTCGGATTTTTCGGTATCTCTAGCCTTTTCAAAAGCTCTTTGCATATCATCAGTTACCTTACAGCAAGCTTGAATGCAAAGTTTTGCCACCACTTCAGTGATATCCTTACAAGAAATTTCACGCATAATTTTTCCTTTTTTTGTAAATTTAAATTCAGCATAAAACTACGCCTCGCTAAAGAATTTCAAGCATTTTAAAACGCCAAAATTCAAGCCAAATTCCAAAGTGTTTTAAGAAAATATTCTAAACTAAAAATTATTAAAAAAACATTAATATTTCATATGAAAACTGCTTTAAAAATATATATTTTAGAACTTTTTTGTCTTAAAAAAATGGCTAAAATGCACTTTTGTTTTGATTTTTTAAGCTTTCAAAAACAAAGATTTGCTATAATCTTTTGCAAAAATATCTAGGAAAATCCAATGCCAAAACGAAGTGATATCAAAACCATACTACTTATAGGAAGCGGACCTATAGTTATAGGACAAGCTTGTGAATTTGATTATTCTGGCACTCAAGCGGCTAAGACCTTAAAGGAGCTTGGTTATAGAGTGGTGATTATAAACTCAAACCCAGCTACCATTATGACAGACCCAGAATTTGCGGACGCAACCTACATAGAACCGATTACAAAAAACAATATTTTAAGCATTATCAAAAAAGAAAAAGTTGATGCGATTTTGCCTACTATGGGCGGACAGGTTGCTCTTAATGTTGCTATGGAGGTTTATGAGAGCGGACTTTTAGGCGAGGTTAAATTCTTAGGAGCAAGTCCTAAGGCTATTAAAAAGGGCGAGGACAGGCAGCTTTTTAAAGAAAGTATGAAAAAAATCGGTATGGACCTGCCAAAGTCTCTTTATGCTTACACTTATGATGAGGCTTTAAAAGCTGTTGATGATATAGGCTTTCCTTTGATGATAAGGGCTTCTTATACCTTAGGCGGTGCAGGAAGTGGCGTGGTTTATAATTTAGATGAATTTAAAGAACTTGCTACCGAAGCCTTAAGCCTCTCACCCATACACGAGATACTCATTGAAGAGAGTTTGCTTGGCTGGAAAGAATATGAAATGGAGGTTATAAGAGATAAGGCGGATAATTGCATTATAGTTTGCTCCATTGAAAATCTTGATCCTATGGGCGTTCATACGGGCGATTCTATTACGGTTGCACCCGCTTTAACCCTCACAGATAAAGAGTATCAAGCTATGAGAAACGCCTCTTTTGCTATACTTAGAGAAATAGGCGTGGATACGGGCGGTTCGAATGTGCAATTTGCTATAAATCCCAAAAACGGCAGAATGATAGTCATAGAAATGAATCCTAGAGTTTCAAGATCTTCAGCCCTTGCAAGTAAGGCTACGGGCTATCCTATTGCTAAGGTTGCTACGCTTTTAGCGGTGGGCTTTACCTTAGATGAGATTAAAAACGACATTACAGGCACGCCGGCGTCTTTTGAGCCTAGTATTGATTATATCGTTACTAAAATTCCGCGCTGGACCTTTGAGAAATTCCCGGGAGCAAACGAAATTTTAGGCACGGCTATGAAAAGCGTGGGCGAGGTTATGGCTATAGGACGCACTTTTAAAGAGAGCATTCAAAAGGCTCTTTGTTCTTTAGAGCGCGGTTTAAGCGGCTTTGATAGGGTGGAATTTAAAGATAAAAACGAGCTTGTTTTTAAGATAAGAAATGCGAACGAAAAAAGGCTTTTATATATAGCTCAAGCCTTTAGAGAGGGTTTTAGCGTAGAAGAAATTCACGCACTTTCTTGCATTGATTCGTGGTTTTTAGAGCAGATTAAGGAGCTTGTGGAATTTGAAAAGCTCATCACTATGGATATTTTAAACGATAAAATTTTGCTTAGAAAGGCTAAAACTATGGGCTTTTCTGATAAAATGATAGCCTTTTTAGTGAATTTAAAAGACAATCTTGAACTTACTCAAAATGATATTTATTACGCTAGAGTGAAGCAAAAAATAGTGTCCCAATTTAGTGAGGTAGATACTTGTGCGGGTGAATTTAAAGCCCTTACACCTTATCTTTACTCAAGCATAAATGTCAGCGAAAGCACACAAAGTAAGAATGAAAGCAAGAAAGATAAAGACAAAAAAGTGCTTATCATAGGCGGCGGACCAAACCGCATAGGACAAGGCATTGAGTTTGATTATGCTTGTGTTCATGCTTCTTTTGCACTTAAAGATTTAAACATTAAAACCATTATGTATAACTGTAACCCAGAAACCGTTTCTACAGATTATGACACAAGCGATATTTTGTATTTTGAGCCTATTGATTTTGAGCATTTAAGAGCGGTTATAGAAAGAGAAAAGCCCGATGGAATCATCGTTCATTTTGGAGGGCAAACGCCTTTGAAATTTGCAAAAATTTTAAGTGCTTTTGGCGCTAAGATCATAGGCACGAGTGCTAGGGCTATAGATCTGGCTGAAGATAGAAAGAAATTTTCAGAATTCATTCATAAACTTGGAATTTCTCAACCTAAAAATTCCACCGCTACAAGCGTAGAAGAAGCCTTAAGCAAAGCAAATGAAATAGGCTATCCTCTTTTGGTGCGTCCAAGCTATGTTTTAGGCGGAAGGGCTATGCGCGTGGTGCAAAATGAAAAAGAACTGCGTCTTTATATGCAAGAAGCCGTTGATGTGAGCGATAAAAGTCCTGTTTTACTCGATGAGTTTTTAGACAATGCGACCGAATTTGATGTCGATGCTATAAGCGATGGCAGGGAAGTTTATGTGGCTGGAATTATGAAGCATATCGAAGAAGCTGGAATTCACTCAGGCGATAGTGCTTGTTCTTTGCCACCTTGTGATATAGGCGAGGAGATTGAGGAGATTATTAGAGAAAAGACGGCGGATATTGCCTTAAATTTAGGCGTTGTGGGACTTTTAAATATACAATTTGCCCTTTATGAAAACAAGCTTTTCATCATAGAAGTAAATCCTAGAGCCTCTCGCACCGTGCCCTTTGTAAGCAAGGCAACGGGCATAGCCTTAGCAAAAGTTGCTACGCGCGTAATGTGGCAGGGAAATTTAAAAGAGGCTTTGAATTTTTATGACCGCTATAAGGTGGTGGATTTTACGCATAAAATTTGGCGTCCTAAAAAGTCTAAATGCGTAAGCGTTAAAGAGGCGGTTTTTCCTTTTGCTAAGCTTAGCGGAAGCGATTTGGAACTAGGACCTGAAATGCGTTCAACCGGCGAGGTTATGGGCATAAGCGAGGATTTTGCTACTTCTTACGCAAAAAGCCAATTAGCAGCTTTCAATGTCCTGCCGCGAAAGGGGAAAATTTTCATTTCTTTGAAAAATTCGGACAAAAAACACGCAAAAGAACTTGCTAAAATTTATTCAAAACTAGGCTTTAAACTCCTTGCCACAAGCGGAACTTGCAAGGAAATTCAAAGCGGAGGCTTAGAATGTGAGCTTGTTTATAAAATTTCTGAAGCGCGTCCTAATGTCGAGGATAAGCTAAAAAACGGCGAGATTCAGCTTGTGATAAATTCAAGCGATGAAAAAAGCTTTGAAAGCGATACGAAAAAAATTCGAGAAAATATAGTTCGCTTTAAAATTCCATATTTTACAAATTTAAGAGCGGCTTTTGCGGGTGCAAATTCCATAAAGGCTATGCAAGATGAAAAACACTGGAAACTTAAAAGTTTGCAAGAATGGCTAAGCAAAAATAAAATTTAAAGCAAAACTTAGGAAAGTGATGAAAGTAAATAAAAAACACCTTGTTTTAGAAAATTTACTCAAGGTTTGCAAAGAAAAAAATGATTTTACTTTTCATAATGATTTAGTCAAAGAACTAAGCAAAAAACACGGTTTTGGAAATCCTTTTGACGCGACAAAACTTGATTCAATTGAAAAACTACCTCAAATTTTTAAGGATAATGATCTGTGTATTTTGCATTTAGGCAAGGGTTATCATAGCTTTGTTAAGGGCATTCATAAGCTTTATCATTCTTTTGAACCAATGCAAAATTCAATAAAATGGCAATATAAAAAAAGCTTGCTTAATGAATATAACGACAGCGAAAGCAATATACTAAGCGTAGCAAATAATCAAAGAATTTTGCATCATTTTTTATTTGGCGAAGATTTAGAATTTGAAAATCTTGACATAGAAAAGCGTCCTAAAACTTATTTTCCGCACCGCACAAAAAGCACTTTAAAATATTATTTTGATAATAAAGAAATTTTAGCGATAAATCAGCAAATTGAAATTGATTTAACGCTTGAATTTCAAGGTATTATAGGAATTTTTGAAGCAAAAAATGGAGTTATTAATGACTTTAATATTTATCAAGTGTATCACCCTTTTTTGTATTATTATAATTCTGGTTTAAATTTCAGGCAAATTATTTGCGTTTATCTTGTGCGTAATAGAGAGAATTTAAAACTTTGGTCTTATTCGTTTGATAAGCCTTTTGTCCTTGATTCTATTAAATTCTTAAAATCGTGTGAATATATCTTGGTGAGGTGAAATGATTACATTTAACATAGTTTATAACGATGATGTCTTAAAAATTCTAAGATCCTTGCCTGATGATTGTTTGGATATGGTTTATGGGGATCCGGATTATAATGTAGGCATTGATTATAACGGCTCGAAATACACGCAAAAATGGGAGGATTATATAAAATGGTATTGCGAATTAGCTAAGGAATGTATGCGGGTTTTAAAGCCTAGCGGGAATTTATTTATGATGAATTACCCTAAGCAAAATGCGTATTTAAGGGTAAAATGCCTTGATCGCATTAGCTATGAAGTGCAAGATTATGTATGGGTGTATAATACAAACATAGGACACAGCAAAAAAAGGCTCACAACCGCACACAGAAGCATTCTACACGCCACAAAAAGCAAAAACAATCATTTTTACAAGGACAATATCGCCCTGCCCTACCAAAATCCAAACGACAAAAGAATTTTGCAAAGGCTAAAAGCGGGGCACAAGGGGAGAATGCCTTATTCTTGGTTTTATTTTGATTTAGTGAAAAATGTGAGTAAGGATAAGACCTTTCATTCTTGTCAAATTCCCTTAAAGCTTGTAGAAATGCTGATAAAATCTTGCACCAACGAGGGCGATTCTGTTTTCGTGCTCTTTGGTGGGAGCGGAAGTGAGCTTATGCTTTGCGAAAGGCTAAGACGCAAATGGCTTAGCTGCGAGCTTCATAAGCCCTATTATGAAATGATCCTTGATAGACTCAAAAATCAAGGAAAAATTAAAGAGGAATTTAAGCTAGATATGAAAAAACACCGCACAGAGCGGGGGTTGTTTTAGAAAAATGAAAAACAAAAGAATTCTGCAAAATTTTATAAAAAAATGCGATAAAAAAATTATTTTGAAAATTTATTTTTTAAAGGCTCAAAATGGACGGTTTTAAAAGATTTTACGAGTTTTAAAAAGCATATGAGGTATTAATATGACTTACGAAATTTTTAAAAATAAGCTTGATTTAAGAATTTTTGGGCAAGATTTAAATTATGAAATTGTATTAAATGTGTTAAATAATCCTAAAAGATATATAGGACTTTTTAGAATTACTAATGCCAAAACAAAGCTTATTCAAAATATAACTCAAAGTTGTGAGATTAAATTTGGTGATTTTATAGAGGAAGTCTTAAGCGAATATATTTTAGAAATGGGGTATAGAATTTTGGATAGAAACATTGGGAAAGACGAATTAAACAACCGTTTAAATGCAGATCAAGTGTTTGCTTGTGAAAAATTCGTTTATTTGATAGAACAAAAGATTAGAGATGATCACGACAGCACGAAAAAAAGAGGGCAGTATACTAATTTCATCAAAAAAATTAAAATTCTAAAAGCTAAATTCCCAAATCAAAAAATCAAAGCTTGTATGTGGTTTAGCGATGAAAGTTTGAAAAAGAATAAAAAATTCTATAAGGAACAAATTGACAACAATACCGATGAAAACCTTGAGTTATCCATATTTTTACGGCAAAGAGCTTTTTGAAATTTTCTTTAAAAGAGTCGATATTTGGCAAGAATTAATAACTCATCTTAAAAGGAACAAAGCACAAAGGAGCGAGGAAATTTTAAGTGTGCCAGATTTTGATACGAGCGAGGAGATGAGAGAGGTGCTTTTAAAAATAAAACAAGAAAATCCAAAACTCATCAAGAAACTTCTTTCAAATGAAAGTGATTTCATAGAACTTAGAAAAGAACTGTTTCCAACAGGCAAAAATTTAAAAGGACTTTAATGCAAAAAGATATAATTTTACAGGGCGATTGTGTTGAAATTTTAAAGACTTTTCCGGAAAAAAGCATAGATTTGATTTTTGCGGATCCGCCTTATTTTATGCAGACGCAAGGAGAGCTTTTAAGGGTGAGTGGTGAGCCCTTTAGCGGGGTTAGCGACTCTTGGGATAAGTTTGAATCCTTAAAAGCCTATGATGATTTTTGCACTTCTTGGCTTAAAGAATGCAAAAGAGTCTTGAAAAACAGCGGCAGCATCTGGGTCATAGGCTCTTTTCAAAACATTTTTCGACTAGGATATATAATGCAAAATCTAGGATTTTGGATCATCAATGATATCATTTGGAGCAAGAGCAATCCTGTGCCGAATTTCAAGGGTACGAGGTTTTGCAACGCTCACGAAACCTTAATCTGGTGTGCTAAAAACAAAAACTCAAAATACACCTTCAATTACAAAACTATGAAACACCTCAACAACGACAAGCAAGAAAAAAGCGTTTGGAATATAGGCATTTGCATAGGAAATGAAAGGCTTAAAGACGAGTCGGGTAAGAAAATTCACTCCACACAAAAGCCCCAAGCCCTGCTTGAAAAGCTGATTTTAGCAAGCTCTAAAGAAAAAGACCTCATCTTAGACCCCTTTTTTGGCACGGGCACAACTGGAGCCGCTGCAAAGAGGCTGGGTAGGCATTTCATAGGCATAGAACAAAACGAGCTTTATATTAAAGAGGCAGGATTAAGAATTGCAAAGGTTCAAAGCCTCTCAAACGATATAACCGGGGCGAAATTCGAAACCAAACCCCCTAAAATAAGCCTTGAAATGCTAAAAACCGCAGGGCTTTTAAGCGAAAACGAAAAATTCTACGACAAAAACAAAAATTTCATTTGCACCCTAGCACAAAACAACAAAGTCCGGGACGAAGAAGAAATTTTAAGCATTCACAAAATGGCAGCAAAATACTTAAAAAAGAGCAATTATAATGGCTGGAGCTATTTTTTCGTGCTTAGAAAAAACGCACTTGTTAGCATCGATAGCCTAAGATACGGGTATGAAAAATTATGATTTATCTTGTGCAAACAGACGGCACTGTAAATTTTTAAGGCTTTTATGTTATTTTTACTCAAAATTGTTATAATTGTTTTTTATTTTACCGAAGATAGTTAGAGTATAAAATATAGTCGAAAACTCTATAAATTTTTAGTTTTCTTAAGAAAATAAATGAGTATTTAAAGGAAAAATTTATGGGCAAAGCCGATATTGTCGTAGGCATTCAGTGGGGCGATGAGGGCAAAGGCAAGATTGTAGATAGATTATGCGAGAATTATGATTTTGTTTGCAGAAGTGCAGGAGGACACAACGCAGGACATACCATTTGGGTCAATCACACGCGCTACGCTCTTCATCTCATACCCTCAGGCGTGTTAAATCCACAATGTATCAATATCATAGGCAACGGGGTTGTGGTTTCTCCGGAGGTTCTTATTAACGAAATGGGGCAGTTTGAGAATTTAAAAGATAGATTATTTATAAGCGATAGGGCGCATCTTAATTTAAGATTTCATTCTTTAATCGACATAGCAAAAGAAAAACTCAAAGGCAAAAACGCCATAGGCACAACAGGAAAAGGCATAGGACCAAGCTATGCAGATAAGATAAACCGTAGCGGACACAGGGTTGGTGAGCTTTTAGACCCACAAAGACTTTGCGAAGCTTTGATGAAAGATTTCGAGCAAAATCGTGCCTTTTTTGAAATTTTAAAGATTGAAATTCCTAAAAAAGACGAGCTTCTTGATGATTTAAACCGCTATAATAAAATCTTAGCACCTTATATCACCAACACCACGAATTTACTTTGGAAAGCCTTAGATGAGGACAAAAGAGTGCTTTTAGAGGGAGCTCAAGGTTCTATGCTAGATATTGATCATGGAACTTATCCTTATGTAACAAGCTCAAATACCATTGCAGCAGGAGCTTTAACGGGCTTAGGACTTAGCCCAAAGGACGCAGGCTCGGTCATAGGCATAGTCAAAGCCTATACCACAAGAGTAGGAAACGGCGTTTTTCCTACTGAAGATAAGGGCGATGAGGGCGAGAAAATCGCGCAAATCGGCAAAGAAATCGGCGTTAGCACGGGACGCAAAAGGCGTTGTGGCTGGTTTGATGCGGTTGCGGTTCGTTATGCTGCAAGGCTTAGCGGAGTGGATTTTTTAGCCTTGATGAAGCTTGATGTTTTAGACGGCTTTGAAAGGGTGAAAATTTGCAGGGCTTACGAGTATAACGGCGTTGAGATTGATTATATGCCAAGTGATTTGGAGAATGTAAAGCCTATTTATGAGGAATTTGAGGGCTGGGATAAGGTTTTTGCTCTTAGGGACTTTGATCTTTTGCCGGCAAATGCAAAGCTTTACATCAAGCGTTTAGAGGAGCTTGTGGGCGTAAAGATTAAAATCATCTCCACAAGTGCAGAAAGAGATGATACCATCATACTATGAAAACAAAATTTACTTCCATAGCAAAGGTTCGCAAACAGCAGCTTGACAACGCCGAACTTCGCTTAGGCAAGGCTAAACAAAGGCTTAAAGAGCATCAAAAGCTTTACGAGCTTTCTTACGCGGAGCTTAGAAATTTAAGCCTTATTCCAAATTCAGGCTCTAGTAGTGAGCTAAAATCAAACCTTGCAATGGCAAATATAGGCAAAGAAGCCTTGCAAAGAGCTAGAGAAAAGCTCGAACTTTCGCAAAAAGAAATCATTCATTACGAGTTTTTATACCAAAAAGCAAACATAGAATACGAAAAAATCAAAGCCTTAGAAAGCAAAGAAATCAAAGAAAAGCAAAAAGAGCTTGAAAAAAAGGAGCAAAAATTCATAGACGAACTCGCAATCACGCGTTTTTTTAGAGAAAAAGGAAAAAAAGATGGGTAGAATTTTCTTAATGTTTTTTTTAGGGATTTTTGCTTTCGCTGCTGAGCAAGATTGTCAGCAGTATTTTGAAGCCAGAAAGGCACAGCTTGAACTTCAAACGAGAGAATTTGATGAGGCAAGACAAGCCTTAGAAGCCTTTAAAGCTTCGTTTGAAACCCTGCAAAAAGAAAGGCTTGAGGCTTTGGATAAAAGAGAGGCTGAGGTGAATGCAACTTTAGCACAGATTGAAAATTTAAAGGCTGAAAACGAAAAGCTTTTGAAAGAAAAAGAACAAATTCTAAGCACAATTAATGAAAAAACTCAAGGTAGAGTGAAAGAAATTTACTCGCAAATGAAAGATGCGGCTATCGCGGGAGTTTTAAGCCAAATGGACACGGAGGAGGCGAGTAAGATTATGCTTTCTTTGGAGTCGCGAAAAATTTCAGGTGTGCTTTCTAAGATGGATCCTAAAAAGGCTTCGGAGCTTACTTTGCTACTTAAAAATATGGATAACAACACCAGCAAATGAGTTTATGGGAGAAATTTGTATTTTAATTAAAATTTTTGAGTACTTCAAACTTGAGTTTTTTAGTAAATTTATATAGATTTATCAGGGATTTTATAAAGATGCTAAAACTGAAATATGTCAAAAATATATTGTTTTATAAAGGCGATTATCTATTTTTAGTACAAACAGTTTAAAATTTTTACAAAATGAATTTTAAAACCCATTAAATCCAATATAAGCAAGGATTATGCCATAAATTATGATAAGCACATAAGAAAAAATGCTAAAAAATTTTTTCAAAAAAACACCAAGCATTTGCGAAATTTTCACAAAAAAAAGCAAAGCGGGCAGGGTTGAAATTCCAAAAACAAGCATCACCAAAAGGCTTTCTAAAAAATTTTGCTTACTCATTGCACTTGCTAAGAAAAAATACACCAAACCACAAGGGACAAAACCATTTGCAAAGCCCAATATTAAGGCGGATTTAACACCTTTGAAATTTTTTGCTTTTTTGATGATTTTTTTAGAAATTTTTTCAAAAAGAATTTTGTTTTCTAAAAATGCAAGGATTTTTCCCCTTAAGATTAAAGCAAAACCAAGAACCATCATAAACACGCCCAAAAAGAAAAAAGAGAAGCTTTGAAGCTTAGCATTTAAAGCCAAGATATTTCCAAAAAGCCCAAAAATTCCGCCAAGCAAAACATAAGCAAAAATGCGTGAAAAATGGTAAAGCAAAGAAAGCAAAAAAGGGCTTTTGCTTTTGAGATTAAGATTTAAAAAAGCAAGGTTAAAGCCTCCGCACATCGCATAACAATGCCCAAAGCTAGACAAAAACGCCACGCTAGCAAGTGCTAAAAAATCTGCAATCACATTAAATTTAAGAATTCTTTAAAAATATACTTGCTCTCGTGCGGACCTGAAGAGCTTTCAGGGTGGTGCTGGACTGAAATGATAGGATAGTCCTTGTATCTTACGCCCTCGACATTATCGCCAAATAAATTCCTATGCGTGATGTGTGCTACCTTGCAAAGCTCTTCGGGGACATTGTAATTGTGGTTTTGTGCGGTAATCTCCACGCTTTTATTTTGCAAATTTATCACAGGGTGGTTTGCTCCGTGTTGCCCGAATTTCATCTTATAAGTCTCATATCCAAAGGCGTTGCTTAAAAGCTGATGACCTAAGCAAATGCCTAGCATAGGGATTTTAGCTTCGATGAGTTTTTTAAGCTCTGCGATTTCGTTTTTAAGAATTTTAGGTTCTCCGGGTCCGTTGGATAAAAACACGCCGTGAATTTCTCCCTTTTTATAAAGTTCTATTAAGGTTTGTGCCTTAGTATCGTAAGGAAAAACTTCCACTTCCAAACCAAGCTCAACTAGCTCGTTGAGTATGTTTAATTTCACTCCATAGTCGATAACTGCGACTTTTTTCTTGCTTTTTTTAGGTGCGTTAAAGCTTTTTCCGTTCCAAACGCCTTGTTTATGGGCGTAAGGCTTTTTAGTGCTTACTTCTTTAACAAGGTTAAGCTCCTCTATCCTCGCACTTGAATGAAGTTTTGCTTTAAGTGCGTCTTTGTCTGAAATTTCAGTAGAAACAACGGCTCTAAGATTTCCAAAATCCCTTATAAGCTTTACTAAAAACCTCGTATCAAGCTCATAAATTCCTATCTTAGAATGCTTTTTAAAAAAATCTTGCAAACTCTCTTTAGCCCTAAAATTTGAAAAAGTCGGACTTAGCTCACGAATCAAAATCCCACTTGCGAAAATTTCCTTACTTTCATTATCCGCATCGTTTGTACCTACTATGCCGATTTCTGGCATAGAAAAGACTATAAACTGCCCCGCATAAGAAGGATCAGAAATTATCTCTTGATAACCCGTCATAGAAGTGTTAAACACAAGCTCACCAAAAAGGGTCCCGCCCTGCCCAAACGCCTTTGCTTCCAAAAAAATATCGTTTTCTAAATAAATCCAAGCTTTCATCAAAACATACCTTTTTTTCTAAGCTCTTCCTCGTAAAGCTTTTCAAAAATAAGCTCATACTCTTCGCTACCCGGAACGGGCTTTGTTTTGTAATTACTAATCTTATCATACACTTCATCTTCGATTTTTTCATAAATTTTAAGATAATTTTCTATGCTTAGAAAGATTAAATTTTTCACCCGATTTTCACTCACTGCGAAATTTATAAAATCATTCTCCACAAGCTCGTTAAGAATTTGATGTGCAAGGTGGTTATGCCTATCTTCTGCGTTTAAAATCACTCCAAAATCGTTTGCAAGTTTTTTCTTCACAAGCCAAAACATATTTTTTCTATCTACTTGCATAAGCTCCATTTCCTCTTCTTGCTCCTCAAGCAATTCTCTTACTTTTTCATCTAGCCTTTTTTCGTTCAAAAGGTCTTTTTCAAGCGTATTTTTCACGCTCTGCCTTAGTTTTTCAAGCTGGTCTTTAATCTCAATAAAAGAAGAATTCGCAATATCAAGCATAATTTTATTTGCAATATAAGGAATATGTGGTTGTTTTATACGCATTTTAAGCCTTTATTTAAGATTATGAAATAATAGCTTATTTTTGGTAAAAAAATGTTAAAAGAAAATTTTTAAAGGAATTTTTTGATTAAATTTAAATTCTTAGCTTAAAAAATGAAAATTTCAAAACCCAAAAGATAAATTTCAGAAATTACTTTTAGTTTTTATAATCTTATAGATGATTGAAAATTGTCCAAACCAAGTACTATAAAAATATTTATAAAGTTTTAAATGCAATATTATAGTTTGGAATGAATGATTTTATACGCCTCGCTTAAGTCCTCTTCTAAGGTGTAAGGATAATACAAAATGAAAGCCAAAACCTCATCTTCCTTGTCGCTAAGATAGTTTTTGGCTATAAGCTCGAAGGCTTCTTTGTCGCTAGTTTGCTCCGTTATATACCCAAAAGGCAAACCGTTTCGTCCTTGTGCGGTAAAGTGCTTTTTCGTCTTTGTAAAGCAAATTTAAATGATGTTCCTTTTTTCCATAAATGGTGCAAAAAAAAAAGGCGGTTTTAGGAATTTTTCCTTGCTTAAAAAGGCTCTTAATCGTGCAATATTCTCAAAAATTTCAAAATCGAATTTCATCTTATAAAGCTTCTCAAATAAATAAGTATAACACAGGGCTATGTTTGTGCAATTTTCTAGCAAATATTTCTTTCTATCTGCAAAAAATTTTAAGTTTTTGCCTTTTTCTTTGTATTCTTTAAGCAAATCCTCGTTTTGAGCTAAAAATTCCTCGTCCAAAAAGGAAAAATCTCTCAAATTTACGAAAAAACCCTTAGGATTGAAATCCTTTGCTAAGATTTGTTTGTAAAGCTCCAAACTTTGCACAAAGCAAGATCCTAAAACTATTTCTTTTTCTTTGAAATTGGGGCTGCATTGTTTGGCATTTATCAAAATGGTCCCATTTTTAAAATCCTCGCTAAATTCCCAATCTTTTAGCTTAAAAATGCTTTTTTTAAGCCTTGTTTTCAAAGTAGGATTAATAAAAATACAAATAATTAAAAATGCAAAAAAACATAAAAATTCCCATAAAAAACACTCGCAAAAAACACAACTATCAAAACTATGCCTTGCGAATAATACTTTTGTTCTACACTCGTATCTCTTAAGTCTTTCATAAGGGGCATTAGTAGGTTAAATTTTATTTAAAAGCAATAAAAATTTAAAAATAGCTTTGAAATTTTATATCTGCTTCAATTTTAGTAAATCTTAAAATTCTCTTTTTTGCTTTTTTTAAAAGTTCTTAAATATTTTTTTACTTTACAATAATTGTTATGGTTTCTTAAAATTTTTTCAATAAGACTTCTAGGTTGATTTTTTAATTTTTATTGCGAATTTATACAATTTTTTAGGGTTTTTACTTGATTTTAAAGTTTATTAAAATATTCTTAATTTAAGTTATTTATAAGAAAAAATAAATATAATCACATTTTAAAATTTTTGGCAAAGGTAAAATAATGACAAAGATAGCAAAGCCAAACGAGATAAAAAGAGAATGGATTGTTTTAGATGCTGAGGGCAAGGTTTTCGGTCGTCTCTTGACTGAAGTTGCAACGATTTTGAAGGGCAAAAATAAGCCCTATTTCACGCCTAATGTCGATTGTGGCGATTATGTGGTTATCATTAACGCTTCGAAGGTTCTTTTCACGGGAGCAAACAAGGCTCAAAACAAGCTTTATCACAGGCATTCAGGGTATTTTGGAAGTGTTAAGAGCGAGAAATTTGGCGATTTACTCGAAAAAAATCCTGCAAAGCTTTACAAACTCGCCGTCAGAGGTATGCTTCCTAAGACGAATTTAGGCAGGGCAATGCTTAAAAAACTCAAAATTTATTCAGGCAGTGAGCATCCGCACACTGCACAAATTAAAGAAGGAAAATAATTATGGCAGCAACATACGCAACAGGTAAGAGGAAGACCGCCGTAGCAAAGGTTTGGATAAAATCAGGCAGCGGTAAAATCAGCGTTAATGGCACGGATTTAAACACTTGGCTTGGAGGACACGAGGCGATTAAGCTTAAGGTCGTTCAGCCCTTGCTTGTAACCAAGCAAGAAAATTCTATGGACATTACAGCAACGACTTTGGGCGGTGGTTACAGTGCACAAGCGGAGGCTTTAAAACACGGAATTTCAAGGGCTTTGGCGGCTATGGACGCGGATTTCAGAGCCTTGCTTAAGCCGGAGGGTTTGCTTACAAGAGATAGCAGAAGCGTTGAACGCAAGAAATACGGACGCAGAAAAGCAAGAAGAAGTCCTCAATTCTCTAAGAGATAGAAATTTTTACTTTTTTGTCGCAATTTTTATTTTTTGTGATATAATTGCGACCGATTTTTTTGAAAGGATATGCTTTATGAAAAAAATATTTTTATGTTTAGGTTTGGTAGGCGTTTTGTTTGGAGCAGATTCTAATGTGAAATTCGAAATCACTCCAACTTTCAACTGGGGAGTTTATGAGGGACATTTAGACCTTGATGATAGAGGTGCACCGGGACTTAAACTTGGTTATCATTTCGGTGATTCTTTCCTTGATCAAGTCGAATTTGGTTTTGAACATTATTCTGGCATACCTTATAATAATGTTAGCGACAAAACAGACCTTACTAAAATTTATTTAAGTGCTATTAAAGGCGTGGATTTAGGACAAAGATTCTATCTTTACGGCTTAGTGGGTGCTGGTTATGATAATTTTAACAATCCCGGAATGGACAGCTCAAAAGATGTTAAAGATAGCGGTTTTGGACATTACGGTGCAGGTTTGAAATACAAAATCGCCGACTCCGTGGCTTTAAGACTTGAAACAAGAGATCAAATAGGCTTTAACGACGCACAACATCAGTGGATTTCAACCTTAGGTATAAGCTTTGGCTTTGGAGGAGAGAAAGAGCAAGTTATTCCTGTTGCTATAAAAAAGACTGAAAAAGCTGAAATTCTAGCACCAAACACTAAAAAGCTTAACTGCCCTTTTGCTCCGAGAGAAGGAGCTTTGCTTGATGAAAACGGCTGTGAAAAAACCATACATTTAGAAGGACATTTTGAATTTGCTAAAGCAGATATAGGACCTCTTTTTGCAGATAGGATTGAGGAAATAGCCAAAACATTAAATGACAACGAAAAATATAAAGTTGTCTTAGAGGGACATACTGATAATTCTGGACCTAAGGAGTATAATTATACCCTTTCTGAGCGTAGAGCACAAAGTGTAGCTAAAGAGCTTGAAAAATTTGGAGTAGAAAAAAGTCGCATTCAGATTAAAGCTTATGGTCCAGACAGACCAAGATCAAGTAATGCCACTAAAGAAGGCAGAATAGACAATAGAAGAGTTGAAGCAAAATTCTTTTTACCATAACCACACTAAACTCATAAGATAGTTTATATCTTATGAGTAAGGGTAAATAACTCCAACAACTTCTAATGTGAATCTTTTAGTTAATTATGAAAACTTTTATCTTGCTTGTTTGAAATATTGTAGAAAATTTGTTAATAATTTACATAGAATTTTAGGAACATTTAAACTTAGATATAGGTTTTAAAATTATGATTTATCTAGCACAAACAGACACTACAGCAGGTTTTTTGAGTAAGGATTTAAAAGCTTTAAATAGGATTAAAAATAGGGATTTAAACACTCCTTGTCTTATGACAACGACGAGATTTTACCAGCTAAAAACCCTTGCAAGAGTGCCAAATTCTTTTAAAAATTTGGTAAGACGAGCAAAAAAAACGAGCTTTATTTATCCAAACTCAAAGGCTATAAGAATTATAAAAGAGAGTAAACATAGCGAATTTTTAGCGAATTTTTCTTGGCTTTACTCAAGCTCTGCAAATCCTCACGGACAAAATTTTGATGAAAATTGGGCGAGAAAACAGGCTGATATCATTGTCGATTCGCATTTTTTTGAAGGCGAGGCGTCTAAAATTTACAAGCTTTCAAGAGCAAGAAAGAAAAGAATCCGTTAACTTTTAGCAAATCCAAACTTGATAAAAGGAGATTTTTAGGTAATATTTTTAAATTTGCCATTAAAGGGCATAAGATTTTTAAAAAGTCTTTTATTTGCTATACTGAAGTTTTCAAACGCCATCTTTAAAAATCTCGTTTAAACTTTTGCAAACATATCGTATTTCGCGTTTTTTTATCACAAAAGGTGGCATAAAATAAATCGTATTTCCCAAAGGTCTTAGCAAAAGCCCTTTTTTAAGAGCTTTCTCAAAGACAAAAAGCCCCGCTCTTTTATGCGAACTTTGCAAAATATCAAAGGCGTAAATCATTCCGCACTGTCTGAAATTTCCTAAAAATTCGAAATTCTTTAAGGACTCAAACTCGCTTTTTATAAACGAGCTAAGTTTTTGATTTTTTTTAATGATATTTTGCTTTTCAAAAATATCAAGCACAGCATTTGCAGCCGCTGTTGCAAGGGCGTTTCCCGTGTAAGAATGCGAATGCAAAAAAGCCTTATTTTCGCTAAAAGGAGCATAAAAAGCCTTGTAAATTTCATCGTTTGTAAGCACGACGGACAAGGGTAAAAATCCGCCCGTAATGCCCTTTGAAAGACACAAAAAATCAGGCTTAAATTCGCACTGCTCATAAGCAAAAAGCGTTCCTGTGCGACCAAAACCCGTTGCAATCTCATCAAAAATCACTTGCACCCCAAACGCCTTGCAAAGCCTCATAGCTTCGTTTAAAAAGCTAGCGCTATACATATTCATATTTCCTGCGCACTGCACCAAAGGCTCGAGTATAAAGGCACAAAGCTCATTTGCGTGTTTTTTTAAAATTTCTTGCAAAAATTTAAGCTCTTTTTGAAAATCATCACCCTTTGGAGCCGGAGTTTTAAGCGTTTTTAAAAGCAAAGGCGCGTAAGTATCTTTATAAAGTGGCACATCGCCAACGCTTAAAGCACCTAAAGTCTCGCCGTGATAGGCGTTGCTAAGCGTTAGAAATTTCTGCCTTTTCTCGCCGCGATTTAGATGATAATGAAAGCTCATTTTAAGCGCAACCTCAACCGCACTCGAGCCATTATCCGCATAAAAACACTTGTCAAAATTTGTTAGTTTGCAAAGCCTCGAAGAAAGCCTAATAACGCTTTCGTGCGAAAATCCCGCTAAAATGATGTGTTCAAGCGTCTTAAGCTGCTTTTTTATCGCCTTTGAAATATAAGGATTTAAATGCCCAAAAAGATTGACCCACCACGAGCTTACGCAGTCTAAATAAGCCTTGTCGTTAAAATCATAAAGCCAAACACCCTTCGCCCTTTTTATAGGTATCAAAGGCAATTTTTCATAATCTTTCATCTGTGAACAAGGATGCCAAATATGTGCTAAATCAAGCTTTTGAAGTGTTTTAAAATTTTCTTTTTTCATTGTAAAATCCTTAAAATCTGCGTTTTAAATTCTTCATTTATTATAGAATCTTTATCAAAAAAGGGTAAGTTTATTAGCGGAATTTTAGCATAATCTTGCACGAACTCATCTTGTAAAGGCTCTTTTTCTCCCATCATCACTAAGGCTAAAAGCTTGATATTTCTTTGTTTTAACGCCTCTATGCTTAGCAAAATATGATTTATGCTTCCTAGATAATATTTTGCGACTAAAAAAGTAGGAAATTTAAATTCGCTCATAAAATCTATCATAGTATGCCTCTCATCAATGGGCGTAAAAAGCCCACCGGCAAGCTCTATAATAAGATTCTTGCTTTGAGGCAAACTTAAATTTAAAGCGTTATATTTTTTATTTTCAAGCTTTTTTGCTAAGTGGGGTGAAACTGGAGTTTGCAAAGAAATAGCACTTTGATAAATTTTTGTTTTTGGGCTAAGTTTTGCAACAAATTCGCTATCTGTTGGAGTTCCGGCTTGAATGAGCTTGAAATAATCATACCTCAAATTTGCACAAAATGCCGTGCTAAAATGCGTCTTTCCTGCGTCCGTGTGTATTGCACTTGTATAAATTTTCATTGTTTTTCCTAAGTTAAAAATAGTTTTACTTGTGTTCTATTTACACCAAGCCTTTATTTTATCTTATTTAAAAACTAAAAAGGATTTTCATCCTTAAAATCTTGCGTATTTAAAGCATCTTCTTGTAAAGAATTTTGCTCTAAAGTCTTAGTTTGTATGTTTTGCTCTTTTACATTAAGGATTTTAAAAAGCAAATCTAAATCCTCCTTGCTTAGAACATTTTTTTGAGAAAGCTTATAAAAATGCTTAAGCAGAATTTCAAGCTTTTGTGCGTTTTTTTCAAGCTTTAAAATAATAAGAAGTTCTTTTAAAAGCTCGGTTCTTTCATTTGTTGTAAGGCTTTTTAGAAATTTAAAGCTTTGAGTATCAAGCAGGGCAAAAAGCTGTTTTTTAAACGCCAAAGCCTCGCTACTAACCTTAATGCGGTTTAAAAAAGCAAGATTGACCTTTAAAATTCCAAGCAAAAACTCGCTTTGATTTTTAAGAGGCTTGATATTATAAAGCTCAAATTCCCTTATATCGCTGTCCTCACTTCCTAAGCCTTGCAAGATTTTATTTAAAAGTTTTTTATGCTCAAAACAAGCCGCGTCGCTAATTTGCGTAAAAAGCTGCCTTGCTTTTAAAGACCTTTTAAGAAAATCCAAAAGCGTAAATTCGGCGATAAAAACCCTTTCTTTAGCAAGAGAATTCAAAGGTGCAAGGTCTGAATTTAAAGTAAAAACATTTTTTTTATAAGCGTTTTTACTAAGCTTGATTAAATTTTCACTCACGCCTAAAAGTCCGCTAACTAAGCTCGTGTAGGAATTTGCAACCAAAGGCTCTAGTAAATGCGTGTATTTTTGCACACTTTCAAGGGCTTTTTGCTTTGCAAGTGCTGAATTTAAAGGAGATTTTAACAAGCTTCTTATATAAAACTCGCCAAGTTCCACTGCGCGTTCTAATCTTTCAAAAAGTATTTTTTCTTGATGGTTTGCAACAAGTTCGGCAGGGTCTTTTCCGCCCTCTAAAAGCACGACTTTTCCATCTATTTTGTGAATGCTTAGCAAAAAAGCCGAACGCGCCGCAGCATTAAATCCGGCTTCATCGTTATCAAAACACAAAATCACCTTTGCTTCATACCTTTTAATAAGTGGCAAGTGATTTTCGCCCAAAGCCGTTCCAAGCACGGCTACGGCGTTGTTTAGTCCTGCTTTATGTAAAGCAATAGCGTCCATATAGCCCTCACAAATAATCATTTCTTTTTTCTTACTTATGCTCTCTTTTGCGAGGTTAAAAGCGTAGAAAATTCGGGCTTTATCAAAGAAAATGCTTTGAGGAGAATTGACATATTTAGCAGGATTTTTTGAGTCTAAAGTGCGTCCTCCAAAGCCCACAAGAAAGCCTTTGTGATCGTATATTGGAAAGGTAATTCTATTAATAAAGCTTGCATAAATTTCATTTTTTGCTTTATATTCTTTAATAGCACCTACTTTTATAGCGTCTTCAAAAGGAATTTTCTCATTTTGCAAAAGCCTTAAAGTGTTAGCCGTTGCGGGTGCAAAACCAAGTTCGAATTTTTTAATGTCTTCATCGTTTAAAGCCCTTTTATAAAGATACTCAAGTGCTTCTTTATGCAAGGCTAAATTTTGCTTGTAAAAGGCATTCAACAAAGGCAAAACAAGCTTTAAATTCGCATTTTGCTCCTTTTTTTCTGTGGTGTAAGAAAGCGTAAAAGAACAAAGCCTTGCAACCTTTTCAACCGCGTCGTTAAAGCTTAGTTTTTCATATTCCATAACGAATTTAAACACATCGCCGCCAGCCTTACAAGCAAAACAATGATAAAAACCTTTTTGAGAATTTATATGCATAGAAGGATTTTTATCGCTATGAAATGGACAAAGGCAAACATAGGAACTTCCTTGCTTTCTAACTTCTATGTAATTAGAAATAACATCGACTATGTCCGCCCTTTGAGCTAAATTTTCTATAGATTCTTTAGTAATCATTCTTAAAACCTTGCTAAAATTATACAAAGATTTGGCTATAATTGAGTAAAAATTTTTAAAGCGGAGTTATGGATTTTTTCTTTGTAGAGTATAGAGATCCTTTAGTGGGGCTTATTTTTCTTACTATTTTGATCTTTGTGGTGGCTGTTGCGAATTTGATTTGGAAATTTTATGCGAGTAAAAACGAGGAGCAAAAGCTTGAAAATTTTATCAAAAAATTCGAGCTTGATAATTCTCATAAAGAATTACTAAGAACGCAAAGCTTGAATTTAAGCACACTTATTTTCTTGGCTGAAATTTTCACAAAAAGCGGAGAATTTGAAAAAGCTACGCAAATTTATTTAATAGCCTTAGAAAAAACAAAAGACAAAGACGAAAGAGAAAGGATTTTTCTAGCTTTAGCTAAGGTTTACTTTAAGGCAGGATTTTTAGAAAAAAGTCGCGAGGTCTTACTAAGTGCTTTAAAAATCCGCCCACGCAACAAAGAATCCTTAAAGCTTTTAAAAATTATCTATCTAAAACTTAGGCTTTATAAAGAAATTTTAGAGCTTTTAGAATGCCTTTTCGAGCTTGGAGAGGACATTTCTAAGGAAAATGAATTTATAAAAGCCTTAAAAATAGAAAGCGAAAATCTTAATAAAGAGCAGAAAAAACAAGCCCTTTTAAGCCTTGATTTTAAGCACAATGCTATGCTTGAAAGGCTTTTGTTTGAAAGATACGAATTTTTTGAAAACGGAGCTTTTTCAAGTCTTATTGATTTGCTTTATAAAAGTGCAAAGCCTTTAAATTTAGACGATGAGAGCTATTATGAATTTTTTTACGCCCTTTCTTTAGCACCAAAAAAAGAGGGCTTTAAATTTAAAAACTCGAATTTTAAAATGCTTAAAATTTTAAAAGACAATGCCTTTAAAGCAAGGCTTGATTTTTCTTATTTGTGTTTAGAGTGTAAAAATCTTATGCCTTTGTTTTTTTATCATTGTCCGGTTTGTTATGAGTTTAATAGCTGTAAAATTTTATGCGAAGTTAAAAACGATGAAGAAAATTGAAATTTACACAGATGGCTCTTGCCTTAATAATCCGGGCTTTGGAGGCTGGGCTTACATAGTTCGTTATAAAGAACACGAAAAAATAGGCTTTGGCGCGCAAGAAAACACTACTAATAACAGAATGGAGCTTCTTGCACTCATCGAGGCTTTGAAAATTCTAAAAGAACCTTGCGAGATTAAGCTTTTTAGCGATTCTAATCTTTTAGTACAAAGCATTAACGAGTGGCTTGAAAATTGGGTGAAAAAAGGCTTTAAAGGTAAGAAAAATGTGGATTTGTGGCAGGAATATTTAAAAATAGCAAAAAATCATAAAATCAAAGCCTTTTGGGTAAAAGCTCACAACAATCACGAAGAAAACGAAAAATGCGACAAACTCGCCCGAAAAGCCGCACTTAGCTTAAAAAAGGAAAATAATGAAAAAACTTGAATTTTTAGAAAAAGAACTAAAATATAAATTTAAAGACAAAAATTTGCTAATTCACGCCCTTACGCATAAAAGCTTTAAAAAGCCTTATAGCAACGAAAGGCTTGAATTTCTAGGCGATGCTGTGCTTGATTTGGTTGTGGGTGAGTTTTTGTTTCATAAATTTAAAAACGACGCAGAGGGCGATTTATCCAAGCTTAGAGCCGCTTTGGTTAATGAAAAATCCTTTGCAAAAATCGCTTCAAGCCTTGATTTAGGAAGTTTTATTTTTATGTCTGTTTCTGAAGAAAATAATGGCGGTAGAACCAAGCCCTCTTTGCTCTCTGATGCTTTAGAAGCCTTAATTGGTGCTGTTCATTTAGAATCAGGCTTTGAAAGAGCAAAAGAGCTTGTACTCGTTTTGATAGAAAAAAATTATCCGCAAATTGACGCGAAAGATTTGATAAAAGACTATAAAACAAAGCTTCAAGAAATTACTCAAGGCAAAATGGGACAAACGCCAGAGTATGAGACTTTAAGAGCCTTTGGTCCTGATCATCAAAAACAATTTGAAATCGCCTTGAAGCTTGAGGGCAAGGAGGTTTCAAGGGCTATTGCAAAAAGCAAAAAAGAAGCCCAGCAAATGGCGGCTAAAATCGCTTTAGAAAAATTGGAGGTTTTATGAATACTTTTGGAACTAAACTTAAATTTACAAGCTTTGGAGAATCGCACGGCAGGGCTATTGGTTGCGTACTTGATGGAATGCCAACGGGAGTTAAATTTGATGAAAATTTCTTACAAAGCGAACTTGATAAAAGAAAGCCAGGTTCTAACGCCTTTTCAACCCCGCGCAAAGAAAGCGATAAGGTGCAAGTTTTAAGCGGAATTTTCGAGGGATTTACAACGGGAACTCCCATAGCTTTGGTGATTTTTAACGAAAACGCTCATTCTAAGGACTATGAAAATATTAAGGATTTATTTCGCCCTGCTCACGCTGATTTTACTTATTTTCATAAATTTGGCATAAGAGATTATAGAGGCGGAGGTAGAAGCAGTGCAAGAGAAAGTGCGGCTAGAGTGGCAGCCGGAGCGGTTGCGGCTATGCTTTTGAGGGAATTTAATATAGAGGTAGAAAGTGGAATTTTTAGCGTAGGAGAGCTTAGCTCAACGCTTAAAGAGAGCGAGTTTGACTTCGAATTTGCAAGAAAAAGTGAAATTTTTTGCTTAGACTCAGGGCTTGAAAGTGCTTTTAAAGAAGAAATTCTTAAAGCAAAAAAGGCAAGAGATAGCGTTGGCGCAGGAGTTTATACGCGCGTTAAAAACGCAGTTATAGGACTTGGCGAGGTTTTATACGACAAACTTGATTCTAAACTTGCTCACGCTTTAATGGGAATAAATGCTGTAAAAGCCGTAGAAATAGGAGATGGTATAAAAGTGGCACAGAAAAAAGGCTCACAAAACAACGACCTTTTAAAAGACGGAGCGTTTTTAAGCAATCATTGTGGCGGAATTTTAGGCGGAATTTCAAACGGGAATTTAATAGAACTTAAAAGCTATTTCAAGCCCACGCCGTCCATTTTTATACCCCAACGAACTCAAAATATCTTTGGAGAAAATGAAATTTGCGAGTTAAAAGGTAGGCACGATCCTTGCGTTGGTGTGCGTGGAAGCGTTGTTGCGACGGCTATGGTGCGCCTGGTGGTGGCTGATTGTTTGCTTTTAAATGCAAGTGCGAAGCTTGAGTATTTAAAAAAAATTTATAAATAATTTATATTTTATTTGTAGAGCTTTTGTTTTTTTATGAGATAATTAAAAAACTAAAAATTAAGGAGGAAAATTATGAAAAAACATATAGTATTTTTTGAGGCTGTTGGCGGTAGCGATAAGGGCAAGGACGGACACAGAAAAGACACCGTTCCTATGATGGATTATCTTAAAAAGCTTGGTTGGAGTGCTGAAGTTGTGTTTTTTACCGATGAAATTTTACGCGATGAGGCTAAGAAAAACGAGATTTATGAATATGTCAAAAAGGTCGCAGATGCTTATGTTTCGCGTGTAAATCCGGGAAATTTAAAAGAGGAAAAGCTTTATTTTGATGTGTTAAGAAAGCTTTGTAGCGACGGCGTTATCGGTATGCCGCATCCTGATGCGATGATAGGTTATGGCGCTAAAGACGCTCTTACAAAGCTTAGAAACACAGAGCTAGTTCCTACTGATACTTTGGCGTATTATGATCCGGCAGAGGCTGCTAGAATCGGCGTGAAATGGGAAGCTGGCGGTGAACACGACTTTAAAAAGAATTTTCCAAAAACCTTAGCAAAAGGTGAGAGAGTTTTAAAGCAAAATCGAGGTTCTACAGGAGAGGGAATTTGGCGTGTGCAAATTAAAGACCCGGACAAATACAAAGGGGAAAGCGAACTTCCACTTGATGCTACAATTCGCTGCACTGAAGCTGTGGATAATCACGTAGAAGAGCACAAACTTGGCGAGTTTATGGACTTTTGTGAAAAATACTTAAAAGGCGATAATGGAATGCTTGTGGATATGACTTTTTTACCACGCATTAAAGAGGGTGAAATTCGAATTTTAATGCTTTATAAAGACCCGATTTATGTCGTGCATAAAAAGCCAGCTGAAGGTGCTAACGCCTTTTCTGCGACACTTTTTAGCGGTGCGAAATACCGCTACGATAAGCCAGAGCAGTGGAGTAAGCTTGTGGATTATTTTTTAGCAAATTTGCCAGAGATTAAAACTAAGCTTGGAAACTATAATTTGCCTCTTATTTGGACGGCGGATTTTATCCTAGATACCGATGAAAATGGTAAGGATAAGTATGTTTTGGGCGAGATCAACTGCTCTTGTGTGGGCTTTACAAGTCCTGCGGAATTTTTGGATAAAACCGCAAGAAGAGTTGCAAATACGATTATAAATATAGTTGAAGATATTAAAAGTTAAATTGTATTTGATTTTTTAGATATTTTTAATCAGTCTCGTTTAAATAACAGGCTGATTTATTTTTTTGTTAAAAACTGAAAAAACATATATTTTTATAAAATAATTTTTTCTTATTAATAATTTTTTGATATATTTGAGTTTTCAAATTTTTTAGAAAGGATTAAAATGAAAAAAATTATTTTTTTACCATTAGTTGCTTCGGCTTTACTTTATGCAGGAGGTATTGATACAAATACAGTCAAAGTAGAATTTCAAGGGTATAAAACTACTGATATGCTTAGCACGAAAGGTTCATTTACTCAGGCAAATTTTAGTTTCGGAAAAAGTAGTGAAACTCTTAGTTCTCAACTTAAAGGTGCCAAGGCTGTTTTATCTCCAAAGAATATAGATATGGGTGATCAAAATGGAGTGATTACTACAAATATAGTTGAAACATTTTTTAAGGTTTTAAATTCGCAAGCAGATATTAATGTAAGTTTTGAAGAAGTGGTTGAAGCAAATAATAAAGGTGTTATAAGTGCTAAAATCACAATAGCAGATAAAAGCGATATAGTGCCTTTAGTATATAGTATAGAAAATGGAAAATTTGTTGCAAAAGGCCAACTTTCTTTAAGTGTTTTCCCAAATAGTGCTAAAGCATTAAAAGCTTTAAGCGATGTTGCTCCTGGGCATAAGGGTCTTAGTTGGCCTGTTGTAGATATTACATTTAGTGCGGATTTGGCTAAATAATTTTAATGCAAAATTAAGATTTAAAGAAACTTATAAATTACACATTTAAATCATTTTTCCTTGTTTCTTTCTTTAAGTTTAGCGATAATGTCGTTAAAACTCAAATTCGCATCGGCAAGCAAAACGCTTAAATGATAAAGCAAATCAGCCGCCTCGTTTATAAGCTCGTCTTTGTCCTTAACCACAGCAGCTAAGGCACTTTCTAAGCCTTCCTCGCCCACTTTTTGAGCGATTCTTTTCGTGCCACTTTTGAAAAGTTTTGCAGTGTAAGAGCTTTGCGGGTCTGCGTTTTTGCGTGAGAGTATGAGTTTGAAAAGACGCGAGAAAAATACGAAATCGACTTCTTTTGAAAGCGTTTCAAAGCAAGAAATTTCGCCCGTATGACAGGTCGGTCCTGCGGGATTTACCAAAATTAAAAGCGTGTCCTTATCGCAATCAAGCGTTAAATCTACGATATGTAAGAAATTCCCGCTCTCCTCGCCCTTAGTCCAAAGACGATTTTTAGTGCGCGAAAAAAACACGACTTTTTTTTGTCTCAAGCTTTCTTTCAAAGCCTCCTCGTTCATAAAACCAAGCATTAAAACTTCAGCACTTTTATAATCTTGAACGATGACAGGCAGGAGATTTTGCACTTTTTGCCAATTAATTTCTGCGTTTAAATTTTGAAAATCTTTCATTTTTTTCCTTTTAAAAAAAACTAAGTTTAACATAAAGGCTTTTAGGAAGTCTTTAAAAATTCTCATTTGTTTTAAAATTGTTGATTTTAGTGCTTGGAAAGTTGAGTTTATAACGAGTTTTAATATACTGAAGTTTTGTGCTATATTCACAAGCGTAACTTTGGGTAATTTCTACCATAGATTTATCTATTTTTGCTCTATCATTAAGCATTCCCAAACCATAATTTCTAATATTGATACTTGCATTTAGGTCTATATGCTGAATGCTTTGATAATTAGGACACATAAATGTTCTAATCTGTGTTTGCTCCGCAAGTATGGCATATTTGAGAACTTGGAAAGAATTTATCAATTTGCATAAGCGTTTTTCCATATTTTTCTGCTTTATAGCTTAGGAAATTTAGAATATTATTACAATTTGTGATTTTATGTAAATAATCATTTCTTGTGTTTAAAATCTTATTATGCAATTCTTGCTTCCTTTTGTTTTTTGCTAAGTTTGCTTTGTAGTTTTTTTTAAGCTTAGATTCTTTATATTGTAAAAATTTTTAATAGTGTTGTATATTTTGCTTGTTCTGTTGGTGAAATAAATCCTCAAACAATCAAAGTCTATATATAAAATCAATGATAAATCTTACAAGATCTTATAGTAATACAAATCAAACCTTTAGGAATTCCAAAGCTACTAATTTGGCAAAGCGACATACAGCAAAGTATTTTGAAAAACACGAGACTTTTTTTACTTGATATTTATATTCTAAATCGCAAAAATACCACAAAAAAGCTTATGTTTGGTAGCTATCCGTATCCTAGAAATTTTTACGTACAAAATACAAGCGAGTTTATCTCTGTTTATGTAAAAGATGACAAACCAAAAGATAAATTCCAAAGCACATTAAAGAGAGAAGCAAATTAACTCAAGAAAGTAGGTAAAATTTACAAAGTAAATTTGGGATATTGTCATATCAAACAAAAGTGATTTAGCCTTTCATTATGCGATTATGCCATTGTGTATAGGCTTGTGTTGCTTTATTCTTTCGTAGAAGACCTTGTTTTAGACACATTTGCTAGAAGTAGAACCACTCTAAAGGTAGCAAAAAGTCTTAATCGCAACTTCATAGGCTATGAAATTTATCCACATTTAAGGACTTAATCGAGGAAAAACTAAGAGTGGCATAGATTTTAAAGGCAAAAAATTATAAATAAGATTCATATAATAATGGCATAGGTGGAATGAAAGCAAATCCAAGACGAATATATAAAGATAAAATTTGTATTGTTAGCGGTGGCGACGGGGGGGGGGAGACCTATTATTGCTATTTTGATTTTTGTGCTACTAGTTTTGTAATGGTTTGTGATTTTAAAGAATATTTAAAAATAAAGTTAGATAAATATGCAAAATATTATATTGCAATTGTTGTTTCTGAAAGACTTTATAAAACCATAGGACACGGGAGGACTATTTCAGAAATACCGAGCGAAATAGATGTAAAACTTCCTGTGGATTCAAAAAATGAATTAAATTTCAAATTTATGTCAAATTATATTCAGCAACTTGATTATTCTGAATTTTTGTAAAACTCAAAAATAAAAATCTGAAATTCACTTAAAAAACTAAGCCAAGGGGTATTAAACATAAAATTAAAAGGTTTTAATAAAACAATAAAGCCTTGTATTAAACTTAAGAATTATGAAGTGTTTAATTTCTTCGCTTACTAAAAATTCTAAAGATTCGTATTTCAAAGCTTTTTTGTAAAACTGCTAAAATTTCTGCTTTGGTTAATAAAATTTTAGGTGCATTTTATAGCTTTTAATTTATTTTATTTTCCTCTATAAAACACGACCTCGCGACAAGCTTACAAAAAGCATACTGCTTCACAAAGACGCATTTGTCTTTATCTAAAATGTGTCTTATCTCAAACCTCACTTTAAATAAGTCTTGAAAAACTCAGCGATTTTATCAAAGGGAATTTTCCTATCGTATAAATCCGTGTGATTTGCGTCTTTTACGATGAAAAGTTCTTTGTTCT
>CAZWYE010000003.1:0-34369 GCA_964637895.1 uncultured Campylobacter sp. | reverse complement strand
GTAAAAAACTGATTAAATATTTTAATCAGTTTTGAAAAAAGATTAAGCTAAAATTCTACTCTAAGCGTTAGCCAAAGATTCCGCCCGGGAATCATTCTTTGATAATTATTTGTGTAATTTGCTCCATTATTATATGTAACATAATCTACAAAATTCTCATCAAGCAAGTTATTAACAACCGCACCAAGCACCAAGCCATTTTTGAACCTATAATTAACACCTAAATCCACGGTATACATATCCTTATAATATGCTCCTGGACCAATATTTGCACTATGAGCATTTGTTGTAGGCGTTTTGATTTTACCGACCAAGCGTACATAAGAATCCCATTTTGTTTGTTTATGAGAAAACTTTAAGGATAAATTATGTCTAGGAATATCGTTTAAATCAGTTCCACTTAAACTTCCACTTTTACGCTCAGTTTCTGTTAAAGCATAAGTAAAATCCGCATAAATTCCCCTTGGAATCAAATTACTAAAAAGAGCATTACTCTTAATTGCAAATTCAAGCCCAGAACTCTTAGCCTTATCCACATTTTCATAAATATAGCAACTTGAATAGCTACACAACCCATAATTACCGGGCAACATTATATTTTCTGAGTAGGTTTGCATACTAATCGCGTTATTAAAATCAGTGTAAAATCCAGTTAGTGTAAATGTCGCATAAGTCGTCTCTAAAATTCCGCTTAGCTCGTAGTTTAGGCTTTCCTCTGCCTTTAGCGTGCTATTTCCATAATACGCCACATTGCTACTCTCAACAATATCATAAAGCCCATTGTATCGAGTACCAAGCTCCGGAACCTTTAATCCGCTTGCAATTCCAGCCTTTAGCGTTAAATACGAAGTTGGATAGAGGTTTACATAGAATCTTGGATTATAAAAATCCTCATAAAATGCATCATAATTGATTCGCAAACCCGCAACTGTCGAAATATAATCATTTATAAACCATTCTCCCTCACCAAATATCGCAAATAAATCAGAAGTCTTATTAAATCTATCGCTTCTTTTCATTAGCTTTTCCTTTTTATAATAAGGACCACCTGTAAGAATGATTGCACCGATATTTCCTAAATCATAGCTTTTTTGCAATTGTGAGCTTAAAATCAAATTCTGATTTTCGGTTAGTGCTGCACGATTTGGCTCACCTGCGTTTGCACCGATATTTACATTTTTATGTGGAATCCTAGTTGTGTTTAGATACTGTGCGTAAGTATTGATTTTACCCCACTCATACGCTCCATTATGATTTAAAACCGTGTTGTATCTATGGTAATCCCTAATTGCTGTAACTGCACTAGAACTCGTATTTAAGCTACCTAAACGCTGAAATCCATAATCAAAATCTAAATAAAAATCATTCGAATTATCTAATATATAATTAATTCTAGTGCCAACAGAAAAATTTCTATATCCCGTTGGTGAATGGCTAGTGTATGGATTATGTGTGTTCCTATTTGGCGTATATCCTTCAATGTCGCGCCAATAAAACTTATTGCTCTCGCCATAATAGAGCTTGCCACGCACATTTATCGAGAATTTTTCATTAAGAGGTGCAAATAAATTTCCATTTACTCCGTATAAATTCCCCCAAGTGCTATGATGCTGTTGCAAACGAGATTCTAACGCTATAGAGGCACTTGGGTTATTTGCATTCTTTTTTGTTATGATGTTTATAACACCACCCATAGCATCACTACCATAAATCACAGACGCAGGTCCTCTAAGCACTTCAACGCGCTCAATCATACTAACCGGTGGTATAAATCCGCTTGTAGAATCAAATCCATTCGAATCAAATCCGCTGTCCATATTAATGCGCTTACCATCGATTAAAATTAATGTGTATTTTGACGCCATACCTCGCATTTGTATCGTTGTCGCTCCAGTTTTGCCAACCTGCGTTGAAGCTCCTGGAACCTCTTGAATTATGTCGCCTAAATCCCGAATTGGTCTGCTTAAAATATCCTCTTTTGTGATAATTGTTATACTAGCTGGTGCCTCCTTAATGTCTTGATAAAAACCAGTCGCACTAATAACAGAATTATCTAATAAAAAAGTCTCCTCTGCACCTAAAAAACTCCCAATAAATAACGAAAAATGCGCTACTTTTCTATATAAAATAAGGCTATCCTTCATATTTTAATTTTGTGTAATTTTCTTATGCGTATATTATGATAATAATTATTAAAATATTATTAAATATTTTAAAAAATAAAAATAATAATTGATTTCAATATTTAATAATTCTATAAGCTAGATTAAATATAATTGCAAGAAATTTTAAAATGTGGAGTAAAAACAATGCAAACAATGGAAATTCTAAAAGAATACACGGATTATACAATCTTTTTTATACTCGCAATTATGGCTTTTTTAGCGATATATTGCACACTAGAGCGTATATTGTTTTTTCGCAAACTAGACTTAAGAGAGTTTAAAAATCAAGATAGCTTCGATAAAGCAATAACCGAAAATCTAACAACTTTGCATATAATTTACTCAAATGCTCCTTATGTAGGACTTCTAGGCACGGTTGTAGGAATTATGATTACTTTTTATGATATGAGTTTAAGTGGAAATATAGATGTAAAATCAATCGTTCTAGGACTTTCTCTAGCTCTAAAAGCAACTGCACTTGGGCTTTTAGTTGCGATTCCAACGCTAATTGCATACAACGCCCTATTTCGTAAAATAAACATTTTAAGTACCGATTACAAAGAAGCACAAAATGATTAAAATATCGAGCAATTCAGGACTAAACCTAATTCCATTTATAGACATAATGCTAGTTTTACTAGCGATAATACTTAGTATAGCGACATTTGTCTCAAGCGGTGCGATAAAGCTAGAGTTACCAAAGGCAGTAACAAGCGAAGAATTAAGCGGTGAAGAAAAAGTTACAATATTGATTAATTCTGATAATAAATTTTATTTAGATGAAAAATCAGTGGAAATTAACGGTATAGAAGAGCGACTAAATTTCATAAACAAAAGTGTGCTTGTCGAACTTAAAAGCGATAAGGAAGCTAAGTTTGAAAGCTTTGTGCAAGTGATTGACATTTTACGTGCCAAAAATCACAATAATTTCCAAATAATAACTCAAAAATAATGCCAAAAAACCACAAAACACAAGCGTTTTTACTAACATTACTTTGCTTTTTACCACTAGTTTTTGCATTTTATAACAACACAAAGCTAGTAAAACCTAAAAACTCTCATAGTATTAGCATAGCACATTTCATATCACAAAACAAAATCTCAAACGAAGGCGACTTTAAAAGACATAAACCAAAAGAGACGCAACACAAAGAAAGGCAAGAAAGACACGAGTATAAACCAAAACCGGAAAGAAAACCGCAAAATACTAAAAATCTTAAAAACGCAGACAAAAAACCAAGCAATTTAAAAAAAGCTATAAGCACAAAAACAGATTCAAACACAAGCAAGGCAAACACTCTAGACTTAAAAACTACAAACACGGATTCTAATATGGCAGAATTTTTCTTAAAGGGAAATAACGAGAATTCATTTTTACAAGCCGTAAAAACCGCAATAGAACGCAATTTAACATATCCAAAAGTAGCTAGAAAAATGCGGCTAGAGGGAACTGTTTTAGTGGAATTTCTATGGATGAAAAATAAGGAGCTAAAGATCATAAGAATTAAAAAAAGCTCTGGATATAAAGTGCTAGATGAAAGTGCAATAGCCACAATACAAAGGGCTAAAATACATTTTCCTGCATACAAACAAGACGCAAAAATACAAATTCCAATCGTATATAAGTTGGAAAATTAAGCAAATATTTTATAATTTTAACTTTAATTTAAGCATTTTATATTGCTAAATGAAAAATTTATGAGATTTTATAAATTTTCAAAACTAAAGCTTGGCAAGAAAAAAATATAAGTTATGAAAAGCTTAAAAAAGTGTCTAAAAATATTATTAAGTCTATATAAGGCCGAATTTATGATGGTTTAAGTGAAATGAAATAGGATTTTTTATTTCAAACTCAAGCTTATTCTAACTTAAAAAATTATTTTTTGTAAAATTTTAATTTACAAATTTTAAAATTTTACAAAAATTTTCAAGACTTAAAACACCTAAAATATTCTCGACCTTAAAAAATTGCACACTTTAAAGCACTTAAAATTCTAGAAATTAAGAATAATCCTAATCTGCAAATTTATTAAAATTCTTTTCATAATAAACCTTTTTTAGCTTTGTTAAAACATTTTTCAACTACAAAACTTTCCACACTTTCTATTAAAAAAGCCTTTGATGGAATTGCTATAATTAAAACTTATATTTCCATATTCACTTTTTTAATTCCACTTAAGTTTAAATTGATTAAAACTGATTAAATGAGAGTTAGTTTGCAAAATAAAGCTGTATTTTAAATATTTGGCTCGTATTTTCAAGCTCTTTTGTGTTTTTTCTAACTAGTATTTTATAAGTGATTTTAAGAATTATTTGCTCTCTTGCCTCTATTTCTATTATCCCTCCAAACATAGTCTTTAAAAACATTTTTTATTGAAAAATTGTTATTATGCCTTAGTTCTAAAAGCTTTAGCTAGTATGTTTAAAGCTTCCTTGTTTAAATTCAATAGCTCTGCATCTTATTTTGACTTTTGAGTTAATCTTTCTTGCTTAACTCTTCTTTTTGAAAATTCTCTAATCAAATATCTTAAATAATACTTTTAAAGGAACTTCTATCAAAATTCTTACTCTATAATATAGATCCGGAGCATTAAGGATAATTAGACCAAAGTAATACTGTTTTTATCATACAAAGAAGCTTGTAAAATTTTACAAGAACTATGCATTTAATGGCTTATAAGACTAGGTATTTTCATAATCTAAGCTCATATACACGAGAATAAATTGATTTTGGTTTTAAAGATTTAAAAAAAGTCTGTGCTAATCAAATACAAAAAATATAGAAAAGGAGTTCATATAAAGTTTAATTTATTAGAATAAAAGGCTTATTTTTTAAGGAGGCTTAACGCCTTAAATTTTTAAGCTTCTAGATTTACAGCGTTTCCGCCTAATTCTTCTATGCGTTTGCTAACCTTTTCCATAGCTTGATTCATAGTATCTTGGCTGATTTGAGGGAGTTCTCCGCCCCACATTTTTTCAGCTTCTTCGAATCCTCTTTTCATACCTTCAAAGCCTTTTTGCAGTTTTTCGAGGTCGTCTCCTGCACCTTGAATCACAAAATCCGCAATCCTATCTGCAGTGTTATTCACGCCAAAAAATCCATTTTCGCCCAAAAGCTCGTTAAGCTCGTCGGTGTTCATATCCAAAGGATTTTTGCCCGTATAGCCTAAAGCCACAAAATCAATCTGCGAAAGTATAGAACCCGCTTTTTGAGTGTTAAAACCGCTTAAAAGGTCGTTTAATCCACTTTGTGCGTTGCTATTTTCAAAGACTGCATTCATAGCTTGTTGCGAGAATTCCACGAAATAAAGCTGAGTCAAGCCCTTGCCGCCTAGTGCACTAAGCCTGTTTAGGATATTTTGACTCTTTTGATTTGTGTCCGCACTTTGGACATTAGAGTCTTTTGTGTTTTCATCTGCCTTCGTATTGCTAACTTGCTCTTTTGAGTTAGCGACTAATGATGAGTAGTTGTTTGTATTTACTTGCATTATCGCTCCTTTTTTTGTGAGGTTAAAGCTATATCGTCAAATCTTTTAAAAAATTTAGATTTTAACTCAATGACCCTCTTCAACTACCGTAGCACCTGCAAGATACACATAAGTTAAAATCATAAAGATAAAAGACTGCAAAAAAGCCATAAAAGTTAAAAGCACATAAGCCGGAAGCGGTGCAATATAAGGCACGAGTGCTAAAATAACCGCTAAAAACAAGTCATCGCCCTTGATATTACCAAACAATCGAAAAGACAAAGATATCACACGAGAGAAGTGAGAAACAAGCTCTATAGGAAACATTAAAGGAGCAAGAATTTTCACAGGACCCATAAAATGTGCGAAATATTTGATAAGTCCTTGAGTTCTAATGCCCTCAAAATGATAATAAACAAACACTATCACCGCCAAAGAAAGCGTGAGATTAAGACTTGCTGTTGGTGCCTCAAAGCCCGGAATAATACCTATAATATTGCTTATAAAAATGATCATTCCTAAGGTCGCAACAAGAGGAAGATACTTTCTTGCTCCTTCGTCGTTGCCCATAGTATCGCGTCCCATAGACACAATGCCCTCTAAAAATGCTTCGCCTAAATTTTGCATTCCTCTTGGAACAAGCTGCATCGAGCGTGTTGCCATTTTAGCGATAATTACGGCGATTAAAGCCACTAAAGCAAGATGAAAAAAATAAGCAAAAGTATGACTAGAGTCGAATAAAGCACTAAATAAGAACAAATCTTTCATTGAATTTATCTTCCTTGTTTGTTTGATTAAAGCCACATTATAGCATTTTTTTCTTAGCTTTTACTTTGTAGAGGGTAAAAATTTTTTTAACTAGGGCCGAAATTTACATTTTTTTAATTTTTTTTTAAAAAAACTTTAACTAGGTTTTGCGGGTTTTAGTAGATAAGAGTTTTATAAAATCAAAAAACTTTCCAAGTAAAAGCACGAAATGTGCAAAATTCTAAAGCTTCTTTACTAATAAAAATTTAAACCTTTCCAAATTTCATAAATTAATAATGCAAAGCAAAATGATAAACTTTATAAAAAATTGAATTCTTACCGAAAATTCACACGAAAAACTTTGAAATCAAAAGAAATAGAAGTGAAAATTTTGGAAATTGCAAGAAATTTTTAGAATTTTAAATTATAAAAAACACACAATTTGCAAAAAACTTGAAAAAAATTTAAGTAAAGAGGTTTTGTGGCTCCGGATGTAGGATTCGAACCTACGACCAAGCGGTTAACAGCCGCCTACTCTACCGCTGAGCTAATCCGGAATAAAATTATGATTATAATAAATTTAAAACGCTTTGTCAAGCTTTTTTAATAATTTTTCTACGCTTTGTAAAAATTCACACCCGAAAGATTGAGAATTTTAACGCTTTGTTCTGCCAAAAGTTCGTTTAAAATTTCAAGCGTAGTTGCGTTAAATCTCATTTTTATATCAAGCTCACTTTGAGGACGCAAATGAAGCATTTTTAAAAGCTCTTCTTTATTTAAGCTTAGTTTTTGTACTTTTTGCGTCCTTTTTGCGATTAAAACAGGAACGCTAGTTATTAAAGAGCTAAGCTCATAAAGTTTTTCCTCGCTTATAGGCTTTACAGGGTAAGCAGGAGGTCTGTCTATGGTGCTTAAATCCACTCTTAAAGGAGAAATTTTAGCCAAAGCTTTATTTAAAGCACTAAATTCCTCCCTAGTGTCGTTAAAGCCCGAAACTACAAGTATTTCCATAATAAGCTCACCCTTAAAAGCCTTGCGAAATTCTGCCATTTTTTCTATCATCAAAGTTAAATTTATATCCTTTAAAGCCCTATCTATCTTGTAAAAAGTCTTAATATTCGCACTATCAAGGCTAAATTTCACAATATCAAGTTCTAATAAAGCCTCGAATTTGTCTTTATCTAAAACAGCCGTGCCGTTGCTTAAAATAAGAATTTTCTTATCTTTTAGCATTTTTTTTAAAGCTACAACAAGCTCTTTTAAATGCGGATAAAGCGTAGGTTCGCCATTTGCTGTGAGGGTTAAAATATCAAATTCTTTATTTAAATTCACCCTAACTTCCTCTAAAATTTCTTCTACGCTCACAACGACATTTTGCTTAGAAACGCTCCTTTTAGCACTAAGTTCGCAATAAACACAATCAAAATTACACTGCTTTAAAGCAGGGCTTAAATCCACGCCCAAAGAAAGCCCAAAACGCCTAGAATTCACAGGTCCAAAGACTATTTTCATCTCTTAGAAAACTCTTTAACAAGATTTATAAAATATTTTGCATTCTCCACAGGAATATCAGGCAAAATTCCGTGTCCAAGATTAAAAATATGAGCCTTGCCTTTCATAATGCTTAAAATCTCTTTAACGCCTTGCTTTATAGCATTTTTATCATAAAGTCTACAAGGTTCCATATTGCCTTGAAGGCAAAATTTCGCACTAAGTTTTTCACAAGCAAGCTCTAAAGGAGTGCTCCAATCCACACCGAAAACATCGAAATTTCCGCTTATTTCGTCCAAATATCCGCTAATTCCTTTAGGAAAAAGAATCACCGGAATTTGAGGATATTTTGCCTTGATAAAGTTTGCTAGTTTAAGCATATATTTAAAAGAAAATTCGAAAAAAGCCTCCTTTTCTAAAGAACTTGCCCAGCTGTCAAAAATCTGCACTGCATTTGCTCCGGCTCTAATTTGCTCCTCTAAATAAAATTTCAAAACTTCGTTTAATTTTGCTAAAAGTTCGTGTAAGAATTCCGGATTTTGATAAAGAATTTTCTTGCTTTTTGCGTAATTTTTCGAGCCTTTGCCCTCTAGCATATAAGTTGCTATGGTCCAAGCACTGCCACAAAAGCCGATTAGTGCTTTATCTTGCGGGAGTTTTTCGCGTGTGAGTTTTAAAGCGTCATAAACATAGCTTAAATTTTTTACAGCTTTCTCGCATTCAAGCCTTTTAAGCTCTTCTTTAGAAGAAATAGGCTTTGCAAACACAGGTCCCTCGCCCTTTTCAAAGCTTAAAGCCATACCCATTTCAAGTGGCACAACTAAAATATCAGAAAAAATAATAGCCGCATCAACGCTTAGAATTTCCACAGGTTGCAAACTCACCTCACTTGCTTTTTTATAATCCTTGCAAAGTGAAAGAAAATCTCCTGCTTTTTGTCTAACTTCCATATATTCTTTAAGATAGCGTCCGGCTTGTCTCATCATCCACACAGGAGTGTAAGCGGTGGGCTTTTTAAAACACGCATCGATAAATATCATTGTTTTCCTTTTTTTAATCTTTTTGCGAAAAGAAATTATAGCTTAAATTTCAAAACGAAAATTTATAAAATCAGCGTTTTAAAGCATAAGAAATTTCAAAAAGAGTGAAAAATTTCATTTTTTTTAAAATTAAGGTGAAAAATTTAAAAAAAATTTGTTAAATTTTCAAAAAAAATAACAAGGTTGAAAATGAAAAAGAATTTAATCATAGTAGAATCTCCAGCAAAAGCAAAAACCATAGGGAATTTTTTAGGTAAAAACTATGAAGTGATAGCTTCAAAAGGGCATATTAGAGATTTGCCAAAAACAAGTTTTGGTATAAAGATAGAAAACGATACTTTCAAGCCAGAATACAAAATCACAGCCGATCATAGCACTTTAGTTAAGGAGCTAAAGGCTAAAGCAAATGAAGCTTCGCAGATTTTTCTTGCAACCGATGAGGACAGAGAGGGCGAAGCAATAGCGTATCATATAGCTAAAGCCTTAGGAAAAGACGCAAATTCCTTACCTCGCATAGTCTTTCACGAAATCACCAAAAGTGCCATAGAAAACGCACTTAAAAATCCAAGAAAACTCAACATTCACAGCGTAGATGCACAACAAGCTAGAAGACTTTTAGACCGCATAGTAGGCTACAAACTAAGCCCGCTTTTAGCACAAAAAATTCAAAAAGGACTAAGTGCTGGTCGGGTGCAATCTGCCGCACTTAAGATAATAGTGGATAGAGAAAAAGAGATTAAAGCATTCATTCCGCTTAAATATTTTAGCATAGATATGATTTTTGCTAAGGATTTAGACTCTGAGCTTGTGGAATTTGATGGCAAAAAAATAGAAAAACTTAGCATTACAAACGAGGATAGGGCTAAATTTATTTTAGAAGAGTGTAAAAAAGGCGGATTTAAAGTTAAAGAGATAGAAAGCAAAGAAAGAAAGGTTTTGCCACCGCCGCCTTTTATGACCTCAAGCTTACAACAAAGTGCTAGCAATAATCTTGGCTTTAGCCCTAAAAAAACAATGATGGTAGCACAAAAACTCTACGAGGGAGTAAGCACACATCAAGGAGTAATGGGTGTTATCACTTATATGAGAACAGATAGCTTAAACCTTGCTAAAGAAGCACTTAAGGCCGCAAGAAGCTTTATAAAAGAAAATTTCGGCGAAAACTATTTGCCACCTAAAGAAAAAATTTACACCAGCAAAGCAAAAGGTGCACAAGAAGCCCACGAGGCGATTCGCCCAACGAATTTAAGCTTTACTCCGCAAATCGCGCAAAAATTCCTAGACAAAGACGAACTTAAGCTTTATACTTTGATTTATAACCGCTTTTTAGCGTGTCAAATGAAAGAAGCCCTTTGGCAAATTCAAAATGTTTTTGTGGAAAATGAAAAAGCCGTGTTTAAGATTAGCGGACGCAAAATTTTATTTGATGGTTATTATAAGGTTTATGGAGAAAAGGATAAGGACAAAATTTTGCCAGATTTTAAAAGTTCTCAAAGCTTAAAAATTCAAAACTTAGAGCTAAATTCTCATTTTACCGAGCCTCCTTCAAGATACAGTGAAGCAGGACTTGTAAAAAAGCTTGAAAGCTTAGGCATAGGACGACCTTCAACTTACGCACCTACTATTTCTATACTTACAAGCAGGGATTATGTTCGCATAGAACAAAAACAGCTCATTCCTACTGAAATCGCTTTTAATGTAACCGAAATTTTAGAAAAACATTTTAGCTATATTGTAGATAGTGAATTTAGTGCAAAACTTGAAAATACACTTGATTTAGTCGCTGAGGATAAGGCGGATTGGCAGGAGGTTTTAAGAGGATTTTACCATCCTTTTATGAAAAAGATTGAAGAGGGAAAGATAAATATTAAGAGTCAAAAGACCTTTACAAAGATTGATGAGCTTTGCCCTAAATGCGGCGGTGAGCTTGCTATTCGTAAGGGTAGGTATGGAGAGTTTATAGCGTGTTTAAATTTTCCAAAATGCAAATACTCAAGGAAATTAGAAAATAAAGACGCAAATTCTAATGCCTTGCCTAAGAAAAATAGCACGGGTATAAAATGCCCTAAATGTCAAACGGGTGAGCTTATAGAAAGATCTAGCAAAAGAGGTAAATTCTATGGTTGCACTGCTTATCCAAATTGCGATTTTATCTCAAAATACAAGCCAAGCGAAGAACTTTGCGAACATTGCGGGGAGCATTTAGTCACAAAAGAGCTTAAAAAGGGCACTTTTTTAGAATGCCTTAAATGCAAGGTTAAAAAGGAAATGAGTGAAGCATAATTTAAAGGATTTTCGTTTTGAAAAGCTTAAAGCCGATATAGTTTTAAGTTTAGGCTCAAGTTGTCGCGTCGCTCATCATTTGCGTAAAAATCATTTAAGATTGTTTGCAAGTCCGCTTGATTGGATGTTAGGAACGAATTTAAAGATAGCCTTAGAACTTTTTAAAACGGACTTTAAGGAATTTTTTACGCATTGTTCTGCGGTAAAAGCAATTAAAAAAACGCTTGAAGTTAGAGACGATAAAACAGGGCTTATAAGCATTCATCATTTTTTTGCCAATGAAAACTTAAACATTCAAAGCAAAAGAATTAACGCTCAAAGTGTGAAAAGATGGAAACTTATCAAAGAAAAACTCAAAAATTCTAAAAATATAATTTTAATTTTTAACGACAAAGCCTCCTTAGAGGAGCTTAAATTTTTTTTAGAAAATTTTTGTGCTTTTGATTATATAGACGATACGGGGGGGGGGGGGGGCATTGTGTTAATTTGCGTAAGTAACGATGAAAGCTTAAAAGGCTATGAAATAAGAATGCAAGAATACCAAATTTCTGCAAATAAAAAGATTTTTGAGTATTTCATCAATGAAAGTAGTAACGATTTTAGGGGTAATGAAATTTTTTGGACTAAGCTTATGAAAAGCATAAAAATGCCTCTAAAAATCAAGCTTAAAAATGTTTTTAACGAATTTAAAATCAATTTTTTGCGTTCTTGTAAGAAAAGAATAGCTTTTTTTACAAAAAAATATAAAAACAATATAAACAAAATACATTAAGGATAAAAAATGCAAATTATGTTATGTGCCATTAGTAATATCGCAAGTGGAGGTTGTAGCGAGGACTGTAAATACTGCACTCAAAGTGCTTTTGTGAAAACTCAAATTCCAAAATACAAAAGAAAAGATATAAGTCAAATCGTTTTTGAAGCCAAACTTGCAAAGAAAAACGAGGCTTTAGGTTTTTGTCTTGTAACTGCTGGAGCTGGACTTGATGATGAAAAGCTTGAGTATGTTTGCAAAGCGGCTTTTGAGGTGAAAAAAGCCGAGCCTAGTTTAATGCTCATTGCTTGTAAC
Organism: uncultured Campylobacter sp.; assembly: GCA_964637895.1. Lineage (GTDB taxonomy): Bacteria > Campylobacterota > Campylobacteria > Campylobacterales > Campylobacteraceae > Campylobacter_D. Next base: position 22,107 of record CAZWYE010000003.1, on the reverse strand, counting down.
GGCTTAGCAAATTTAGAACAGCTTAAAGAGCTTAAAAAAGCCGGAGTTTTTTCTTATAATCATAATCTTGAAACTTCAAAAGAATTTTTCCCGCAAATTTGCACCACTCACACTTGGCAGAGTCGTTTTGAGACGAATTTAAGAGCGAAAGAAGCCGGACTTATGCTTTGTTGTGGAGGAATTTATGGTATGGGCGAGAGTGAGGATGATAGGATAAGTTTTAGAAAATCCTTGCAAGAATTAAAGCCTTTTTCCTCTCCTATAAATTTTTTCATTGCTAACGAAAATTTAAAGCTTAAAGTGCCAAAGTTAAGTGCTAATGAAGCCTTAGATATTATAAGGGCGAGTAAAAAGGATTTGCCCGATACTCGCATTATGATAGCAGGTGGAAGAGAATGGGTTTTAGGGCAGAGGCAATATGAAATTTTTGAAGCCGGAGCCGAAGCCATAGTGGTTGGTGATTATCTTACGACCAAAGGAGAAGAGCCTAGTAAGGACATAGAAAAGCTCAAAAATATGGGATTTAGCTTTGCATCCGAGTGTCATTAGTTCTCAAAATTTAATCGATTTAAAAATTCTCATAGTCATTGCTGCTTGTTTGCTTTTATCGCCTTATATTGCTAAATTTTTAAGGCTTCCTCTTTCTGCAACCGAAATTGTACTTGGTGCTTTTATGGGGTATTTTGGTTTTATAGGAGTGAGTGAGAATTTTAAAATTCTAGCCGATGTGGGCTTTTATTATTTAATGTTTATCGCGGGTATGGAGGTGAATTTACAAGCCTTTTTTAATATGGAAAAAAGCCTTTTAAAAAGAAGCTTGTTTTATATAGCTATGCTTTATTTAAGCTCCTTTGTTTTGGTGTTGGCTTTGGGTTTTGATTCTATTTTTATTTTAATCATTCCTGCTATGAGCGTTGGGCTTTTATCTATGCTTTTTAAGGACTTTGGAAAACAGTGTTACTGGCTTAATGCTTCAATGCTTAGTGCTACACTTGCCGAGGTTGTTTCTATCGTGCTTTTAACCATAGTTGGGGCTTTTTTGCACGAGGATTTTGGCATTATCGATGCAGGACGGAGTATTTTGTATTTAAGCATATTTTTAGGACTTTGCATTTTAAGCTTTAAATTCCTAGAAATGCTTTTTTGGTGGTATCCTCAGCTTAAAATAATCTTAATGCCAAGAGAGGACAAAAACGAAAAAGACATAAGATTTTGCTTTGCGATTTTTATCTTAATCATCGTTGCTATGATAGTTACAAAGCTTGAAATCGTTTTGGGTTCTTTTATCGCAGGTTCTTTTATCGCGACCTTTTTTAATCACAAAAAAGACTTAGAGCATAAAATTTCTCATTTAGGTTATGGCTTTTTAATCCCTGTGTTTTTTATCTACATAGGCTCAACCTTTGATTTAAAAACGGTTTTAGAATATAAAATCCTTTTATTTGCCTTGCTTATTATGTTTGTAATGTTTGCTTTAAGATTATGTTGTGCTTTTATTTTCACCTCAAAAATAGGCTTTAAAAACACCATTTTATTTGCCCTAAGCCATTCTATGCCCCTAACCTTACTCATAGCCATAGCCTCGCTTTCTTATGTTGCAAAGGTGATTTCTAAAGATCTTTATTCCGCTCTCATTTTAACGGCTTTGTTCGAGGCTGTTGTTATAATGAGTCTTATCAAATTTATATCCAGTTACAAGCGAGGTGCAAAAAATTAAAATTACAATTTTACTCAAAATTTTGAGCTTTTTAAAGAACTTATAAATAAATAAAAACTTTTGAAAGCCTTTTTCGTTAAAATATGTAATGAATAAAACATAAAAGGAGAAAAAATGTCAAATTCTGTTACTTTAACCGACAATAGAAATGGCAAAAGCTACGAATTTCCTATTTACGATGCAAGTGTTGGACCTAGCGTTGTGGATATGTCAAGCCTTTACAAACAAACAGGAATGTTTTCTTACGATGAGGGTTTAACCTCCACTGCAACTTGTAAGTCTAATATCACTTTCATAGATGGCGAAAATGGAATTTTAACGCACAGAGGCTATCCTATAGAATGGCTTGCCGAAAACAAACTCTTCTTAGATGTGATTCATCTTTTGCTTTATAAAGATCTTCCAAACGAGCAAAGGCTTGAGAATTTCAGACTTGAGATGAAAAAGCGTTCTTATATCCATCAAGGTATGCATAAACTTTTCGATTCTTTTCCGGACAATGCACATCCTATGGCGATTTTACAAGCTTCTGTTGCGTCTTTATCTGCTTTTTATCCGGATCATCTTAATATGGACATCGAAGAAGAATATATGGAAATGGCAGCACGCATAGTAGCAAAAGTTCCAACTATAGTAGCAACCGCTTACCGCTATAAAAACGGCTTTCCTATGGCTTATCCGAATTTAGACAGAGGCTTTACGGAGAATTTCTTATATATGTTAAGAACTTATCCTTATGATCATGTGGAGCTTAGACCTATTGAGGTTAAGGCTTTAGACACTGTGTTTATGCTTCACGCAGACCACGAGCAAAACGCTTCAACCTCAACCGTTAGGGCTGTTGGTTCGACTCACGCCCACCCTTATGCTTGCGTGAGTGCTGGTATTGGCGCACTTTGGGGACACGCTCACGGCGGAGCAAACGAGGGCGTTATAAGAATGCTCGAACAAATAGGCACCGTAGATAGAGTCGATGAATTTATCAAAAAAGCAAAAGATAAAAACGATCCTTTCCGCTTAATGGGCTTTGGACACAGGGTTTATAAGAATTTCGACCCAAGAGCGAAAGTGCTTAAAAAGCTAAGAGACCAGCTTATCGATGAGTTAGGCATAGATACAAATCTTATTAAAATCGCTTCAAGGATAGAAGAGATTGCTTTAAATGATGATTATTTCGTGCAAAGAAATCTTTATCCTAATGTGGATTTTCACAGCGGACTCATACTTAAGGCTTTGGGAATTCCAAACGAAATGTTCGCAGCGATTTTCGTCATCGGTAGAACTCCGGGCTGGATAGCACAGTGGATAGAGCTTAAAGAACAAGGTGCGTTAAAAATCGTGCGTCCAAGACAACTTTATCTTGGTGAAACAAAAAGATGAATTTAAGCCCCCTACTTGATTTAGCGATAGAAGCTGCAAATGCGGCTTCTGCGGCGATTTTAAACGAGAGAAAAAATTTAAAAATTTGGCAAAAAGAGGATAGCTCGCCTGTGAGCTCAGCAGATTTAATCTCGAACGAACTCATCACTCAAAAGCTCGCAGAAACAGGCATTGAAGTCTTTTCGGAGGAGAAAATTCTACCATTTGAAAAAAGAAAAAATTTAGAGTGTTTTTGGCTCATCGACCCGCTTGATGGCACGAGCAGTTTTTTAAAACAAAAGGACGAATTTTGCATAATGATAACCCTTATTTGTGAGCAAAGACCCGTGCTAAGCCTCATTAAAAATCCCACAAACGGCGATATTTTTTACGCTCACAAAGACAGCAAGGTGTATAAAAATCACCGCATTTTAGAAAAAGATGAGGAGTTTTTCAAGCAAAATCAATTCACCGCCCTTTTAAGCGTCAATCATCTTAGCAAAGAAGATAAAGAATTCGCGACCAAGCATAATTTTAAAGCCTTAAATATAAGCTCTGGGCTTAAATTCACCGCCCTTTTAGAGGGCAGAGCCGGAGTGTATAGAAGGGCTGAAAATTTAAGCATTTGGGACATAGCCGCGGGAGATTTTTTAGTCAATCAAAACGGCGGTTTTATGGGAGATTTGAGAGGGAATTTTTTAAATTACAATCAAGAGGGCAACAAAGCTTCGCATTTTTTAGCACTTTCTCAAAAAAGCTTTTTAAAGGATTTTTTATAAAAAATTGCAATATAATTTTGGCTTAATTTTTAAGTTTTTGCTGAAATTTAGAAATTTTTGCAATTTTACCTTTAAATTTAATTAGTTTTAAAATGGGGCTTTAATTCTTAGAAATTTTAAAATCAAAGGAAAATTATGAAATTTTTTATAGCATTTTTTTTGACTTTTTTCCTCGCTCAAAATATTTTTGCGAATAATTTTTCTCAAAAAAAGATTATAAAAATCGATCAAAATGAGGACGCTTTTAATATCATCGATTTAGACCAAAAAATCAAGCCTCAAAAGCTTGACGAGCAAGAGGCTTTGTTTGATAGCTCAACTTTAAGAACCGCAAAAAAAGACGCGCGGGTGGATTTTGGAATTTTGGTAGGTTTTAGAGAGAATTTTGGCTATGCTTTAAAGGACTTTCGCGTCGAGGCGAAAGAATTTTCGAGCGAATTTACTAAAAGATTTATTAAAAATTTGAATTTAAATCTAATTAGTGCCTTGCAAAACAGGGCATATCAATTCGAAAGAACGCTAAATTCTCTCAATACGCACAAAAATTTCAAGCTCGTTGAGCTTTCTAAATTCTTAAAACAAGATAAAAGCTACACTCAATTTACGGACTTTTTAATCGTAGTAAGCCTTGAGGATTTTTATATCAGCACTTGGGATTTTTACCTTACAAAGTTTCAAAACGCCTATGCTAAGGTGAATATTGCTATTATTTCAGCAAGCACAAATAAGATAGTAAGTGCGAAAAATGTGGAGCTAAGATTGAGATTAGATTCTAAAAACTCAGAAGAAAATTATCAAAATTTGCTCCTAGAAATGCCTACAATGTTAGCCCAATTGGTCGATGAAGAGGGTAAATATCTTAAGCTTGGTATTTAATTAAAATTTTATTCAGTTTTTAACGCACAAGTTTTAACAACAAAAGATATTACTCATTTATCCCCCCCCCCCCGTAGGCACTATATCAAAAGTAAAAAAATGGCTTTCTAAATCATTCGGTAAGTTTTTGTATTGATTTAAAGCATTTTTATAATTTTTAACTTCTTGATACAAAAGTGCCAAAGCAGCTTGGACTTCTTGGTTATTTGGATCTTGTATTCTTGAAAGTTGTAAAAGAATTATGCTTGAGTTTGGCGCATTTATACCTAAGGATGCCATAGCTGCCAAAAAATAAACCTCGGAATCTTCAACCTTATATATATCTATCAAGACATTATAGTTTTTGTTTGCTTCGGCAAAATTGCCTCCTAAAATATTTAAATACGCCAAAACTCTAAGTACATCCTCTCCATCGACATTAGCATCCATACTATTAAAATTTTTAAATTTTTTAATTTCTAAATTTAAAATACCCGTAGCTTGTAACAAAAAAGCATAATGTTCTTTTACTATATTGGGACTCCCAAATAAATCTTTATAATCAAGTTTTGCATCTATAAAATAAATCTGAGCATTTTGAGAATATTCTTTGATATCCAAACCCTCGTTTAAAGAATTAAAATACAAAATATTTGTGATGATATTACCTGGTAAAAGATTTTTAAGTTTTGCTATTTTGTTGTTTTCTTCATTTTTTAAGCCATTAAGCCTAGCAGCTATTGCCTCAAGCATAAGAGTAAGTGCTGAATTAGGCTTTTCCTCTTCTAAAAAAGGAAGCATAGAAACAAAACTAGAACCTCCTAAGAAGAGCATAGTTTTTTCAAGTTTGAATGCATTTTCATCATCGTTTGTAATATTTTCCATAATCTCACCATAAAGTTTTTTCGTATCCTCATTTATAATTTTGCCACAAAAAATCGCAAAAGCTCCTGCTAAATAATTTTTTGGATTAAGATTATAAGATGTTAAAAAATGCTTATAAGCAAGTTTGTAGTTTTGAAGCTGTGCATAAGTTAAGGCAAGATTATAATGCAAAATACTATGTTCTGAGTATCCTTTAAGGATTTTTTGAAAATCATCGTTGGCATTTTTAAGCTTATTGTTATAAACCTCATTAATGGCTCTAGCAATTCTTATATTCACTGAAGAAAGATTTTTACCTGCATTAAGATAATCACTAGCACCTCTATCATCTACAGTGATTACATTTGCCTTTTTTATGTAAAGTAATGCTTGTTTGGTATTAAAAACCTGATAAGGTGCAAAATAAAAAAGCAAATCAAACTGATCTTTATAATTTTGCAACAAATCTCTAGAAAACTTTTCTTGTGCTAAATTTATACTATACAATTCTTTTTTCAAACGCACTTTGATTTTGTATTTATCTAAAATTTGATACTTGTATTTATCCTCTGCATAAGCACTATTTAAGCGCTCTATCATATCTTGGTAATTTCCCGTTTTAATATCTATTATACTAAGAGCACTTAAGCTTTCATTAAAATCCCTATCAACTTTCATCGCCGTGCTTAAAACGGATCTTGCCTTGTCGTATTCTCCAAGTTTTGCGTGCAAAAGACCTAAAGAAAGACTGCTTTCAAAGCTTTGCTGGGAATTTAGCATATCAATAGCTCTAGCATTAGCACCCAGTTTTGTATAAATTTTAGCTAAAAGATATTTTGCACTATCACCATAAGGTTCTACATCCACCTTTAGCAACATTTGTAAAGCTTCTATATAATAACCTTTATAATAATTAATCAAACTTAGATAATAATTATAAAGCTCTGATTTCCCCTCTTTTGTGATATAATCTTGTGCCAAATCCAAATAATACTTAAACCTTTGCCTATCGCCCAATTTTAAAGAACTCACCGCTGCATTAATCGCCGAAACGCTCCTAGCTTCGCCTTTTTTAATAGCTTCTTCAAAACTTTCTATAGCTTCTTCAAATTTTTCCTCACTCATTTTGAGCACACCAAGATTATAGCTTGATAAAGCTTCACTATAAATAGCAACTTTTTCATATATTTTAAGTGCTTCTTTGATTTCTCCTCTTGAGTAAAGTGAATTTGCTTTTTGGATTATATTATCTAAGACTATTGCTTCATCGCCTTTGTAGGCACCATTATCAATCTCATCTTGACTTTGTTTTTTGCTTTTAGTAGCGATAATATCGGGCTTAATATTATCTCCTCTAAAACTAAGATACATCAAAACAAAAATAAGTACCAAACACACGCCCGAAGAAAGAGCGACTAAGGACAAAAATTTCTTATCTTTATACCAAGGAAGCTCTTCTTTTTTCTCCTCTGCCTTTTCAAAAGTACTTTCTACTTCTTTAGGAGCACTTTCTCTTGTGAAAGAAAATTTCGTGCTTTGTTCGCTAGGAAGCTCATTGGGCAAGGTTGCAAATTCCTCATCTTTCGAAGGAGCTTGGCCTTCTTCTCCCGCGTAAACACTTAAACTTTCATCAAAGCTTTGCGAGTCTTCCGTTTTTTCTAAGATGACCTCTTTGGTATCCTCTGGCATTTGCGTCCTTTATAAATATTTTTTTAAAACTTCTGGGATATGAATTTTTCCCTCTTTGTCTTGATAATTTTCCATAATCGCCACTAAAGTCCTACCCACAGCTAAAGAAGAGCCATTTAGCGTATGTACGAGTTCGTTTTTGCCTTTTTCGTTTTTATAGCGAATTTTTGCTCTTCTTGCTTGAAAATCTCTGCAGTTTGAAATGGAGCTTATTTCTCTGTATTTATTTTGTCCGCTAAGCCACACTTCAAGGTCTATGGTTTTTGCAGCACTAAAGCCCAAATCGCCCGTGCAAAGCATAACTTGCCTGTGAGCTAAGCCTAAAGAGCTTAGCAAATCGCTTGCACAACTTAGCATTTGCTCAAAAATTTCATCGCTTTGAGAAGGCTTAGTGATGCTTACAAGCTCGACTTTTTCAAACTGGTGTTGTCTTATAATGCCTCTTGTATCGCGTCCTGCACTTCCGGCTTCTTTTCTAAAACAAGCACTATAACAAGTCATTTTAAGAGGCAAATCCTCGCCGCAAAGTATTTCGTCCGCATAAAGATTAGTAACCGGAATTTCAGAAGTTGAAATAAGATAAAGCTCCTCATCCTCCACTTTATACATATCATCTTTAAATTTAGGAAGCTGACCGGTTCCAAACATAGTGTTAGAATTTACCAAAAAAGGCACATTAACAAGCTTAAAGCCTCTTTGCTGGTTAAAATCTATCATATAATTTATCAAAGCCCTATTTAACAAAGCCGCCTCGTTTTTAAGCACACAAAAACGGCTTTGTGAAATTTTCACCCCGCGCACAAAATCAATCCAATCAAGCTTAGTAGCCAAATCAAAATGCTCCTTAGGTTCAAAGTCGAATTTAGGCGGTTCTAAAATCTTTTTAAGCTCTAAATTTTCGCTCTCGTCATCGCCCACAGGGACATTTTCATCGGGGATATTTGGTAAAGAATGCGCGATTTTTTCAAGTGCGTTTGTAAGCTCATTTACTTTTTGATTAAGCTTTGAAATTTTTTCTTTATTTTCGCTAAGTTTACTTTTAAGTTCGTCTTTATTTGTAGCATTTGCAAGTTCTTTGCTAAATTTATTTTGAAAGGCTTGAAGCTCCTCTAAATGTGTTTTTTCTTTTTTAAGTTCGCTAAAAATTCCGCTTAATTTTTTAAGCAAATTCCCATCTACTTTTTTGCTTCCAAGTTTTTTACTAAAAAGTTCGAATTCTTTTTGTAAAAGTTTTAAATCAAGCATTTTTTATCCTTTAAAGTCCTATTTTTGCATAAATTTTTTGCATTTTTTCTTTAGCAATCTTTTTTGCTTTTTGTGCGCCTTGTTCTAAGATAAGTTCTAATTCTTTAGGATTTGCTAAGAAATTTTCGTATTTTTCCTTAGCTTCTTTAAAATACTCGCTCATTTTTTCGTTTAAAAACATTTTAAAATGCCCATAACCCTCGCCACCTTTTGCGTATCTTTTTTTAAGCTCCTCTTCTTCGTCTGCGTTTAAAAAAAGCTTTGTTAAAGCAAAAACATTGCAAGTTTGCCAATTTTTAGGCTCTTCTAAAGGTGTACTGTCCGTTTTAATGCTTGAAATTTGCTTTTTAAGCGTTTTTTGGTCTGCAAAAATATCTATGGTGTTTTTATAAGACTTACTCATTTTTGCTCCGTCGGTTCCTACTACAACGGCAAGATCTTCGTTTATCTTAGCTTCTGGTAAGGTGAAAATCTCGCCCCACTCGTTATTTACCTTTAGGGCAATATCGCGAGCAATCTCCACGTGCTGAATTTGATCCTTTCCCACAGGCACGACTTTAGAGTCAAAAAGCAAAATATCCGCCGCCATTAAAACCGGATAAGAAAAAAGCCCGTGAGAAGCGTTTAAGCCTTTTGCGATTTTATCCTTGTAACTGTGTGCTCTCTCAAGCAAACCCATAGGCGTAAATTGCGATAAAATCCAGTAAAGCTCAAGCACCTCCTTAACATCGCTTTGAAGCCAAAAAGTGCTTTTTTTAGGATCTATACCTAAGCTTAGAAAAGCCGCTGCTGCTTTTAAGGTGTTTTGCTTTAAAATTTCTCCGTCCTTGCCCGAAGTTAAGGCGTGATAATTTGCGATGAAAATAAACATTTCGTTTTCATTTTGTGCTTCAACCATAGGTTTTATCGCACCAAAATAATTTCCTATGTGCAAATCCCCGCTTGGCTGAAGTCCCGTTAAAACTCTCATTTTATCCTTTCTTTAAGCTCGCATAAAAGCTCCTTAGTGCTTTTATTTTCAATATCTAAAATCAAATCCGCTTTTTTTTCATACAAACTCAAACGCTCATTATATAAAATTTTTGCTTTATTCTCGTCATAAAACAAAGGTCTTTTTGCTTTTTCTTTAGAATTTAAACGCTTTTTAAGTGTTTCAAAATCAGCTCTTAAATACACGCAAAAGCCTATTTTATCTAAATTTAAAGCCTTTATAAAGCCTCCGCCTGTCGCGATAGAAGCATTTTTAATTCCACAAAAAAAATCCGCCATTTTTTGTTCCTCTTTTCTAAAAAACTCCTCGCCAAATTCCGCAAAAATTTCGCTCACGCTTTTGTTAAACTGCAGTTCTATTAACGCGTCGCTATCTAAAAAAATTAAGCCAAATTCCCTTGCAAATTCCCTTGCTAAAGTGCTTTTACCACAAGCCATAAAGCCCGTGAAAAATACATTTTTACTCCTCATCTCTTTGTCCTTTTTTTCTTGCCACTAAAAGAAGCGGAACTCCGCTAAGGTCGAAATTCTCACGCAGTTTATTTTGCAAATATCTTTTGTAGCTAAAATGCAAAGCCTTAGGACGGTTCATAATTAAAGCGATTTTAGGCGGTGCAAAGTCGTATTGAACCGCGTAATAAATCTTAACAGCCTTTCCATAATCGTGCGGCAAAGGGTGGGCTTTTGTCGCTTCTTCTACAAGGGCGTTAAGCTTTGCGGTAGGAAGTTTTTGAATGAAATTTTCAAAAAGTTCTAAGATCTTATCCAAAAGGGCGTGAATTCTTTTTCCACTTAAAGCACTTACGCTAATAATGGGTGCGTGAGCGAGGAATTTAAAGCGATCAAGCCTGAGTTCTTTAAGCGTTTGATCAAAATTTATATCCGCTTTGTCCCATTTATTAAGCACGATAATCACGGCTAAATTATGCTTTAAAATAAGCCCGGCAATTCTTTCATCAAGCTCGTTAAAGCCCTCGCTTGCGTCTAAGACTAAAAGAGCGATTTGTGCTTTTTGCAAGATTTTCTCTGTTCTATTTAGTGCAAAAAATTCAAGCCCTTCTATCTTGCTTCTTTTACGAATGCCTGCGGTATCGATAAATTCTATGGTTTTGTTTTTATAAACTAAGCTTTCATTTACAGGATCTATCGTAGTTCCGGCAATTTCACTCACCACAGCCCTTTCTTGCTTAACTAAAGCATTTAAAAGGCTTGATTTACCAACATTTACACGACCTACTATGCCAACTTTTATGTGATTTTCATCGATTTTTTGGGTTTTTAAATTCTCATCATAATGCTCTAAAAAATCCTCCAAACTTTCATTCTCATCAAAGCTTAAATTTTGCTTTAAAAAGCCATAAAGCCAAGTATAAAGCACGTCTAAGCCTACATTGTGCGTTACAGAAATGCTAAAAAGCTCTTTTACGCCAAAACTTGCAAATTCCCAAGCGTTTTGCGCGTCTTTTTGATTGTCGATTTTATTTATGATTAAAGCCATAGGTTTTTTAAGCTTTTTTAAGGTGTAAAAAAATTTCTTATCCTCATCATCGGGCAGTTTTTTTCCATCGACAAGATAAAGGATAATATCGCAATTTTGAGCCACTTTTAAGGTATTTTTTTTCACATTTTTAAAAAGCTCATCTTTTTCATCAAGTCCTCCGCTATCCATAAGCAAGGCTTTTTTGTCATAAATTTCAATTTCTGCTTCGCTAATATCTCTTGTCGTGCCTGAAATTTCACTTGTAATTGCGATTCTTTTACGCACTAAGCGGTTAAAAAGGCTTGATTTACCGACATTTGGTTTGCCTACTAGTATGATACTTTGCATTTTTCCTACAATCTTAAATTTAATTTTTCAAAAAAGATTATATAAAATTTGGCTTAAAATTAAGCAAATAAAGACTAAAATAACAAAAAAGGAGAGTTTTTGCTAAAGATTGTCAAACATAATTTAGGAATTTATTTTATGATCATTGCTTGTTTGGATTTTGCATTAGTAGGTGCTTGTGCGAAAATTTTAAGCAAGGAAATGAGCTCTATTGAAATTATGTTTTTTAGAAATATTGTAGGCGTATTTTTCATACTTTTTATGCTTAAAAAAACTAAGGTGCATAAAAAAGGCGGTCGTTTGGGGCTTTTGGTTTTTAGAGGGCTAAGTGGGACTTTATCTTTGTATTTGTTTTTTTACAATGCTGCAAATATCACGCTTGGAGGCACTTTTGCCTTTCAAAAAACGGCTCCGATTTTCATCACCTTAATCGCCTTTTTTTGGTTTAAAGAAAACATAGGTTTTAAAGCTTGGCTTGGAATTTTAATCGCCTTTTGCGGAGTACTTTGCATCACCCAACCTTTCGCAAGCGATGAAATTCATTCAGGTTTTGATGTGAAAAATTCCATACTTGGAATTTTAAGCGGATTTTTCGCTGCCTTAGCCCTTACAAGTGTGAGGCGTTTAAGACAATACTATGTAAGTGAAATCATAGCTTTTTCTTTCATCTTAACCGGAACATTAATGCCACTTTTTTCTATGCTTGTTGGTGCTTTTTACGCACCTAAAGAGCTTGATTTTTTAATCGCTTCTTTTGTGATGCCTAGTTTTAAAGCGTGGATAATAATAGCAATTATGGGAACTTTAGGCACTTTATATCAAATTCATGTCACTAAGGCTTACGGAGTTGCAAAACAAGCTGGAATCGTCGCTGGAGTGAGCTATTTAGATGTGGTTTTTTCTTTGATAGTCGGCTTATTTTTGGGCGATGATTTACCAAGTGCTTTAGTTTTTTTGGGTATAATAGGCATAATTTTTGGCGGACTCATTTTACTTAAAGGAAAAAAATGAAAAAAACGATACTCATCGCAGGTCCTTGCGTGATAGAAAGCAAAGAACTTATCTTTAAAATGGCACAAGAGCTTAAATTTTTTGCAGAAGATGAAAACATAGATTTTTATTTTAAATCAAGCTTTGATAAAGCAAATCGCACTAGCATAAGCTCTTTTAGGGGTCCGGGACTTGAAGAGGGGCTTAGAATTTTAGAAAGCGTGAAAAAGGAGTTTGAGCTTGAAATTCTTACAGACATTCACGAAAGCACTCAAGCAAAACCGGTAAGCGAGGTTGCTGATGTGCTTCAAATTCCAGCGTTTTTATGCAGGCAAACTGATTTACTCGTCGCGGCTGCAAAAACAAAGGCAAAGGTAAATATCAAAAAAGGGCAGTTTCTAAACCCAAGCGATATAAAATACAGCATAAAAAAAGTACTTCAAACAAGAGGGGTAGAGACTGAGGGTTTTGAAGTCGCTAAGGAAAACGGTGTTTTTGTCGCAGAAAGAGGAGCGAGTTTTGGTTATGGAAATTTGGTCGTTGATATGAGAAGTTTAGTTATAATGCGCGAATTTGCACCCGTGATTTTTGACGCAACGCATAGCGTTCAAATGCCCGGAGCCGCAGGGGGAAAGAGCGGAGGAAAGAGCGAATTTATCGAGCCTTTAGCAAGGGCTGCGGCTGCAGTTGGAGTCGATGGTTTTTTCTTTGAAACGCATATTAATCCTTGCGAAGCCCTATGTGACGGTGCAAATATGCTTAGCGTAGAGCGTTTAAAGGCTTGTGTTAAAATACTTATGCAAATAAGAAATTTAATAGAAAAGGAAATTCAATGAAAATCATAGAGGGAAAACTTGCCTTAAAAGGTAGCGAAAAAATCGCAATCATTAACGCAAGATTTAATCACATCATCACAGACAAGCTTTGCGAGGGTGCAAAAGATGCTTTTTTAAGGCACGGCGGGAAAGATGAGAATTTAAGCCTTATTTTGGTTCCGGGAGCTTTTGAGCTTCCTTTTGCTTTAAAAAAGGCTATTGAAAGCAAGAAATTCGACGCGATTTGCTGCTTAGGTGCGGTTATAAGAGGCTCAACTCCGCATTTTGATTATGTAAGTGCAGAAACGACTAAGGGCATAGCAAATGTAAGCTTAGCACACAATACGCCTGTAAGTTTTGGCGTTTTAACCACAGATACCTTAGAACAAGCCCTAGAAAGAGCAGGAAGCAAGGCTGGAAACAAGGGTTTTGAAGCGATGACTACCTTGATAGAAATGCTAAGTCTTAGCCAGAATTTAAAGGGCTAAAGTGGCAACAAGACACCAAGTAAGGCAAAGCGTTGTTTCTTTGCTTTACGCACTTGAATTTAACGAAAAAAACGAGGCTTTTTTAAATGAGTTTTTAAAAGAAAAAAAGATTCGCAACGAGCAAAAGAATTTCACCTTAAGCCTATATGATGGCATTTGTGAGAATTTGAGTAAGCTTGATTTAAAGCTTAATGCACATTTAGATGAAAATGAAATTTCAAAGGTCTCGCACATAGAAAGGGCGATTTTAAGGCTTGGAGCTTACGAGCTTTTATACACGAATACGAGCAAGGCTATAGTTATTAACGAAGCGATTGAACTTGCTAAAGAAATGGCAAATGATAACTCGCCCAAATTCATAAACGCCGTGCTTGATTCGCTTACAAAGGAGCTTTTATGAAGCTTTGCGTCGCTTTTGATCTAACCTCAAAAGAGCAGTGTTTAAATTTAGCAAAAGAGCTAAAAGGGCTTGATCTTTGGGTGAAAATAGGCTTAAGGTCGTATTTAAGAGACGGGTTTAAACTCATCGAGGAGCTAAGGAAAATCAGCGATTTTAATATTTTTTTAGACCTAAAAATTTATGACATTCCAAACACTACAGCCGATGCTTGTGAAGAGTGTGCAAAACTTGAAGTAGAAATGTTAAATATCCACGCAAGTGCTGGAAAAAGGGCAATGTGTGAAGTTATAAACCGCTTAAATTCTCTTAAAAATCGTCCTTTAGTTTTAGCCGTTTCGGCTCTAACAAGCTTTGATGAGGAAGAATTTTATAGTATTTACAAGCAGAATTTAAGTGAGGCTGTGCTAAATCTTTCAAAAATGGCTTATGAAAACGGGCTTGATGGTATGGTTTGTTCGGTTTTTGAAAGCTTAAAGATAAAAGAACACACTAGCACAAATTTTCTTACCCTAACGCCTGGAGTCCGCCCTTTTAACGAGGCAAGTAATGATCAAAAAAGAGTGGCGGATATAAAGAGTGCAAAAGACAATAAAAGCGATTTTATAGTCATCGGACGCCCTATTTATCAAGCAAAAAATCCGCGTGAGCTTTGCGAGAAAATTCTTTTCAATTTATAAATTCAAAGCCTTAATTTGCTTATAAATAAGACTAGCTTTTATCAAACTCGTCTGAAGCTCGAATTTTAAAAATCATTTTTAAAAAACAAGGAAATTTACCCTTAAAACTTCTTTTACTTTTCAATGCACTTGAAAATAAATTTCAAAAATATTAAAATTCGTTGATTTTTAAAAGATATAATTTATTAAAAAATAAGGAGTATTAAATGAAAAATCTTCAAATCACGCCGGAAAAAATTTATCAAAAAAGACGCGAATTTATAAAGCTTGGAGCGGGAAGTTTGCTAGGTTTAAGCGTGATTAAATCAAAACTTGCAGCACTTGATTTTAAAAGCGATGAAAATTTAAACGCACTTAGCATTAGCGATGAAAAGTTAGCAACAAGTTATGTGAATTTTTACGAGTTTAGCACGGATAAAAGAAAAGCCGTAGAATACGCTAAAAATTTCAACACAAAAGGCTGGAAAATAGAGCTTAGCGGTGAGCTTGAAGAGCCTTTGATTTTGAATATGCAAGACTTATTAGCCTTTCCTTTAGAAGAGAGGATTTACCGTTTTCGTTGCGTGGAGGCTTGGTCTATAGTCGTTCCTTGGATAGGCTTTGAATTAAGGGCTTTGATAGAAAAGACAAAGCCTAAAAGCGGAGCGAATTTTGTGAAATTTACTACGCTTTTTGACAAGACGCAGTTTAATGATCAAAACGCCCTTTTTCCAACGCTTGATTATCCTTATGTGGAAGCTCTTAGAATGGATGAAGCCTTGCACCCGCTTACTTTCATAGCACTTGGAATGTATAAAAAGCCCTTGCCACCGCAAAACGGTGCACCCATCCGCCTTGTTATTCCTTGGAAATACGGCTTTAAAAGCATAAAATCCATAGTAAAAATCGAATTTCTCAAAGAACAACCCCAAACCACTTGGCAGCTTTACGCACCGCAAGAATACGGCTTTTACGCTAATGTAAATCCCAAAGTTTCACATCCTAGATGGTCTCAAGCAAGTGAGAGAGTCTTAGGAAGCTTTGCAAAACAAGAAACCTTGCTCTTTAACGGCTACGAAAAGCAGGTCGCTTCGCTTTATGCGGGGCTTGATTTAGAGAAAAATTTTTAATGCTTTTTAAGGCTTCTTTTTTTGAAAAACTTGCCTTTTTAAGCTTTGTTTTAAGCCTTGCTTATGCGAGTTTTCGTGTAATAGATAATGTGCTTTTTGGGCTTGATCTTATTAAAGAGCTTTATTTTTACAGCGGAATTTTCGCACTTTTTTATTTGTTTTTAAGCCTCTTTTTTGCTCTTTTTAAATTCAAATTTACACGAACACTTCCTAAAATTTTAGGAATTTTTTGCGGAATTTGGGCGATTTTACATTTTTTTGTATATTTCGTGCTTTCAAAAAATTTTTATCTTTATAAAGTGCTTGAGGATTTAAAAAGAGTTTTTGAAGCAAGCGGATTTGCGGCTTTTGTTTTGATTTTTTTAATGCTTTTAAGTTCTTTTGAAAAATTTAAAAAACTTGCTAAAATAAGAAAACTTGGATATTTATGCTTGTTATTTGCGAGTTATCATTATTTTTTATCGCCTAAAGTGCCTGTATTTTGGCATTATTTTGTTTTAAGTTTGGCTGGAATTTTTTTCGTGTTAAGATACGCTAAGAAATTTAGAACTGGTGGAGACGAGGGGAATTGAACCCCTGTCCAAAAATAATCAAAAAAAGACCTCTACATACTTAGCAAAGATGAAAATTTCACTAAGGCTTCGCTCATCTTTCAAAGCTTTTTAGCCCAGCTAAGACTGAATTTGGCTTAAAATGCGTCAGGTTTTAAGCTACACTATCAAGGCTTACCAAATTCCAAACTAGATAGTATCGCTTGAAATTCGGGCTCAACCGGTTACGCAACTTTCGCGTAAGCAGGAGCGAAATTTTTGTTATTTGCGTTTAATTTTAATCGGACTTTTAACGCTTTGTCCAAAGCGGTATGCCATCTTTTTCCTTTTACTCCTGTCGAAGCCAAGTCGTCCCCTTATTTAGAAATGACATTTGGAACATTAACAATTAAAGGATTAAAAAGAGCTAAAACGGAGGCATCATTCTCATAAGATTGACAATATTTTTCAAACTGATCGCTCACCAAAAGCAGCCAGTCGGTAAATTCCTCACTCGCAGGTCCTAAAAAACGATTCGCCTCAGCAACTATTTCCTCGCAAAACACGCAAAAGTCCGTAACCTCGCTAAGATTTAGCCTTCTTGCCGCCCAAGCGGTGTTGTGGGCTAAGGTTTCAAGCTCTTTTAAGGCTTCTTTGTATTTTTGCGAGTCGCTACCAAGTTTGATGATCAAAGGCTCAAATTTATCGCACATAGTTCTAAAAAAATGCAAAAATTTCTCTATATCATCGCTGTCGTATTCAAGTTCTAAGCTCGTTAGAATTCCCATTGTTCCTTACTTTGAAAAATTTATTTAAATTGTAGCAAAAATTAGCTAAAATCTTATTTTAATTTTAACATAAGTGCAAAAATGGACAGAATTGTAGAAATAGAAAAATTTTCCATCGATGAAAGTTATGAAAATTCCTTGCGCCCTTCGAATTTCAACGCTTACATAGGGCAGGAAAAGATTAAAAAAAATCTTCACATTTTCATAAATGCGGCAAAAAAAAGAAACGAATGCCTAGATCACATACTTTTTAGCGGACCTGCAGGGCTTGGAAAAACGACTTTAGCAAATATAATAGCCCAAGAAATGGGAGCAAATATCAAAACCACAGCCGCTCCTATGATAGAAAAAAGCGGAGATTTAGCCGCGATTTTGACTAATCTTAACGAAAAAGATGTGCTTTTTATCGACGAAATTCACAGGCTTTCACCGGCTATTGAGGAGGTGCTTTATCCGGCAATGGAAGATTTTAGGCTTGATATCATCATAGGAAGCGGACCTGCAGCACAAACGATAAAAATAGACCTGCCGCCATTTACTTTAATCGGAGCGACCACAAGGGCTGGAATGCTTAGCAATCCTTTAAGAGACCGCTTTGGAATGCAATTTCGTTTGGAATTTTACAAAGAGAGTGAGCTTGCCATCATCGTTCAAAAAGCTTCTACTAAACTTGGTAAAATTTGCGAGGAAAAAGCGGCTTTAGAGATAGCCAAAAGATCGCGCTCCACGCCTCGCATTGCTCTTAGGCTTTTAAAAAGGGTGAGGGATTTTGCGGAAGTAAATGATGAAAAAAGCATTAGCGAGAAAAGAGCCGTTGAAGCCCTAAATTCTTTAGGCGTGAATGAACTTGGCTTTGATGCGATGGACTTAAAATACCTCGAACTTCTTACCGCTTCTAAGCAAAAGCCCATAGGACTTGCAAGTATTGCAGCAGCTTTAAGCGAGGATGAGAACACGGTTGAAGAAGTTATAGAGCCTTATTTGTTAGCAAATGGCTATATTAAACGCACGGCTAAAGGTAGACTTGCAAGCGAGAAAAGCTTTAAAATTTTACATTTAAGTTATGAAAAAAACTTATTCGAGTAGATAAGTGTTTTTAAACTTTATATTGTTAGGCGAATTTAAAGCCTAAATAAAATTCTCACACTTACAAAAAAAACATAAAGCAAAAAGCCTAATCAATAAAAATCTAAGCAAAAATTTATGCTTTAATAAGCCTTTATCCTCAAAAACGTACTTACTTGAAATTTTGCCAAAAATTTCAAGAAAAATCGATAGGATCGATGTCCGCACTTACATTTTTGAAATTTAGGGCTAAATTTTGTGCTTTGATTAGAATTTTATGTGAAGTACTACGCAACAAGATATAAAAACGAAAATGAGAATTTAGCATTTCAATCGCACAAGCTCCATACCCGACAAGTTCTAAATTTTCGATATTTTTAAACTCACCGGCTAAATCCTCGCAAATGTTTTTTGCTTCTTCTTTGTTTTTACTCGCTATAACAATTCTTAAAAGCCTTTTAAAAGGCGGATACAAGTCCTTTCTGAAGACAAATTCGTCTTTTAAAAAGCTTTCATAATCTTGTATGTATTTTTCAAAAAAAGCGCGGTTTTTAGTCTGCAAAAGCACCCTGCCCTCGCCCTTGCGACCGGCTCTGCCTGCAACTTGCATAGCAAGAGAAAGACACTCCTCGCTAGCCCTGTAATTTGGACGCGACAAATACTCATCAAGCCCTAAAATCACACTTAAATCGACATTATGATAATCGTGTCCCTTAGCAAGCATAGAAGTTCCCACCAAAATATCAAGCTTTCTTTCGTTAAAATCCTTTAAAATTCTATGAAGCTTTCTTACGCTGGTAATCTCATCGCTATCAAAGCGTGAAATTTTAGCTTCTTTAAATTCTTTTTGCAAAAGTTCGCAAAGCTGTGCTGTCCCCATTTTCCTAGCTTCTAAGAGCAAAGCACCGCAATTTGGGCAAGTTTTATCCATGCTTTTTGAAAAAGAGCAGTAATGACACCTTAAAATATTCTTATGCAAACTCATCGCGACCGAGCAAAAAGGGCATTTTATGGTTTGAGCACAGCTTTTGCAAAGAATTTGACGGAAATTCGCACGCGTTGGTAAAAAAATAATGGCTTGTTTTTTAGCTTCTAAGCTTTTTTTAAGCTCACTAAGCAAGAGTTTAGAAAGGCTAAGCTCGTTTTCATCGAATAAAAACTCCTTTTTGCTCTCAAAAAAAGTTCCCTTAAGCCTGAAAGTTTTTTGCTTATAAAAGCTAGTAAGCGATGGTGTTGCCGAGCCTAAAAGCACTTTTATGTTAAATTTCTGCCCCAAAAACAAGGCTAAATCCCTTGCGTTTAAATAAGGTTTGCTCGAGGCTTTGTAAGAATTATCGTGTTCTTCATCGACTATAATAAACCCTAAATTTCTAAAAGGCAAAAACAAAGCTGACCTTGCACCAGCGACCAAAAGGGCTTTTGAGCTAGTAAAATTTTCTAAGCATTCTTGCTTTTTTTTCTTTGAAATTTTAGAATGCCATAAAAAAAACTTGTCCTCAAAATAAAGTGCTAATCTTTTTTGCATTTGCGGAGTAAGCGAAATTTCAGGCATTAAAAGCAAAACTTGCTTTCCTTGTTCGAGGTATTCTTTAATTAAACTTATGTAAATTTCGGTTTTTCCGCTTCCTGTGTCTGCAAAAAGCAAAGAACTTTGCTGGGTTTTGATAAAATTTAAGGCTTCTTGTTGAGCCTTGCTTAAAATAGGAGCGTTTGAAATGCTTGTTTTAGCACACTCATAAGGCTTTGAGCTTTCAAAAGAGCTTAAAACAAAGCCTAATTTACACGCATAATAATAAGAAATGAAATTCGCAAGTTCAAACTGAACCGGGCTTAGACTTTTTAAAGTGTTTTCTTTTATGGCTTTGGTATCAAATTTAGGCTTTAAACATTCTTTTAAGACTATGGCTTTAAGATTTTTTCGTGTTCCAAGCTCGACTACTACTTCGCTTAAAATTTCAAGTTCTTGCTGACTTTCATAAACTAAATTCTGTAAGTAAAGCCCTTTAATGCTTAGTTCATAATACCTCATAACTCTTTACACCACTTGCTATTTTTGCATTCTAAAACGCCCTCGTTAGCATCGTAAATAAAATCTATGCTTTCTTTGGAATTTAAAACGAAACGATAATGATTAAAACCAAGTTTAAGCCAAGCTTTAGAATTTGAATATAAAGGCACGCTTAAAAGCGAGTAAGAACAGCAGTTTGTGCCGTTTTGACAAGTAAGAATTTCTTGCTTTTCACAGTAAAAAAGCCTTTCTTTTTCAAGATTTATTTTTGCATTATCAAGCACGGGGCCAAAATGCGGAATTTGCTTTAAATGAGCCTCATTTCGCATTAAAGCAAGAGAAGCTTCTAGCATAGCAAAATCGGCTTTAAGTTTGATGAGTTTGGAGTCGTTTTTGTTTTGGTTTAAAAAGGGCAAGGAGATGGCGACTAAAATGCCGATGATTAGCACGACAAAGACGAATTCTAGCAAGGTAAAGGCTTTTTTCATTTGGGAGGAAGTTCTTCGTTGATAGCTTTTATGAGTTTTTTAAGCTCCCTTTCTAAGATATAATTTTCATAACTTTTTTTTATAAAAGCATCGACAAAGCTTTTAAGCTCTATTTTTCGTGTTCCACCCGAGATTAAAGCTATATCGTCTTCTAAAAAAATCGCAAATTCCTCGCTACATTTGACGATAAAATCCTTTGCCGAAACATTGATTACAACTTGTTTTAAATTATCATTTGCCAAGCACAGCCTCTATTTTCTTAACAATATCTTCGCTTTCTATATTTTTACTCTTAAGCTCTTCTTCTAAACGCATAATTTGATTGCTCTTAGCTTCATTTTGAGCCTTAACGCTTACAAGCTCGTTTCTTAAATTTTCGTTTTGTTCGCACACTTCGTTGTATTTCGCTAAAAGCTCATTAACCTTATCCGTCATCGTATTGATAATCTTTTCATCATACATTTTGCTTTGCCTTTTGATTGAATTTAAGTGAAAAATATCTAATTTTCAATTATAGCAAAAAATTTTTAATATTATGTTTTCTTTAAAATTAAATTTGAATTAAAGTTTTTTTTTTACAATATTAGCTTAAATTTCCAAAAAAGTAGAAAAATGTTTGAATTAACGAGCGATTTTAAACCAAGCTTTGACCAAGAACAAGCTATAAAAGGCATAGTTAAGAGCATTCAAAAAGGCAATAAATACCAAACCTTGCTAGGCGTAACGGGTAGCGGAAAGACCTTTACTATGGCAAATGTCATTGCAAGGCTTAATATGCCAACGCTTATAATGTCTCATAATAAAAGCCTTTGCGCACAGCTTTATAGCGAATTTAAGGGCTTTTTTGCGAACAATCACACAGAGTATTTTATAAGCTATTATGATTATTACCAACCAGAAGCTTATATACCGCGCACTGATGTGTTTATAGAAAAGGATAGTTCAACAAATGAGGACTTAGAAAGGCTTAGACTAAGTGCTACGGCAAGTTTGCTTAGCTATGAAGATGTTATTTGTGTGGCAAGCGTTTCGGCAAATTACGGCTTAGGAAATCCTAAAGAATATGTAGGAATGGTGCTTATTTTCGAAGAGGGAATGAATTTTAGCCAAAAAGAGCTTTTAAAAAGGCTTGTGGATATGGGTTATAAAAGAAACGATACCTTTTTTGATAGGGCGGATTTTAGAGTAAATGGCGATATTATAGATATTTATCCGGCTTATTATGAAGATGAGGTCGTTAGGCTTGAATTTTTTGGCGATGAGCTTGAAAAAATGTATCATTACAATGTCTTAGAAAATAAAAAAACGAAAGATTTAAAACGATTTATTCTTTATCCTACTAGTCAATTTAGCGTGGGTGAGAGCCGCTTAAAACAAGCCATTAAGGACATAAAAGCCGAGCTTTTAGAAAGACTTGCGTATT
>CAZWYE010000002.1:23479-34677 GCA_964637895.1 uncultured Campylobacter sp. | reverse complement strand
TGTTCTGTTTTGAATATCTCTTTTAAAATCTTCGAAAGTGTCTTTTTGTCCATTTGCCATTAGTTTGGGGCGAGGTTAAAGGCTATGGTTTAGCTAAGATTTTGCAAAAACACCCTGAAATTCCACCGGAAATTTTAAACGAAGTTATAACACAAGGACAAGCAAAAATAAGACCTAACGAAGCAGTGTAAATTTTGCATAATGGTAAAAAAAGTAGTTTTAAAATCAAATTGGAAAGGAAAAACGCTTTAAAATAAATGGAAGTTACAGCTTACGAGGATACGAAATTAAGAGAAAAAGCCGAGATTATCAACTCAGACTCTTTTACAAAAGACGAGACTCTATCTTTAAACTCTAATGAAAATCTTAACACAAAAGAAATTAAAAATCAAGTGGATTTAAATGAGGATTTAAACACAGAACCTAAAAATCAAACCGACTTGCAAAACGAAGTTAAAACACAAAAAACTTTAAAAGAAACTAAAAAACTTTTAGAAAAATGGCAAGAAAAATTAATTAAAAGCGGAAAAAGTGAGGAATACGCAAGGGATTTAAAAGAATGGCACAAAGACTCAAGCTATTTAACAAAAAACAAAGACGGAAGCCCAAAAGTGTTTTATCACGGAAGCAAAGCGGATAAAATAGAAGTTTTTGAGGATAATGATAGTGGTTATGGTAGTTTTTTTACAAAATTTAGCAACGAGGTAGAGTTGCATACCAAGCAAAATGGCGATGAGTTAATTAAATCTTATATAAAATTAAAAAAACCATATAGAATGGATAAAATTACGATTGAAAGTGAAAAAGATTTTTTAAAATTTGCGGAATTTTTAGGTATCGAAAAAGATGCAGAGGATAACAAAATTAACAAAGAACATTATAAATTATTTTTAAGCTTAAAAGAATTTTATAATGATTTTAAACGAAATTTTGAAAATAAAAATTTAAAATTTAGCGAGGTTAATTTTGCAACAGGCGAAGTGAGATTATTTGATAAACAAGGACACTTTTACAAGATAGACAGAGATGGCGAAATTTATGATAAAAGGCTAAGATTAATATTAAATACCGATTATTTAGACTTACCTACAATAAACGCAGATATAATTGAAACTTTAGAAAGTAAAAACATTTACCAAGAATGGGCACGCAACGAGGCAGATCTTGCATTAATCGCATTACAAAATAATAAATTAATAGAATACAATTCAAAAGATAGACATTATCTTAAAAACCTTTTAAAATTTAAATATTACAGTTTTTGCAATCGAAACTTTTGAAAGAATTAGGAAGTTGCTTACATTAGAGCTTAAAAGCCTTGATTTATTAATATCGAGTGTGAAGACTTTAAGTTTATTTTATGGATAAATTCTTCTTTACCTGAGTAATAATTTTCTCTTAAAATGAGCAAAGTTCTCAAAGCTCACCTCGAAATTTCCTTATTTTTAGAGGCCCTAATATTTAAAATCTCAACAATCAAAGAAAAGCCCATAGCAAGATAAATAGAGCTTTTGCTAAGATTGATTTCAAAGCTTTGTGCTATTAAAAATACACCTATAAGCACTAAAAAGGCTAGGGCTAAAATTTTAATACTGGGATATTTTTCTACAAAGTCCGCTATAGCTTTTGAAGCAAAAAGCATTACAAGCACTGCTAAAACCACTGCTATAATCATAATCTCAATATTTTGTGCGATACCAACAGCGGTTATGACGCTATCAAGCGAGAAGATTATGTCTATAAAAGCAATTTGAGCGACTACTATGTAAAGATTTGAACCGAGTTTTAAGGAAGATTTTTCTTCTTTTTTCTGAGTGCAAACGCATTCTTTAAGTTCTTTTATAGACTTAAATACCAAAAACAAGCCTCCTAAAAATAGCACTAAATCCCTGCCTGAAATTTCTCCGGGGTAATTTTGCAATCCTGGTATAGCCGAAGCAAAAAAAGCAAAAAAAGAAGTGCTAAAGAGAGCTGAATTTATAGCAAGTTCGCTAAGTTTTTGTGCATCTCCTATGTAGAAAGAAAACAAGGCGTTTGTAAGTTTCATCACCCAAAACAAAGACAAAAGCAAGGCGATCCTTGTAAGCATAGCAAAGCCAAGCCCTAAAATACGCCCTTTATTTCTAAGATGCTTAGGAAGTTTGCCTACCAAAATAGCAAGTAAAATAATATTATCAATACCTAAAACAATCTCAAGTATACTAAGCGTGATTAAAGTAAGCCACGCATCAAGGTTAAATATCCATTCAAACATTTTTTCCTCTAATTTCACTTTAAAAATTTGAACTTAATTTTACTGAAATTATTATAAAATATTTATAAGATTTGAGCTTGTCAAAAAATGAGATTGCTAAATAAATTAAAATTAAATAAGATTTATGCAAAATATTTATTTTATATTTAATATTAAATTCTTATATAAGACTTAAAATATCCTTAAATTATCTTTAAGAGACACTAGTATAGAATTATATCAAATTTTAAAACTGATAATTTCAAGGAGGGTGTCTTGGCACAAGAAACGAGTTCTTCAAATCTTCTTGGCATTTTCTTAATCTTACTCTTCGTCCTTTTTGCTGCAGGTTTTTACACTTTTTACAATGCAAAAGGTACTTCTTATCTTAGCAATGCAAGTGAATCTTGTAATAATTGTCATATTATGAATGAGGTTTATAATGACTATTTAGCGGCACCTCATTCTAAAAAGGTAGCAGGTGAGCCAAGAGCAAGCTGTATGGATTGCCATTTGCCACATAGTTTTGTGAATAAATGGATTGCTAAAGCACAAAGTGGGCTTAATCACGCTTATGCTTTCACTTTTAAACTGGATAGTCTGCCAACTCATTTAGAAGCAAATGAAAAAAGTAAAAAAATGGTGCAAGCAAATTGCGTTCGCTGCCACGCAGATTATGCAGCGGTTGCGATTAATGCGAGCTCAAAACCGCATACGGATAGCAGTTTAAGTTGTGTATCCTGTCATAGTGGAGTTGGACATAAACGAGGATTTTAATTTAAAGGAGGTTTTATGAATAAAAAAGGCGTTTTATACTTCGGTATAATTGTTTTAGTCATCTTAATAGCCGGTGTTTTATGGCTTAATAATGATGTAAGTCAAAAACAACAAGAGACAACGGGAGGAATCGCTAGTAAGAATATAGTCGAACTTAGCGATGACAATCCTACTTTTGATGAATGGGGCAAGAATTTCCCGGATTATCTTGATATGTATCTTACGGTTGAAAAAGAAGAACCTATTCCAACTCAGTTTGGCGGAAATTTATCTTATTCTAAGCTTATCCGCTATCCACAGCTTACTGTGCTTTGGGCAGGATATCCTTTCTCCATCGATGCAAACGAAGAAAGAGGGCATTTTTGGATACAAGTTGATCAAATGGACACTGCAAGGAATAATAAAGACTTTTTAAACGCTCACGGCTTTGCAGCTTTTGGCGGACAACCAGCAGCCTGTATGAATTGTCATAGCGGTTGGACTCCTTGGCTTTTGAAAAATGCTGCGAAAAACGACTGGGTAGCGTTTAATTCTACAAAATATTGGACTATGATTAAAAATATCCCAGCACTTAATGGAATGCAAGAAGGCTCGGCAGAGCACAGCGGACCACACGGAGGAAAAAGAATGGGTGTTACTTGTGCGGATTGTCATGTTCCAAACACTATGGAGTTAAGACTTACGCGTCCGGGCTTAATCAATGCTTTGGTTAAATTTAGAGGCTACGAAGCAGACCCTGTTGTGGGTGTAAAAGCTTCAAGAGAAGAAATGAGAACTCTTGTTTGCTCACAATGCCATGTTGAATACTACTTCAGACCAACAGGAGAAAAGGTTAAAGTAATGGGCGAAACCATTGCAAAAGACAGCTCTAAAAAATGGTGGAACGGCACTCAAAAGACTTATGATGAATTTGATTCTTACAGAGACGGAAACGCTCCTACTGAAATCGAAGTTGATGGCTTAGAGCTAGTTTTCCCTTGGGGAGAATGGGAAAAAGGACAACCATTTAGAATCGAAATGTTTGATGATTATTATGATAAGGCTCACGCTGTGTTTGATAAAGACTGGGCTCATAAGATCACAGGTGCTCCTATGATTAAGATTCAACACCCTGAAAGCGAACTTTTCAGCGGCGGCGTTCACGCTGCTAATGGCGTATCTTGTGCGGATTGTCATATGCCTTATATTAGAAAAGGTTCTAAAAAACTCACTCAACACAATGTTACTTCGCCTTTGCAAAATATCAACGCTGCGTGTAAGTCTTGCCATACTCAAAGCGAAGAGTATCTTAAAGCACAAATCAAAGATATTCAAAATTCAGTCGCTTATGATTTAAGAGCGGCAGAATATGCCATAGTAAGTCTCATCACTGATATTAAGAATTTACGCGAAACTTTGGGTGGCTTAGAAGAGTATCAAAGCGAAGGTAAAGCCGATGTTGCAAAGATCAACGCCGCTTTAAAAGAAGTGCTAGAACTTCACAGAAAATCTCAAATGAGAGCGGACTTTGTCGGTGCTGAAAACTCAACAGGCTTCCATAATCCTAGAGAAGCATCAAGAATGCTTTTACAAGCAGTAGATATGGCAAGAACAGGACAAACTAAACTCGTGCAAATCGCTGCTGCAAACGGGATTAAAGATTTTAAAACTTCTAATTTAGGCTCTGAAGACATTCAAAAGCTAAATCCGGGCGACATCCGCTACAAAGTGGATTTAAACGGACATAAAGCAGGAGATCGTTATTACGAACACGACAATATCAATGGCAATCCACCGGCTAAACTTTTAGAATACGATAAAAATCTCAATCCTTACAACTATACTTATATAGATAAAAAATAAGATTAAAGCTCCCTTTCTTGGGAGCTTTTTTTAAATTCAAACCCCAAATTCTAAAACTTTTTTAAGCTTTTATCTTTGAAATTGTTTTTTTAATATTTTTAAACAATTTTTGATTAAAAAATTCCGTTTTAAATTCCATAAATAAACTTCACATTAGCTTCACTTTTTTTAAATACAATCTTTCTTAAATTTCACATTTAAAGGACTAAAAATGATAAATAAAAATAAATTTTTCAGACAAATTCATATTTATTTAAGCCTTTTTTTCTTACCTTGTGCGTTCATTTTTGCACTAACAGGCATAGCTTATATCTTTGGAATCAACCAAGACATAGGACTTAGTAAGCAAACTTACACGCTAAATGCAAAGATAGAAGATGGCAAAGAAATAGAAAATTTACTAGCATTTTTAAAAGAAAACGGCATAAAAATTCCAAGCAACACCAAGCCTATTAAAAGTAGAGATAAAGGAGTTACCATAGGTTCGACGCATTATAGTGTATCTATTGCTAAAAGCACAGAGGATAGCTACGAAATCACTGCAAAAACTAGAAGCCTTTTAGGGGATTTGATAATGCTTCACAAGAATAAGGGTGCGTGGTATTTCTCCGTGCTTTCTGTTGGCTTTGGTGTGGTGTTGTTTTTGCTTTATATTTCTGGACTTATTATTACTTTATTTGCGAACAAAAGAGACAGGAAAAATCAAATTCTTACGCTAATTTTAGGGCTTTTGGTAACTTTCGTTCTAGCTTATGCAAGTTTGTAAGTTTTAGCTTTGCTTAAGGTAAGCCTATCTTAACTTGCGTAAGTTTTTAGGCTAAAAAACTCGTTCTAATTAGTGCTTGGAATGGGTTTATGCAGGTTTAAGCTAGGTATTAACTAAGTTTTTATATAATCTTATTTTTACTTTTTAAGCGGACAGATGGGTGAGCGGCTGAAACCACACCCCTGCTAAGGGTGCAGATCTTAATCGGGTCTCGAGGGTTCAAATCCCTCTCTGTCCGCCACTTCTTAAAGTATTAAAATTACTTTAGTGTCTTGTTCTTAAAAGAATATTGGGTTTTTTTAAAAAACTTACTTAGTTTTTAAAATACCTCAAAGTTTTTTATAAGCTATTTCATCTTTAACGCCAGCTTTTTCAAAGCCTCTTAAGCGCAGTAAGCAGCTATCGCACTTTCCACAAGCTAAATCGCCATTTTCATAACAAGACCAAGTAAGATTTAAGGGCATTTTTTCTTTCAAAGCCAAGCTTACAATGTCCTTTTTTTTAAGCTCGATTAAAGGCGTTTTTATGGAGATTTTGCGTTTTGTGGCTCTGCCCTCATTGATAAATTTCTTAGCCTTTTTTATGAATTTTTTTGTGCAATCTGGATAATTACTCCCATCAGCCTCCACAACGCCTATAAATATACTTTCACAACGCTCTTTTTCGGCTAAAGCTCCGGCTATGCTTAGAAAAATTCCATTTCTAAAAGGCACGTAAGTGTTAGGAATTTTAGCCTCTCCTAGTGCGTTTTTAGGGACGCAAAGTGCTTCATTTGTGAGAGAATTCGCACCTATAGTCTTAATAAATTCTGCGTTTAAAATGTATTTTTTCTCTACTTTCAAAGCTTCGCAAATTTTCTCAAAGCATTCTCTTTCTTTATCTTGCGTTCTTTGTCCGTAATCAAAATGCAAAGCGATGATTTCATAACCTTGTTTTTTTGCTAAATACGCACACAAAGAGCTGTCCATTCCACCGCTGATTATGCAAAGTGCTTTTTTCATTTTTATCCTTAAAATTTGCTTTGAAATTTTTAAATTCCAACGCTACAAAACTCATTTTATGGAATTTAAAAGCTTAAGTATAACAAAATAAGTCTTATTTTTCTTAGCTTTTTAAGTTTTTATGTTAAAATTGCGAGAAAAAAAGGACGCAAATGATTAGCATAAAACTCATAGAACATATCTTTAAAGCCGCTTCAATCAGCCGTTGGAACGATTATCCTAGAATGGCGAATTTAGTCGAGCTTGACAAACAAGCGCATAAATTTATCATAGCTTATTTCATCGCAAAAATGGAAAAAAATATAGATATGAAAGCCCTTATAGAGGGCGGAATTTTCGAGTTTTTAAGCCGCGTTGTGGTCACAGACATTCGACCCGATGTTTATCATCAAATCGTGCGTCAAAAAAAAGAACAAATCAATGCTTGGGTATTAAGCAAAATCGAACCTATGACGCAAGATATCGAAAATGGCGAATTTTTGAAAAAATTTGAAAATTATCTTAACACAAACGCTTTTAGCAAAGAAAAGCTCATTTTAAGAGCGGCTTCGTATTTTGCAACGCGCTGGGAATTTAACATTGTCTATCAAACATCGACTTTTTTAAGCGATATCGAGGAGATTAAGGCTAAGGTTGAAGAGGAGCTTGAGGATTATTATGAGTTAATCGGTGCTAGAAAAATCGCTTTGAATCAAAAAATCGCTAAGATTATAGATTTAAGCGGACGCCTTCGCTTTCAAAAGCGTTGGGCACAAACGCCGCGAATCCCAGAAACTGCGGTTTTAGGGCATATGCTTGTGGTGGCGATTTTGGCGTATTTTTATTCTTTAAAAATCAAGGCTTGCGATAAAAGACTTGAGAATAATTTTTATTGTGCTTTGTTTCATGATTTACCAGAAAGTTTGACAAGAGATATTATAAGCCCTGTAAAATACGGCATAGAAGGACTTAATGAGCTTATAAACGAATACGAAATAAAACTTATAAACGATAAAATTTTGCCCTTTATCCCTGAAAATTTCAGAGCGGAATTTGCTTATATTTTAGGCATTAGAGAGGATAGAACTAGGGCTGGAAATTTCATAAAAAACGAGTTTGAAAACCGCACTTTTAAAAACGCAAATATAGAACTTTGTAGCGGAAGTTTGAGTGCTTTTAATAGCGATGAATTCGCAGCAATTGACGGAAAAGCCTTGAAGTATTGCGATAAATTTGCAGCTTTTATAGAAGCAGGACTCTCCATAAGTTATGGGGTAAAATCTAAAGAACTTGAAAGCGGCTTTGAGGATATGTTTGCTTTTTTTGAGCTTAATAAAACCATAGACGGAGTAAGTTTTTTCGAACTTTGCGAGGCTTTAAGAGAAGAACTTAGAATTTGATGATTTTAATTTTTTTTAAATATTTAATTTTAAAGTTTTGCGGCAACTAAAGTCTAAGAAGTTAAATTCTAGTTTAGAGCAAATAAAAAGTTTGTTTTGGTCATTAAATAGCTTCAATAAAACGCAGATTTTAAAAAATAATCTGCGTTTGTTAAGTTCTAAGACTTTGCTTTTTCCATTCTCTTTCTTTGAGTAGAATCAAGGTATCTTTTACGCACACGCACATTTTGCGGAGTAACCTCGACAAGCTCGTCCTCTTCTATCCATTCTAAAGCCCTTTCAAGGCTTAATTTTCTAGGCGGAACAAGCTTTATAGCATCATCGCTCCCACTCGCACGCACATTAGTAAGATTCTTGCCTTTGATAGGATTAACATCTAAGTCATTGCTGCGTGAATGCTCACCTATAATCATACCTGTATAAACCTTAGTTCCGGGCTCTACGAAAAGCACACCTCTATCTTGGAGGTTGAAAAGCGAATAGCCCAAAGCCACGCCGTCCTCCATAGAGATTAAAGCCCCGTTGCCTCTTTTCTCCACACTTCCACTAAAAGGGCGGAATTCTAAAAAGCTGTGATTCATCACGCCCTCGCCTTTGGTATCGGTTAGAAATTGACTTCTAAAACCTATTAAAGAACGGGCTGGAATTTCAAACTCAAGCCTTGTTTGTCCATCACCTGTTGGCACCATAGTTTTCATTTCAGCCTTTCTTTTTCCAAGTTTTTCTATGATAACCCCGCTAAATTCATCAGGCACATCGACGACTAAATGCTCGAAAGGCTCGGTTTTTATTCCATTTTCAAGCTTTATAATAACTTCAGGTCTTCCCATACAAAACTCAAAACCCTCTCTACGCATATTTTCGGCTAAAATAGTAATTTGCAACTCACCTCTTCCGCTCACCTTAAATTTACCCTCGCCGCTGTTTTCGTATTTCATAGCGATATTGGTTTTAACTTCAGTTTCAAGCCTTTGAGCGATTTTATTTGAGGTTATGTGTTTGCCCTCCGTTCCTGCTAAAGGTCCGTCATTTACCGAAAATACTATGCTTAAAGTAGGCTCTTCTATATGCAAAGGATCAAGCGGCAAAGGATTGTTAGGATCGACTATGCTATCTCCTACATCTAAGGCTTCAAAACCCGCAACCGCCACTATATCGCCACTAAAAGCCTCATCAATGTCCCTTTTTTCCAAGCCCATAAAGCCTATAAGTTTTGAAATGCGTCCATTTACCTTGCTTCCATCAGCCTTTGCGAGGGTTACGCTTTGATTTTTTTTAACCGCGCCGTTGAAAATTCTTGCAATGCCTATTTTTCCCACAAAATTATCATAACCTAAGGTGAAAACTTGAAGTTGCAAGGGATTTTCATTGCTTCCGCTTGGTGCAGGAACTCTTTGTAAAATAGTCTCAAACAAAGGCTTCATATCCTTGCTCTCATCTTCTAACTCAAGCTTTGCATAGCCGTTTTTTGCCGCCGCATAAACGATAGTAAAGTCAAGCTGTTCATCATTTGCTTCTAAAGCAACGAAAAGATCAAAAATTTCATTTATAACCCTTTGCGGGTCTGCTGCTATTTTGTCTATTTTATTAATCACAACTATGGGCTTAAGTCCTAAATTTAGGGCTTTTTTAACGACAAATTTGGTTTGGGGCATAACGCCCTCTTGTGCATCGACTAAAAGCAAAACTCCATCTATCATCTTTAAAACCCGCTCAACCTCACCGCCAAAATCAGCGTGTCCGGGCGTGTCTATGATATTGATTTTAGTGCCCTCATAAGTGATAGCGGTGTTTTTTGAAAGTATGGTAATACCGCGTTCTTTTTCTATATCATTACTATCCATAACGCGCTCACTTATTTGTTCCCTTTCGCTAAAAGTGCCCGATTGTTTAAGAAGTTCATCGACTAGGGTTGTTTTTCCGTGATCAACATGTGCTATAACGGCGATATTTCTAATGTTTTCCAAAATTTTCTCCTAAATAAAAAGCAAAATTATATAAAAACTTTGCTTAAAATTAAAAAATAAAACTTGGAATGCTTTTTGCTTTTAAGCTTGTAAGAGACAAAAATTTGAAAGGATACAAAATGTCAAAACCACTAAACGAGGAAGTTTTAAGCTTCATTCATACGAATTTAATAGACAGAAAAAGCGAAGTTTTGCTTGAAGTTTTGGAGCTTTTAGAAACTTTAAGAGCTAATGAGGATGAGAGAATGGCGCGAATTTCTGGTGAGCTTACCGAACTTTTAGCAGATGAAGAAAATTTCAAAGAAATTTCACAAGCTAAGAATTTAGAAGAGCTTTTAAATGTGCTTGTAAGGCTTAATGAAAACAAGATGATTAAGGTTTATGAGCAAGATTATTTGAAAGAAAAATTTCCACTTTTGGCTGGAAGTGAATTTATAAAATAACGGGTTTATAAAATAAAAATTTAAGAAAAAAATATGTCGAATTTAGCCCCGCAAAATGAAATTTTAAATCTAAATACGAGCAAATTCTCAAGCAAAACAAGCAAAAATGCAGACAAAAGCACGGAGAATTTAAAGGCTAAAACGGAAGTAGATTCTGGCACAGAAAATCAAAATCTTAGCGAGGAAAACGAAAGCTTTTTAAATTCCTTGCTTAAAAGCATAGATGAGAGTGGCGAAGTTGTAGCGGAAAAAGCGGATTTAAATGCGAATTTAAGCACGAATTTAACACAAGGGCTTATTAATCCTGAATTTAGCGAGAGCGAAAAGCTTAGTGTTTTTGAAGATGCTTCTTTGATGGAGATTTTATCCTTGCTTGAAAAGCTTAAGATCGGTAGTAGCGAGGTAAAGCTTAACAATCTTTCAAACCAGCTTTCAAACCTTGTAAAAACAGAAGAGAATTTAAGCATACTTAAAAACGCGAGTAACCTTAGCGAACTTTTAGACCTTGCTAAGAATTTAGGGCTTAAGATTAAAAATATCAAAATAGAAACCTTAACGCAAAATCTTAAAGAGCATTTTCCGAATTTAAACAAAGCGGACTTTTTTAAGAGTGCAAACTATGCTTCAAAAGAGCTTATCAACCATAAAATGCTTCAAAATACGCATTTAGAAAAAGGCTCTCAAAGCTTAAAAGCAAGTAAAAATAATAATGTTTCTTTACTTGCCCAAACACTCAAAAATTTAGATTCTATCATAGAAAAAGAAAATAAAATCGTAGCAAATTTAAAAA
>CAZWYE010000002.1:0-23379 GCA_964637895.1 uncultured Campylobacter sp. | reverse complement strand
CAAACGAAAACGAGCCTAAAGAAAACAAGATAAAAAACGAGCTTAGAGATACTTTAAACGCAAAAGAGCAGGTTAAGCAAAATTTAAATCAAAGTAGCGTGTTAAAAGAAAACAAAGAGTCTCAAAAAGAATTTGGAGTAAATTTCAAAAACGCGGATTTAAAAGAAAATAAGGAAATTTTAAAAGAGTTTGAAGAACCTAAAAACGAGACTTTGAAAGAAAATAAAATCGTAGCAAATTTAAAAACAAACGAAAACGAGCCTAAAGAAAACAAGATAAAAAACGAGCTTAGAGATACTTTGAACGCAAAAGAGCAGGTTAAGCAAAACTCCACTTTGAATTCTTTAGAAGAGGATTTGAGCTTGGAAAGCTCTAAGGATTTAAACCCTAAAGGCAAGGACGATTTAGACGCACTTAATTCTTTAGTCAAAGATCTAAGCAGAACCACGCAAAATCAGGTTAAAAATACCTTTAACGCTAAAGAAACCTTGCAGTATTTTTCGCAGGATTTAAAAGAGGCTTTAGAGCAGTATAAACCGCCTATTACAAGGCTTAATATCACTTTAAATCCCTCAAATTTGGGCGAGGTTGAAGTAACACTTATACAAAGAGGAAACAATCTTCACATTAACTTTAACTCAAATACCAATGCGATGAATTTGTTTATCCAAAATCAAGCCGAATTTAAGAATTCGCTTGTAAATATGGGATTTACTGGGCTTGAAATGAATTTTAACGACCAAAGCAAAAAAGAGCAAAATCAGCACAATAAAAACAAATCAAGCCTTAAGGAAAATTTAGACGAGCAAGAGGCTTTAAAACCGAATTTAGAGCTTGTTTTGGCGAAGTATTTCTAGAATGGAACGCTTTTTGCTATAATTTAAAGTAGAAATATAAAAAAGGAGTTTAAAATGGCAAATTCAAACTGGAATTACACAGATCCTATTCAAACGCAGGCAAACTCAAGCAATACGATAAAAAACAATAGTGCAAGTTCTATCACAAGCAATCCTGCTGCGGCTTTAGATAAGGACGCTTTTTTAAAGCTTCTTTTGGTTGAACTTCAATATCAAGACCCAACCGATCCTATGGATACGGATAAAATGCTTACTCAAACTTCGCAGCTTGCAGCCCTTGAAATGCAACAAAATACGAACACAACTATGCAAAAAATGGTTGAAACTATGGAACAACTTGCAGCGTCTTTTGGAACGAGTATGAGTATGGCAGCAGTAGGAGCTATCGGTAAAATGGCAACCATACAAGATCCTACCATTAGCTTAACAGGAGCCGATGAGGTTATCGCTCTTAAGATGTATTTACCAGAGGCTTCGAATGAGGATGGAATCGCTTTAGAAATTTATGATGAAAAAGGTAAGCTTGTCTTTAGCGAAAAAAGTAGCGAGGGAAGCGTAGTAAAAGAGGGCGTTTATACCTTAGAGTGGCCAGGAAGAAATAACGATGGGAATTTCGCAGGAAGCGGAAAATACACAGCAAAAATCGTTTATAACAACGCTAATGGCGAGAAAATCACAGCCGAATACGGAACTTATATGATAGAAGGGGTTGTCTTTAAAAACGGCGTAGCCTATGCGAAAATGGGCGGAGAGGAAGTTCCATTTAATCAAATCGCTCAATTTTCAAACTACACCAAAGAAAGTAAAGCTCCAAGTGGCGGAAATTCTGGCGGAAATTCAAGTGGCGATTCGCAAGGTGAAGACAAAGCTTAAACAAGGATAAAGGATAAGCTATGATGAGTTCGTTTTATAACGGCGTTGAGGGTGTTAAAACTCAAAGTTTTGGCATAGATATTACGGCAAATAATATTTCAAATGTCAATACCGTAGGCTATAAATACTCGGGTGCAGAATTTAAAGATGTGTTTTACACTACCGTAACTTCGCAATCGACAAACCCCGCTCAAAAGGGCGTTGCAGCCTCTTATTCGGCTTCAAAGCTCTACTTTGACCAAGGCTCACCTATGGCAAGCGATGGAGAATTCGATGTGGCTTTGCAGGGCAAAGGATTTTTTGGCGTTTTAGGAGCAGATGGTAGCGTTTATTACACAAGAAATGGCTCGTTTAGACGAGATGCGGTTGGAAATTTGGTTGATTCTTTTGGGAATTTCGTTTTAGGAACTATGAATCCTGCCTTTGGTGCGACGACTTATAGTGCTAGGGTTGCCGAACTTATGGGACGAATGTTTGGAACGCCTGTAACAAACGGCTACACGGTGAATTCAAACGATATTTTCGACATAGGAACTCCGGACTCTCAAACCGGGCTTTTCGTGCCGAATAATATGTATATTCCGCCGCAAACTACCCAAAATGTAAGGTGGAGCGGAAGTCTTGATTCTAGCGTAAAAACGGAGATTGTAATGGTAGAACTTGATCCTAACGAGCTCACCCTTACAAAAACTGACGATGGAAAATACATAGTCAGCGGTAGCGTAAATTTAGAACAAAGCTTTGGTGCTAAGGCTGGAGATAGAGTGATTTTAAATTTCTCCGATGAAAACGGAGTAACGACGAGTTTCGAGGCGGTTTTGGATGAGAATTTAAGCTTTACAAGCAATGCACTTGATTTAGCAGGTTTAGATGATAATACCTTGAAAATAAGCTCTGCTGAAGTAGCTACCGAGCAACCTAAAGCGAACAAAGATACTTTGGAAGCTCCTGTTTATAATGCGGACGGAAGTAAAAGTACTTTAAGGCTTACTTTAGAGAGGGTTTTTCCCGATGTTGGCGCAAATATGCAATACAAAGTAAGTGCACAAATTTATGATAGCAATGGTGAGCCTGTGGGCGATGTTACGGAGGGAAGTTTGGTTTTTAATGAAAACGGAGCTTTAATTGAAAACAATATGCCAAGCGTGAATAATCCAAACGGAGGAGCTATAAATTTAGACTTAGGAACGCCATACGACCCAAATATTCCGGGTTCTGGTTATGGAGGAGTTTATATTAGAGAAGGTGTTGCAAAAGACATAGTTACAAGCCACGACGGCGTTGTTGAGGGCTTTTTTGAAAGATACAATATTGCAGATGATGGAAGCATTTTTGCTTCTTTTAGCAACGGAAAAAACGCTATTGTAGGAAGACTTGCTTTGTATAATTTCATAAACGAACAAGGCTTAGCTATGCTAGGCGATAATATCTTTGCAGCAACTAGCAATAGCGGTGCGGCAAGTTTTATTACTTCAAACGGACAGGTTGTAAATACGGCGAAATTTAAAGGCGGGTATTTAGAGCAATCTAATGCGAGTTTAGGCACTGAGCTTACGAATTTGATAGTGATGCAAAAGGCATTTGATGCAAGTTCGAAAAGCATTACTACAAGCGATCAAATGATACAAAAAGCCATTAATATGAAAAAATAAGTTTTAATTTCAGGTGAAGCTCTTTAAGGAGCTTTTCTCCCGTTTGGGGCTTAAATTTTTAAGACGCTTGGAATTTTTGCATTTGAAATTTTCGCGGATTTTTTTTGTTAAATTAAAATTGCAATTCGAAAATAGCATTAAATTTTTAAGCAAACTTATAAATTATCAAGGCTTTTTAAAGCTTTTTTTTATATAATATCTCCTGCCTTTTCTTAGACCTGTGCAACAATATTTTTAAGCAGCACTTCAGGGTGGGAACACAGCAGAGTACTTGAATTTAATGTGTGCCGCAGTCATCTGGGAAAGGGTTTGTTTATAAAGTCCTTAAAATATACTTTAAACATAAGTTTCTTTGATATTAATAAAATATTAAAAACTTGATTTGGTATATTTAATATATCTTTTGCTTAAAATGTAGATGCAAAGCCTTTAGCCCTAGACTTTCTTTAGTATTTAAACACAAGTTTTAAGTTTTTATTTTCCATTATACTTAAAATTAACAGTGTCTATAAATAATATACTAGCGAAACTAATTTAGCATTTGGTAAAAATAGCTTTAGAACTTAAAACAACAAAGATAAAATATCAATTTTGGTTCATTAATAAATAAAATATTTTTTTATATCAATGATAAAATTTCTAAGTTCTTATGATGTAAAAAAACTTAAATCCCTAAATATTAAGCTTTAATAGAGTTTTAAAATGATAAAAATGCTAAATTTGAAAACTTTATTCTTGCTAACAATCAACAACACGGTAATTCTAAATTCTTACAAAAAATAATTTAAATTCTTAAAACGCTCGTAAATATCCCTAGTTTTCTTTGCCGTCTTTTATAGGAACGAAAAGGCATTCTTCTAAAATTTCTTTTTGCAAATTCGTGCCGTTTTTGCTAAGTTTTGTGATGAATTGCTTTTCATTATGCAAAATAGGAGCTATCAAAATTCCTCCATCACTTAATTGATCAAGCAGTATTTCAGGAATTTCTTTCGTATAAGCAGAAAACAAAATTCTATCATAAGGTGCGTATTTTTTCCAGCCATTTTGCCCATCATCAAAACGAACATTGATATTGCTAAAACCAAGCTCTCTAAAGATTTGTGCGGCGTTTTTTGCGAGTTTTTCTATGCGTTCTATGGTAAAAACGCGCCTTATAATGCGGCTTAAAATCGCGGCTTGATACCCGCTTCCACAGCCAATTTCTAGCACACTATCGGCGTTTTTAGGCTCTAGCGCCATAGTCATTTTAGCAACGGTTAAAGGCGAACTAATCCATTGCGAATTCGCTAAAGGCAGGGCGTCTAAACGATAAGAATGTGCTTTAAGCGGCGAGAAAATTTCTCTAGGAACCTCGCAAAAAGCATTAAAAAGGTCTGCATTGATAAAAATCTTACTCGCAATCTCCTCCGCCATAGCCTTGCAACGTTTTTTCTCAAAAGAATTCATTTTTTCTCCTTAAAGCGAATTTTAGCTAAAAATTTTAAATTATTTTCGTTATACTATGAGAAAAAGGAGAAAAAATGCTTATAGAATTTAAAGGTAAAAGTCCTAAGTTAGGGCAAAATGTTTTCGTTGCAGAGGGTGCAAGGCTTATTGGAGAGGTTGAGCTTGGCGATGAAAGTAGCGTGTGGTTTAACTGCGTTTTAAGAGGCGATGTGAATTTTATAAAGGTTGGCAAAAGAAGCAATATTCAAGACTTAACCACCATTCACGTTTGGCATAAGGAATTTAATGCGGATGGAAGTCTTAAGGACGCGGGTTTTCCAACCATAATAGGAGATGATGTTACCATAGGACATAACTGCGTCATTCACGCTTGCACAATTAAAGATAGGGTTTTAGTTGGTATGAATGCGGTTATAATGGATGATGCTTTAATAGCAGAGGATAGCATAGTAGGAGCAGGAAGTGTGGTAACTAAAGGCAAGAAATTCCCGCCTCGTTCTTTGATACTTGGAAATCCTGCTAAGTTCGTTCGGGAGCTTAAAAACGAGGAAGTGGAGTTTTTGAAAATTTCAGCTAGTAATTATGTGAAATTTAAAAACGACTTTCTTTAAGGGAGCCTTTGAGTTTTTTAAGCTTGTTTGAGAGTTTTAACTCGTATTTTTTAAGGGGCTTAAATTTCAAAAGTTGCTCTTTGGAGTAGTTTTGAATTTCTTCTAAGCTTTTGGGCTTTTGAGTGCGCTTTCCATCTTTAAACACAAGGCTTAAAAGCTCCTTGCTTTCTAAATTAGCACTAAGTTTTAACTCTTCATCATAAACGCAAAGCTTATCGTAAAGGGCTTGTTTTGAATTTTTATCATAAATTCTAAAAAGCCTTTTAAAATGAGGATTGATAGTCTTTTGAGAATCTTCGCTGATTTTAATCTTAGGCTTTATAAGTCCTTTTTCTTCGCTTGCTACAAGCTTATAAACGCAACCAAAAATAGGATTATTCGAAGCGGTAATAAGCCTTTCTCCTACGCCAAAACCATCAATAGGAGCTTTTAATAAGGCTTTAATGCTTTTTTCATCTAAGGAATTTGAAACTATGATTTTAAATCGTTTAAGCCCTGCTAAGTCTAGTTTTTCTCTTATTTCTTTGCTAAGTTTTGCTAAATTTCCTGAATCAATCCTAACTCCGCCATCTTTAATGCCAAATTTTTTAAAGGCTTTTATAGCGTTTTTAAGCCCTAAATTCACATCATAAGTATCTATAAGCAAAACAGGATTTTTAGGATAAAGCCTTAAATACTCGCAAAAAGCCTCAAACTCGCTTTGAAACATTTGCACCCAAGAATGCGCCATAGTTCCGCACATTTTTATATTATAAATTTTTCCGGCTAAAGTGCAAGAACTTGCCTTAAAGCCGCCTATTATCGCTGCTCTTGCTCCCTCCAAGGCTGCGTTTATCCCGTGAGCTCTCCTCGCTCCAAATTCAAAAACCTCGCGTCCTTTTGCTGCTTTTACTATGCGGTTTGCCTTTGTGGCGATTAGACTTTGATGATTTATGCTTAAGAGTAAAAAAGTTTCTAAAAGCTGTGCTTCTATGGTTTTTGCTTTGATGCAAAGTAATGGTTCGTCGGGGAAAATGACCTCGCCCTCATTCAGTGCGTAAATTTCACCGCTAAATTTAAATGTGCTTAAAAATTCTAAAAATTCCTCACTAAAAAGCCCTTGTTTTCTTAAAAATTCTATGTCCTCTTTTTCAAAATGCAAATTTTCTATAAAGCTTAAAATACTTTCAAGCCCTGCAAAAATAGCAAATTCTCCTTTATCGGGAATTTTGCGGAAAAAAAGATCAAAATAACAAATTTGGTCTTTTTTTCCGCTTTTAAAATAGCCATTACTCATAATAAATTCGTAAAAATCGCAAAGTAAGGCTAAGTTGTGCTTAAAAATCATCAAAACTTATGCTGCCTTTGGAATAATTTGTAACCTTGCTTTCAAAGAAATTGCTCCTTTGATCGTTAAATTTAGAAAAGTCATCGACCCATTTTATAGGATGTTTTGCGTTATAAAGGCGGTCAAGATTGATAGCAACTAGCCTCTGGTCTATCAAATAGCGAATGTATTCCTCGATAATATCATCAGTAAAGCCCATAATTTGATTTTGCGTGATATACTTGCCCCATTTGATCTCAAGTTCTCCCGCTCTTTGAAACATTTCATAAATTTTATTGGTATTTTCGGTGTGAAAAAGATCCGGCCTTTCTTTGCGGACTGAATTTATCATATTTTGAAACAAAAGTAAATGCGTGATTTCATCCCTTTGAATAAAGCGAATCATTTGAGCTGAACCTAGCATTTTACCCGCTCTTGCAAGGGCATAAATCGCCGTAAAACCGCTGTAAAAATACACGCCCTCTAAAATTTGATTCGCAACCATAGCTAGTAAAAGCTTATTATCATCAACATCATCTGCTAATTCTTCATAAATTTTTGAAATAAAATCGTTTTTTTCTCTTAAAATTTCATCGTGTTTTTCCATTTCATAAATTAAATCTGTGTTATCGCAAACGGCTTCAACCATTACGGCATAGGACTTTGAGTGGTTTGCTTCTTCATAAGCTTGTCTTGCTAAAATGGCGTTTATTTCGGGTGCTGTGATATAAGGATTAATATTATCTATAAGATTATTCGTTTGAAAGCTGTCCATTGAAATAAGTTGAGACCAAACCAAATCATACATTCTTTTCTCACCAGCAGTAAGATTGCAACGATAATCAAGAGCATCTCTAGTGGTATCTACTTCCTTTGGAAACCAAGTGTTTGCCTCCATAAGATCCCAAAGTTTGAGTGCCCAAGTGTATTTTGCTTTTGTGAAATTTAAAATTCCGTGCGGAGTACCTGAAAAAACCTTTCTTTCTGTTAAAGTTTCATTCGAATGAGGATTATAAATTCTTTTTCTTTTCATTTTTAAACCTTTCTTACTATACAACTTTGCGTTAAGATATCGTGCAAATTTAAGCCATCTTTTCTTAAAAAGCTTACAAAAAATCCAAAAAGTAGCCCAAAACTTGCAATAAAAATTATATATCTTAAAATAATTTTAAGAAAACTAAGTTTTCCACCTGTGTTCTTGTCAATCAAATATAAATCATAAGCCCTAAGACCCGGACTTTGTGCCGTTTTTCTTAAAAACAAAGCCTGAATAAAACCAAAGGCGAAAGTGCAAAAAGTAGTTACCAAAGTATTGTTTAAAAAAGCCTCTTTAGAACCAAGCACGAAATAAAACGCATACAAAATCGGCACATAAATCAAAAACACATCTATAAGCAAAGCCTTGAATCTAAGCCACCTTGAAGCAATTCTCGCCTTTGTTTTCATAATTTTGTTTAGTTTCCACGACTTCCCGGTTTTACAGCCTTGCTTCCTTGTTTGCAAAAAGGACAATCCTTAGCTTCATAAATTTCAAAATCAAAATTTCCTAAGGCAAAAAGCGGCAAATTCTTAGGAAGCTTGGCGTTTTCTTTTGCTTTTGTGTTTAAATTTGTAACGCTACAAAAACCTCGATTTGCTAAGGCTGCAAAGCCTACAACCTCACCGCCTAAACCCTCTAAAACTTTCGCACTCTCCAAAGCACTTCCGCCTGTGGTTATAATGTCTTCGCAGATGAGGAATTTTTCTTTGTTTCTCACTTCAAAACCGCGTCTTAAGCTCATTTTCCCATCAACTCTTTCGGTAAAAATAAATCTTTTTTTACAAGCCCTTGCTAGTTCGTATCCTGCAAGCAATCCGCCTAAGGCTGGAGAGCAAATGCTATCAAATTCTAAGGCGTAGCTTTGTATGATTTTAGCAAGTTCTTTGCAGAGTTTTTCTGCAAGAAGTGGATTTTCTAAAACCTTTGCACTTTGAAGATAAAAGCCTGAATGTTTGCCAGAACTTAGCAAAAAATGTCCGCTTAAAAAGGCTTTTTGCTCTTTATAAAGCTTTTCTAAATCCATTTTAAACCTTTAAAAGTTCGCTTTCTTTGCTTTTAATGCTCTCATCGATCTTATTTATATAAGTATCGGTTAGTTTTTGCACCTCATCGTAAGCCTTTTTAGCTTCATCTTCTGAAAGGGCTTTGTCCTTTTCAAGCTTTTTTATAGCGTCATTTGCTTCTTTGCGGACATTTCTTATAGAAACCTTTGCTTTTTCGCCCATAGCCTTAGCGTGTTTTACATTTTCTTCTCTTTGTTCTCTTGTCATAGGCGGGAAAAAAAGCTTAACGCTCTCGCCGTCGTTGTTAGGATTTATGCCTATATTTGAGGCGGCTATGGCACTTTCTATAGTTTTTAGCATAGTTTTTTCCCAAGGAGTGATGCTTAAGGTTGAAGCGTCGTTTGCAAGTATGGTTGCAACTTGATTTAAAGGCGTTTGAGAGCCGTAGTAATCGATAAGTATATGGTCTAAAATGTGTATATTAACCTTACCCGTTCTTAGGGTCGTAAATTCCTTTTTTAAGGCTTCAAGGCTTTTTTTGCTTTGATTTTTTTGCTTGGTAAAAATTTCATCTAACATTGTTTCCCTTTAATTCGTGGTGTTCGTTTCGTTTGGAAGTTGTGGCGCACTTGGAGCAAGTGGAATTTGACTTGTTGGCGCACTTGGAATGCTGGTATTTGTTTCTATGATTTTTTCTGCTAAAGA
Organism: uncultured Campylobacter sp.; assembly: GCA_964637895.1. Taxonomy (GTDB): domain Bacteria; phylum Campylobacterota; class Campylobacteria; order Campylobacterales; family Campylobacteraceae; genus Campylobacter_D. The sequence goes on along the minus strand of CAZWYE010000002.1, from coordinate 13,886 downwards.
ATTCTTACTCGCCGTGTTATAAAGATAGCCTAAAGATATGGTATTTACGATAAGAATTAGACCCATTACGAAAGTAAATTTAGCTAAAAATCCCGCCGGACCCTTAGCACCAAAAAGACTTTCGTTGCTTCCGCTATAAGCACCAAGTCCCATGCTTGAGCTTTTTTGAAGTAAAACAGCTATACAAATAATAACGACAATAACAAACTGCAAGATAACCAAAAGAGTGATCATAAGCTTTCCTAGTATTTTGAAATTAAAATGAAAATGTTAGCAAATTTTAGCTTAAAAATTAAAATTCTATGGGAAAATTCCCACAGAATTTAGAAATTAGCGGTTGATACTTCTTAATATGTTAAGAAGAGAAATGAAAAGATTGACAAAGTCAAGATAAAGAGCGACCGCACCCTCAATAGGCGTTTCATAGTTTCCACGAATGATATTTTGCGTATCGTAAAGTATATAAAAAGAAAACAAAATCGCAGCAACGCCTGAAATAACAAGGATTAAAGGACTGCTTTGTACAAAAAGATTAAGCAAAGACGCTGCTATAACGACGATTAAAACGATAAAAAGAGCCTTTCCCATAGTAGTGAAATCTCTTTTTGTGTTCATAGCAAAAATGCTTAAAGACCCGAAAGCAACCGTTGTTAAAGTAAAGGCTTGAGCTATGATAACTCCGCCTTGCGGGGAAGCAAGAGTGAGTATAAGTGCAGGAGCAAGGGTAAGCCCTGAGCAAAAAGTAAAACCAAAAAGCAAGATTAAATTAAGCGGTGCTTCTCTTTTTTTTACCATTAAGCCTATAAGCAGACCAATCTCAACCGCAAAAAGTATCCAAAAAGTCGCTACTGATTGCACAAACAAAGGAGCTAAAACGAAAACTCCCACATAAGCACCCACACTCGCAGCAAGCAAAGAAGCCGCAAAAAGCTGGTAAGTTTGCTTAATGAAAGCACTAAGCTCACTTGTTGCGTGTGAAGTTGTAAATTCTCTTGATTTAGAATAATCTCTATCGTAAAGATTCATAAATTTCCTTTCTGTTAAATTTTTTGTGAAAATCTAACATAAAAAACTTAATAAGAAGTAAAAAAATTATAAAAAATTCGAAATTTCAAGTTTTAGCAAATCTTTGTTATAATTTACATTTTAATCGAAATTTTAGGATTATAAATGCAAGATTTAATCAAAGGTGCTATCAAATTTATGCAAGAAGATTTCAAAGAACACAAGGAGCTTTTTGCAAGGCTTAAAAACAAGCAAAACCCGCACACGCTTTTCATAGGTTGTTCTGATTCTAGAGTGATTCCAAATTTAATCACAAATACCGGTCCGGGCGATCTTTTCGTCATAAGAAATGTCGCAAATATCATTCCGCCTTATCACATAGGGAGTGATTATTTAGCGACAACTTCGGCGATTGAATACGCCATAAATGCCTTAAAAGTTAAAAACATAGTCGTTTGCGGACACAGCAACTGCGGAGGCTGCAACGCACTTTATGCGGACGAGCAAGAATTTAGCACCGCTCCAAATTTTAAAAAATGGCTTAGCATTTTAGAGCACATAAAACGCGATGTTTTGTGCTTTGCAAAAGAAGATTTAGCTATGCGTTCTTGGCTCACTGAAAAGTTAAATCTTTTAAATTCCTTGCAGAATCTCCTTACTTATCCAAACATTCAAGAAGCTTTAGATAATGGCAGAATGGAAATTCACGCTTGGTATTACATTATAGAAACGGGTGAAATTTATGAGTATGATATGCAAAATAAGAGCTTTAGTCTTATTCAACACAGGAGGGAAAAATGAAAAAAATTCTTTTGGTTTTAATGCTTTTTTTTGTTAGTGTTTTTGCTGAAAATTCTGATGAAAATCAAAGCCTTGACACAAACGAAAGTGTGGCTTTGGTTGAGGAAGCACAGGAGCAAATTTATGATTTAGTGAGCGAGTATATTGATTTAAACGAGAAATTAACAGAATATAAAAGTAAAGAACAAAACGCAAGTAAGGAAATTTTAAGTGATTTCAAAAGAAAAAAATATCAAATCCTTGAGAGAATTCCCGCTCTAATCGTCGAACAAAGAGTCGATGAAGACAAATCCCAAACCTTTTTCAAAATCAAAAAAGAGCTTGAAAATTTGCAAAATAAAAGCAAAAAAAATGATTTTGTTTATGCAAAAACCACGCTTGACTTGACGCATTTAAAGGCGATTGAGAGTTTTTATTCTTCTTTGCTGGAAACTCAAGAGCTTTTTAAAAACAACACGGACAGCCAAACGCTTAAAAAAACCATAAGCCAAGCCTTAGAAAAGCTTAAAAACGATACGCAATTTGACATAAGAGAACAAAAAGAAAAGATTAAGAATTCTCAAGAATTAGAGGAGCTTGAAGAGAAAGAAAAGAGAATTGAGCTTATTATAAATTCTTACAATGAAATTTTCACTTATCTTAAAGATAATGCGAATTTATTGCAAAGCAATTATTTTTTCAGCGTTTTAAAGCTTCAAATTTGGATAGATAAAATCAACGAAATCGCAAATATTAATATTTTCAACAGCGGTAAAATCATAGTTTCTATCTTAGTGATAGTGGTGTTTGCTTCTTTAAGAAAGACTTTTTCTTATGTGCTTTATTTCTTTCTTGTTAAGGTGATTTACCGCAATAAAGACTTTGACGCTAATGCCATTAAAAATATCTTCGTAGAAAAGATTAAAAAACCTATAGGTTATTTGCTCGTTATTTATGCCGTAAGCATTTGTATTTCCATAGCCTTTTATCCAAGTCCGGTTCCGCTTAAAATGTCTAATCTTTTTTATATCATTTATGCAATCTTTATTACTTGGACCTTGCTTGTTGTTTTAGACAGCTACGGCGTGGTTTTCATCTCTAAATTCGCAGAAAAAAGTGGAAAAAGAGAGATTATAAATTTAGCCGTGAAAATTCTATATTTTGTCGTAATCATCATCGCCATACTTTTTGTTTTATCTCATCTTGGTTTTAACATTTCAGCCATCATAGCTTCACTAGGAATAGGCGGTTTAGCGGTTGCTTTAGCGGCTAAAGATATTATCGCAAATTTCTTTGCTTCGGTGCTTCTTTTATTTGATGATAGTTTCAATCAAGGAGATTGGATAAAGGTTGCAGGAATCGAGGGAAATGTCGTTGAAACAGGGCTTAGAAAAACAAGTATTAGAACCTTTGATAATTCTTTGGTGTTTTTACCAAATTCAGCCATTATGGCTGCAAATATAGAAAATCTAAGCCGAAGACAGATGGGACGCAGAATGAAAAGCTACATAGGCGTAACCTACGATGCAAGTGCTACTCAGCTTGAAGCTTGCGTGAAAGATTTGAAAGAATTTGTCAATACCTGCCCTTTAATCGCTCATCAAGATGACGGTGCTTTAAAATATGGAGACTACAAAACAAAATACCGCCAGAATTTGGTTTCAATCGATGATTTAGAAGGCTATAAAAAGGCTTCTTATGTAACCTTGAGTGATTTTGGCGAAAGTTCTATTAATATAGAGCTTGATTTTTATATCAAAGCCATTTCAGGCAAGGATTTTAGGGAAGCAAGGCATCAAATTCTGCTTGAAGTGATGAGAATAGTAGAGAAAAATGGGCTTTCTTTTGCTTTTCCAAGTAGGAGTATTTATCTTGAGAATTTTCCGCCAAAGCTTAGCGAGGAGCTTAAAAAATGAAATTTGTAAATTTTCTTTTAAACAAAACGCCACATTTAGGCGTTTTAAATTCTAAAGAAGAGGCAGTTTGCTTTAAGGATTTAGGCATAGACGCAAAGGATTTAAACGCGTTTATTTTAAATTTTCAAAACTATAAAGAAAAACTTAAAAATATCGAACAAGCCCCAAGTTTAAAGCTAAATAAAGAACAAATTTTAGCACCCATTGAAGAGCCTTTGCAAGATATTATTTGTTTAGGTATAAATTTTTTAGACCACGCAAAAGAATCGGCTAGGTTTAAAGGCGAGGAATTTGAAAAAAGGGAATTTCCTGTATATTTTAGCAAAAGAGTAAATACCGCAAGCGGAGCTTATGCAAAACTTCCTTTACACCAAAGCGTTACAAAAGAGCTTGATTATGAGTGCGAACTTGGCGTAGTTTTGGCTAAAGATGCGTATAAAATCAAGGCAAAAGAGGCAAAAGACTTTATCTTCGGCTACACTATCATAAATGATATTTCCGCAAGGGATTTGCAAAAAAAGCATAAGCAATTTTACCGTGCAAAAAGCTTAGAAGGAGGCACGGTTATGGGACCTTATTTGGTGAGTGCAGACGCGATTTCTTATCCTCCAAAACTTGCTTTAAAAACCTATGTCAATGGCGAGTTAAGGCAGAACTCAAACACGGAATTTTTCATCTTTGATATAGCTTATGTTTTAGAAGAACTTAGTGCTGCAATGCGTTTAAAGGCAGCAAGCATCATATCTATGGGAACGCCAAGCGGAGTTGGAATGGGCTTTAATCCGCCAAAATTCTTAAAAGAAAACGACGAAGTGTGTTGTGAGATTGAAAATTTAGGCTCAACTTGCAATAAAATCGTAAGATTTTAGCCCAATAAATAGCATTACAAGCACATTTTAGGATTTTAAACATAAAAAGCAAAATTAAAACTTAAAAATATTATAATGTTTTAAAACTCAAAGAAGGAGAGGCTATGCAAAGTTTAGAGGAATTTAAACAACAAGAAATTCAAAGGATAAAAGAAAAAAACGAAGCGGGAATTTTAGAGACACAAAATGCAGAGTTTTTAATAAAGCTTATACAAAAGACAGGGAATGCAAAGGAGGTTTTACAACTTGTAGCCTTAGGGATAAACTACAAACGAAAGGGCTTTCACTTTGATGTAAGACTTGAAAAAAGCACGAGAAATATTTCTTATCTTAAAAGGCGTGAGGATTTAAGTTTCTCTCAAGAAAAACTTACGCACAAGCTCATCATAGGCGATAATTATCCCGCACTTTTAAATTTGCTTATAAGCTATGATAATGCTATTACAAGAGATAATCTGCTCTCAATGCTTTTTGCTCGTTTAACATTCTTAAGAGAACTTTTGTGCGAGGACGGAGTTATTTTTATAAGTATTGATGATAACGAACAAGCGAATTTAAAACTGCTTTGCGATGAGATTTTTGGGGAGGGGAATTTTATTGAAAATTTCATATGGATAAAAAATGCTACAAAAAACCTTTCAAAAACCACTAGCAACACGCACGAATACATACTTTGCTATGCAAAAGATAAAAGCATAGCAGAGCAGAGTAGCTTTTTTAGGATTAAAAAACCGGTCTTTGATGAGGTTCAGGCTATTTTAGCTAAGGCGACTAAGGATAAACTAAGCAAAGAACAAACCACAAAAATGCTTAAGGATTTTTACAAAGCAAACAAGCATTTAAAGGGCATTACACTTTATGAATTTGTAGAATTTAAAGAAGGACGCTATCAAGCTTATTGTATCTCCGATATATCAGCTCCTTTAGCCACAGGCAAAGCCGCAACTTATGAGCTTTTACACCTCATTACCAAAAAGCCTTGCAAAATACCAGCTACAGGTTGGCGTTTCACACAAGAAACTATGGAAAAAATGATAAAAGAAAATTTAATAGAATTTTACGAAAACGAAAGTAAAGTTCCAAGAGTAAAAAGATTTTTAGATTCTGTAGGCACGAATGTTATGAAATCTTATATAGAAAATTTCACAGACGGCAAAAAAGAGCTTAATAGAATTTTTGGCGAATCGCCTTTTGATAATCCTAAACCAACAACTCCGGCAAATAACGATTCTACTGGGGGATACCTTGCAGCCTAATAGTTTAGAAAAAGAATCAGAAATCATACTTGATTTTTTTGCAGGAAGCGGAACAACCGCGCAAGCGGTAATGGAGCTAAATGCAGAGGATAGAGGAAATAGAGAGTTTATACTGGTGCAACTTGATGAGGAGATTAAAGAGTCTAAAAAAGCCGCTTATGATTTTTGCAAAAACGAGCTAAAAAGCGAGAAACCTGTTATTGGCGATATAACCATAGAGCGCGTAAAAAGAGCAGGAGAAAAAATAGCAAGTGCAAATAAGAATTTAGACTTAGGCTTTTGCGTGTATTCTCTAGTAGATAAACCAAAAATCATAAGCGATGAAGAAGATAGCTTAAATTTAAAAGAGCAAAGCACACTTAGTGCCTTTGAAAAGGCAAGAAATTTAGCACTAAAAAGCACAAAACCACTAAATAAAGAACTAAAAGAGCTTGTTAAAAATAAGCTTTATCAATGCCAAAAGGATTTTTACTTGATAGAAAGCGATGAAAAAGTGCAAGAAATTCTAAGCAAAAACACGCAAGCACACATCTATATAAGTGCATTTGCGGACATAGAGCTAGAGGATTTACTAAATTTAAAAAGCAAAAATAAAAATATAAAAGTGTGCTATTAAATAAGGATTTTAATGAAAACCTTTCTTGTCTGTGCTTTAGAACCCTCGGCGAATCTGCATTTAAAAGAGATTTTAAAGGTTTATGAGAGGGAATTTGGCACATTTGGGCTTTGTGGGATTTTTGATGAAGCTTTGTGCGAGGAGTTTAAGCTAAAATCTAAGCCGCTTTTTAGCTCACACGAGTTTTCTGCTATGGGCTTTGTGGAGGTTGTGCCCTTGATTTTTAAAGCAAAAAGAGCGATAAAAGAGCTTACAAAGCTTGTTTTAGAAAGCGAAAAATTAAATTTAGCGGATTCTACTTTGAATCATGCTGAAAATTGCGCGAATTCTGCAGCAAATTTAGCTTTAGATTCTAAAAATTCAACAAATTTAGCAGAGCAAAGCACACAAACAGAATTTAAAAACCCCACAAAACAAAAAGCCCTTGCAAACTCCATTAGTTGTGTGCTTTGCATAGATTCTCCAGCCTTTAACATTCCCTTAGCAAAGGCTCTTAAAAAGGCGGGTTCGAAAACGAAAAGGATTTATTATATCTTGCCTCAAGTGTGGGCGTGGAAAAAGGGGCGAATCCCTGTGATTGAAAGTCATTTTGATATTTTAGCCTCGATTCTGCCTTTTGATGCGAAATTTTTTAGCAAAAGCATTTTTGTAGGACACCCGCTTTTAGATGAGATTAAGGAATTTAAGGACAAAAATGAGTTAAACGCGATTTTAAAAAAGCAAGAAAATGAAAAAATCATAGCCTTTCTGCCCGGATCAAGATCTAGTGAGATTAAAAGGCTAATGCCGATTTTTAGGGAGCTAGGAGCGAAATTTAGCGGAGAAAAAGTGCTTTGTGTGCCAGAATTTAGGCTTAATAAGCTTGAAATTTATGGTGATACAAGAGGTTTTAAGGTTGAAAGCAACACGCCCAAAGTACTTAAAAAAGCGGACTTTGCCTTTATTTGTAGCGGAACGGCGACTTTGGAGGCTGCACTTGTTGGAGTGCCTTTTATCCTAGCTTATAAAGCAAAATGGCTTGATATTTTCCTTGCAAGGCTTTTTGTAAAGCTTAAACACATAGGCTTAGCAAATATTTTTTGCGATTTTGCAGGAAAAAGCGCTCTAAATCCGGAATTTTTACAAGAAGAAGTAAGTGTAAAAAATCTTTTTAAAGCGTATGAAAACTACGATTATAAGGGCTTTTTTGATAATTTGGACTTTTTAAAAGAGTATTTAAAATTTGGAAGTGCAAAAAATTTAGCTAAAATACTAAATGAAATTTGAAAGGAAAAACAATGCAAAAAGAACCTATGAGTCAATTCGGTTTTGATAAAATCAGGGGCGAGTTAGAAAGGCTTAAAACAAAAGATCGGCCGGAGGTTGTAAAGGAAATTGACATTGCAAGAAGTCACGGGGATTTAAAAGAAAACGCCGAATACCACGCTGCAAGGGAAAAACAAGCCTTAATAGAAAGTCGCATTAGCGAACTTAGCGCGCTTTTAGCAATGGCAGAGGTGATTGATCCTTCAAGCTACACGCACGAGAGTGTGAAATTTGGTTCAAGCGTGGTGATTATGGACTTAGAAAGCGAAAAAGAGAGTAAATACACTTTGGTAGGAATTAACGAGGGGAATTTAGAAAAAGGCTATATCTCGGTATCTTCGCCCCTTGCAAGGGCTATGCTTGGTAAAAAAGTAGGGGAGGAATTTAAGGTACGTCTGCCAAAGGGCGAGAGCGAATTTGAGATAGTCTCCATAGCTTATGAGCCTTTAGAATTTTAAATTTTGGAAAAAGCAAAATTGAGTAGGGTTTTAGAGGGTGCGATTTTCATTGCCGATGCCCACGAAAACGATGAAAGGCGAGGATTTTGGGAATTTTTACAGGCTTTAAAAAATAAAAAACTTAAATGCCCTCAACTTTTTTTAATGGGCGATATTTTTGACTTGCTAATCGGTGAAATTTCTGCAACTCACAGCTTTGCAAAGCCTTATATAGAGCTTTTAGAGGAACTTGCAAAGGATATGGAAATTTTTTATTTGGAGGGGAATCACGATTTTAACTTGTCTTGTTTTTTTAAAAAGGTCAAGGTCTTTACGCTTGAAAAACAAGCCTTAGTTTTGCATACAAGTAAAGATGAAAAAATGAAATTTCACCTCGCACACGGCGATATTTTTTTAAATCCTTTTTTGGAATTTGCGTTAAAATCCTTAAGAAACGCTTGTTTGTTGCGTTTTTTAAATATCTTAGATAAGCTAAGTTTTAGTGCTATTTCTAAAAAAATTCTTAAAAATCAAAAACGCAAAAAAATCTATTCAAAGATAGAAAATTTCGAGCTTTTAGCAAGAAAAAGATATGCAAAATTTAAAGCAGATAAGAGCTTTGTTTTAGAGGGGCATTATCATCAAAATTTTCTTTTAGATGAGGAAAATATCAAATACTTTAACCTTGCTAGTTTTGCATACGAGAAAAGTTTTTTTATAGTAGAATTCGGGCAGAAAATTAAATTTCTACAATGCAAACTTTAGGGGTCAATAATGTTTGATGAAAATGTCGTGAAAACAGGTTCGAATGAAATGGAGCTTGTTGATTTTCGTATCTTTAAGCAAGGACGCGACAGGGTTTATGAGGGAATTTATGGAGTTAATGTTTCTAAGGTTAGAGAGATTATCAAAATTCCAACTTTGACCGAACTTCCGGGTGTGCCTGATTATATCGAGGGAATTTTTGATCTTCGTGGGGTTGTTATTCCGGTGGTAAATCTTGCCAAATGGATGCAAATCACCGAGCCAGAAAGTGCTATGCTAAAACCGCGTGTTATCATCACGGAATTTAGCAACATACTCATAGGTTTTATCATACACGAAGCAAAGAGAATTCGTCGCATTAACTGGAAAGACATAGAGCCGGCTACTTTTTCTTCGGGAAGTGGAGCGCTGGATAAAGGTAAAATCACAGGTGTAACGCGTATAGAAAATGACGAGGTTTTGCTTATTTTAGACCTTGAGAGCGTGGTTGAGGACTTGGGAATTTACACGCCTAAGACTGAACTAGAAGCCGGTGCGGTTGAGAAATTCAGCGGAACGGCTCTTATTTTGGACGATAGCGTAACCGCTAGAAAAAGACTTAGGGATATGGTGCAACAAATGGGCCTTCAAGTCTTGGAGGCTAAGGACGGAGCTGAGGGACTTCATAGGCTAGAAGAGTTTGCACAACTTTATGGCGATAATCTTAGAGATACTTTAAAGATTATCATAAGCGATGTGGAAATGCCACAAATGGACGGCTTCCATTTTGCTGCCCGTGTTAAAGAAGATGCAAGGTTTAAGGATATTCCTATAGTCTTCAACTCGTCTTTGTCGAATGAATTTATGAGCGAAAAAGGCGTTCAAGAAGCCGGTGGAGAAGCTTACTTGGTTAAATTTAATGCAAGTGATTTCTTTGGTGAGGTTTCTAATATTTTGAAAAAACATCAAAGTAAGGGGTGAGATATGGAAGATATGCAAGAAATACTTGAAGACTTTTTGGTTGAAGCTTTTGAGCTAGTTGAGCAGATCGACCACGATTTAGTAGAGCTTGAGAGTAATCCGGAGGACTTAGAATTACTAAATAGAATCTTTCGCGTCGCACATACCGTTAAGGGTTCATCAAGCTTTTTAAATTTTGATGTTTTAACCAAACTCACTCATCATATGGAAGATGTTTTAAACAAAGCAAGACACGGGGATTTAAAAATCAATCCGGACATTATGGATGTGGTTTTAGAGTCCATTGATAAGATGAAAACTCTGCTAAATTGTATCCGCGATAATGGCAATGATACGGCTATAGGTATGGATATAGAGCCTATTTGTGCAAGACTCACGGCTATTTCAGAGGGCGAAGCACCAAGCGATTCAAGCCAGATGGCGACTCCTACGCCACCGGTTGAGGAGAAAAAAGAAGAGCCTAAAGAAGAAACTCCTAAGGAGGAAGAGCCTGAAGTTGATGTCAATCAGCTTAGCGATTCTGAAGTTGAAGCAGAAATAGAAAGGCTTTTAAAGGTTAGAAAGGCTGAGGATCAAGTAAGAAGAGCACAAAAGAAACAAAACGCAACCCAAGCAAGTGTTGCAAAACCAAGCCCGACTAAACCGGCAGCAGCTCCTGCACCAGTAAGCGGCGGAGATAAAAAAGTCCCAGCCACAGGCGGAGGAAGTTCTATTGATCAAACTATACGCGTTGAGGTTAAGAGGCTTGATCATTTGATGAATCTCATAGGTGAGCTTGTTTTGGGTAAGAACCGCTTGATTAAAATTTATGACGATGTCGAGGAGAGATACGAGGGCGAGAAATTCCTTGAAGAGCTTAATCAAGTCGTTAGCCAACTAAGCATTATCACAACAGATGTGCAACTTGCCGTTATGAAAACGAGAATGCAACCTATTGCTAAAGTTTTCAACAAATTTCCAAGAGTTGTGCGGGATTTAAGCCGTGAGCTTGGAAAGCAAATCGAACTTGAAATAAGCGGTGAGGAAACCGAACTTGATAAGTCCATAGTCGAGGAAATTGGCGATCCTATTATGCATATGATTAGAAATTCGTGCGACCACGGAGTTGAAGACCCTGCAGCACGCGTTGCAGCGGGTAAGCCAGAAAGAGGCGTGGTTCAGCTTAAGGCTTACAACGAAGGAAATCACATAGTTGTTGAGATTACTGATGATGGAAAAGGGCTTGATCCTGTGGGACTTAAGGCTAAAGCACTTGAAAAGAATTTGATTACCGAAAAAGAAGCGGAGCAAATGACGGACAAAGAAGCCTTTGCTCTTATTTTCAAACCGGGATTTTCAACGGCGGCTAAGGTTACGAATGTTTCGGGTCGTGGCGTTGGAATGGATGTTGTTAAGACTAATATCGAAAAACTCAACGGCGTGATAGAAATAGATAGCGAACTTGGCGAGGGAAGCTCCTTTAAGCTTAAAATTCCGCTCACTCTTGCTATTATCCAGTCTTTGCTTGTTGGAACTCAAGAGGAAACTTACGCCATTCCTTTAGCTTCGGTGCTTGAAACTGTGAGAGTGCCTGTTGATGATATTTACACCATAGAGGGCAAAAATGTCTTGCGTTTAAGAGATGAGGTGCTTTCTCTTGTGAGGCTTTCTGATGTTTTTGGCGTCAAGCAAGTGCTTGAAAGTAGCGAGCAAACTTATGTGGTTGTCATAGGCGTAGCAGAATCAAAGCTTGGTATTATAGTAGATGCTTTGGTAGGGCAAGAGGAAATCGTTATTAAATCTATGGGCGATTATTTGCAAAACATTCAAGGTATAGCAGGAGCTACGATTCGTGGCGATGGTAGGGTTACGCTCATCATCGATGTAGGCTCTATGATGGATATGGCAAAAGAAATTAAAGTCGATATCAAAGCACAAATCGAAGCAAGCGCTAAAAAACCTAAAGAAAAACCAAGCGATTATAAGGTCTTAATCGTCGATGATTCAAAGATGGACAGAGGCTTGATGCAAAAGGCTTTAGAACTGACCGGAGTAACCGTGATTGAAGCTACGAACGGGGTTGAAGCGCTTAATATCGTAAAATCAGGTGACCACGATATCGATGTGATGCTAATCGACATTGAAATGCCAAGAATGGACGGCTACACCTTAGCGAGTGAGATTAGGAAATACTCTAAATACAGACAACTTCCTCTCATAGCCGTTACTTCAAGGACGAGCAAAACAGACCGTTTAAGAGGCGTTGAAGTGGGAATGACCGATTATATTACCAAGCCTTATTCTGCAGAATACTTAGAAAATGTAGTCCGCAAGAATTTAAAATTAGGATAAGATATGAGTAATGAAAAATTAGAAAATATTTTAAAGAAACAGCAAACTCAGTTAGCTGGTCCCGGCGAAGAACAAAATGATGATGATATCATTCAGCTCGTAGGTTTTATCGTAGGAGAGGAGGAATACGCCATTCCTATTCTTAATATCCAAGAGATTATTAAGCCTATAGAATACACCAGAGTTCCTAGTGTTCCTGACTATGTTTTAGGAGTGTTTAATATGAGAGGTAATGTTATGCCTCTTATAGATTTAGCTCAAAGATTTCATTTAGGAAATTCCAAAGTTACTCCTCAAACAAGATACATAGTCTTAAGAGGCGAAAACAACGGCAACGGAACGGGCGGAAGCGCAGGTTTTGTCATAGACAGATTAACAGAAGCTATCAAAATTCACAGAAGCAGGATAGACCCGCCACCTGAAACTTTAGTAAAAGACAAGGGTATGATCTATGGCATAGGCAAAAGAGATGATAGTATCTTAACGATTTTAAAGGTTGAAGCTCTACTCAAGCGTGAATTTTAATGATAAAACTTTGCGTTTTTGATTTTGATTCTACCTTAATGGACGGCGAGACTATAGACATAATAGCCGAAGCTTACGGAGTGGGTGATGAGGTTAAAAAAATCACCCACAAGGCTATGAGTTTGGGTATTGATTTTTTTGAAAGTTTAACTCAAAGAGTATCTTTGCTTAAAGGAATGCCTTATCAAAAAGTCCTAGAAATAGGCGAAAATTTACCCTTGATGAACGGAAGCTTCGAGCTTATAGAATTTTTAAAGTCCAAAAATATCTTATGCGTCGTTTTTAGCGGAGGATTCCACGAGGGCGTAACACCTGCTATGAAAAAGCTAGGACTTAAACTTGCTTTTGCAAATTTTTTACATCATAAAGATGACAAACTCACGGGCTTAGTTGGAGGTGAAATGATGTTTTCAAATTCCAAAGGCTTAATGCTACAAAGACTTAAAAATTTTTTAAATTTAAAAAAAGAAGAAGTGATGTGCGTTGGAGACGGGGCGAATGATCTTGCAATGTTTGAAGAAAGTGGGCTCAAAATCGCCTTTTGTGCCAAAGAAATTTTAAAGACTAAAGCCGATTTTTGCGTGGATATTAAGGATTTAAGAGAGCTTATAAAGGTGATAAAATGAGAAATTTTTCTTTGTGGTGTGATTTTATAGAAAATAGTTTTTTAGATAATGAATTTTTAAGTCTGCTAAATGGCAAGATAAACGGGGCGACCTCAAATCCTAGCATTTTCAAAAACGCCATTTTAAATTCAAAATTTTATAAAGAAAAAATACTCCGATTAAAAGGCAAAAAAGCCAAAGAAATTTACGAAGAACTCGCCATTTTAGACATTCAAAAGGCAGCGGATAAACTTGCTTTTAAATTTTTTAAGCAAGATGATGGCTTTATCAGTTTTGAAATTGACCCTAGATTTTATGATAACACTGCTTTGAGTTTAGGCGAAGCAAAGCGACTTTTTACGGCTATTGGCAGGGAAAATGTGATGATGAAAATTCCTGCTACAAACGCCGGTTATGAGGTGATGTTCGAACTTATGAAAGAAGGCATAAGTGTGAATGCAACCTTGATTTTTTCTTTAGAACAAAGTCAAAAATGCTTTGACGCCCTAAATTCTG
>CAZWYE010000001.1:0-53101 GCA_964637895.1 uncultured Campylobacter sp. | reverse complement strand
TTATAAAATCATCATCAAGTTCTTTATAGCTTAAAAAAAGCGGTTTCATCGCCGCTATATGCATACAAATCTGCTTTAAAAAGCCTTGAGTTTTTTTCGCAACTTCCTCGTTTTCGCACGCTGCTGCGATAATCACGCCCACGCGTCCGTTCGTGTGGATATAGCCATTTACAACGCCTTTTTCTCCAGCCTTTAAGGTCGCAAACCTGCGAACAACTAAGTTTTCTCCTATGGTTGCAATTTGACTTTTTAAATACTCCTCGAATTTCACGCCGTTTATTGTGCTTGAGTGAAGCTCTTCTATATCTTGCAAACCCTTGCTTTGAATGTGAGCAGTGGTATCTTTAGTAAGGGCTATAAACTGCTCGTTTTTAGCGACAAAATCCGTTTCTGAATTTATCTCGCTTAAGGTAGCACTTTTAAAATCATCGCTAATTTTAACGCTTACTAAACCCTCAGCTGCTAAGCGGTCTGCCTTTTTTGCGGCTTTGCCTAAGCCTTTTTCTCTTAAAAGTTGAACGGCTTTATCAAAATCTCCTTCCGTTTCTTTAAGGGCGTTTTTGCAGTCCATCATTCCAGCACCTGTGCTTTCTCTTAATTCCTTTACCATCGCAGCAGTTATTTCAGCCATTATTCTTGCACCTCTTCAAAATCTTCTTCACTCATTAATTCATTAAGTATTTCTTGTTTTTCTTCATCGCTAATAATCTCGTCCTCTTGCTTTGCATTCTCGCCCTCATCCTGCTCTCTTAAGGCTTTTCCTTCGTTAATCGCTTCAGCCATTTCTTGACAGAAAAGCTGGATAGAACGGATAGCATCGTCATTTCCTGGAATAGGATAAGTTACCAAATCCGGATCACAATTCGTATCCAAAGGAGCAACCACAGGAATTTTAAGCCTGTTTGCTTCTTGCACGGCAATTTTTTCTTTAACCGTATCGATGACGAAAATCATATCCGGCTGCATTTTTAAATACCTAATCCCGCCAAGATAAGCAAGAAGCTTTTCTTTTTTTCTTGTAAGCATTAAGGCTTCTTTTTTCGTTAAAAGCTTGATGCTCTCATCCTCTTCCATTTTTTCAATGACTTCTAATTTTCTAATTGATTGTCTTATAGTATCAAAATTCGTCATCATACCGCCAAGCCAACGATGATTAACATAAGGCATACCGCATTTTTCGGCGTATTCTTTAATCGCTCCGCCAGCTTGCTTTTTCGTGCCGACAAAAAGTATAGTTTTGCCCTCTAAAGCAGCGTCGCGTACTACATTATAAGTGTATCTAAAATACCTTAGAGTCTTTTGCAAGTCTATGACATAGATACCTTTTCTCTCGCCAAAGATAAATTTTTTCATCTTCGGATTCCACCTTCTTGTTTGATGCCCAAAATGTACGCCGCACTCGAGCAAATCCCTCATACTAACCATAAATTTTTCTCCTTAAATTTAGCTTTTTCCTCCGCACCCTTTTAAAATCAAGCTAAAAGGATTGATGCGTGTGAAATAAAGCCTCAATTTTACTTAAATTAAGTTTATATTTTGCTTATAATAAAATAAATTTAGCGAAATTTCAACACAAATTAAAAGCTAAATTTTAAAACGAGTAGAATTTCATTTTTTAAGCCTTTATTTGCTAAGATTTCAAATTTAATGCGAGAATTTTCTAAGAAAGTAAAAAATGCAAAGTGAATATTTTGATTTAGACCTTGAAAGAGCTGTTTTAAATGCTTGTTTGTGTAGCGAAGATGCGTTTTCTTGTGTACTTACAGAGATTGAAGCGAATGATTTTTACCTTAAGGCTCACACGGAAGTTTTTAAGGCTATGATGGCTTGTGTGAATGCAGGCGAACCGCTTAGTTTGAGTTTTTTAAAAAAACATAAAAAGCTTGACGAGCAAGTTTTAAACGAGATTATTTCTACTCCTTCTGTGGTCGATTTTGTCGCTTATGCGAAAGAACTTAAGGAAAAATCGGTCAAAAGACAGCTTTTAAATTTCGCCCAACTCCTGCCAAGTAAGATTAATGATGATCGCTCTGTAAGTGAGATTACCGATGAAATTTCAAAGGATCTTTTCGAGCTTAGTAACAGGGCAAATTCAAGGGGGATTAAAGAGGTAGAAATCGTTTTACAAGAGCTTATGGACGAATTTGCAAAGCTTAAAGAACTAAGTGCTGAAAATAAAGGTCTCATAGGGCTTGATACGGGATTTAAGGAGCTAAATTCTCTTACAAAAGGCTTTAAAAAAGGCGAACTAATCATCATAGCAGCAAGACCGGGTATGGGAAAAACGACCTTGTGCTTAAATTTCATCGATAAAATTTTAAAGCTTAATAAAGGCGTAGTAATGTTTTCGCTTGAAATGCCTGCAACGCAAATTCTGCAAAGAATGTTAGCGGCTAAAACCTCCATAGCCTTGCAAAAGATCATCACAGGCGATTTAAACGACAACGAATGGGAAAGGATAAGCGATGCGTGCAACACACTTAACGAAAAAGAATTTTACATTTACGATAGCGGTTATGCAAGCATTAACGAGGTGCGTTCGTTTTTAAGAAAGCTTAAATCAAGTAAAGAAAATATAGAACTTTGTGTGATTGATTATATAGGGCTTATGATGAGTAGTTCGAAATTTACAGACAGACACTTGCAAGTGAGTGAAATTTCGCGTGGACTTAAGCTTTTAGCAAGAGAATTAAATATGCCAATTATTGCACTTTCGCAGCTTAACCGCTCTTTAGAAAGCCGCTCGAACAAAAGACCTATGCTTAGTGATTTGCGTGAAAGTGGAGCTATAGAACAAGATGCGGATACGATTTTGTTTGTTTATCGCGATGAAATTTATAGAGAACAAGAAGAAAAAGAAAGAGAAAACAGAGCAAAAGCCGAAGATAAGCCTTATAATAAAATTTTCACTCCTCACCCCAAACAAGAAAACGCTGAAATCATAGTAGGCAAAAACCGCAATGGTCCGGTAGGCACAGTAGATGTGTTTTTCTTAAAAGAAGAATCGCGTTTTGCGGATAAGGCGATTTTTGAAGAAAGAGGATTTGAGGGCTAGAATATTTGTGGTAAATTTGTAAATTTAGCTTATAATTTTTTTGAGTTTTTAATGAGAATTGTAGTAAAAAACTTAAAAAATTGTTATAATTTTCAAGTCTGTTTTTAGCAAATTTAAGGAAAAATAATGAAACAAATCAGCGGTTCGCAAATGATTTGCGAGGCTTTAAAAGAAGAAAAAGTTAAAGTTGTCTTTGGTTATCCCGGAGGTGCAGCTTTAAACATTTACGATGAAATTTACAAACAAAAATATTTTAAGCATATTTTAGTCCGGCACGAGCAAGCAGCACTTCACGCTGCAGATGCGTATGCAAGAGTGAGCGGGGAGGTTGGAGTTGCCATTGTTACGAGCGGTCCGGGCTTTACAAACGCTATTACGGGACTTGCTACGGCTTATAGCGATTCCATTCCTTTGGTTTTAATTTCAGGGCAGGTTGCAAATTCTCTAATCGGCACGGACGCCTTTCAGGAGATAGATGCGGTTGGAATTTCACGCCCTTGTGTAAAGCATAATTACCTTGTAACGCACATTGAGGAGCTTCCAAGAGTGCTTAAAGAAGCCTTTTATCTTGCAAGAAGCGGCAGACAAGGACCTGTGCATATTGATATACCTAAGGATGTGAGTGCGGTTTTAGGCAAATTTGATTATTCTAAAGAACTTATAATGAAAACTTACAAGCCTACTTATAAAGGTAATGCAAAGCAGATTAAAAAACTTGCAGAGCTTTTAAAAGAAGCCAAAAAACCTTTGTTTTATTTAGGCGGAGGTTGCGTTGCTTCAAATGCTAGTGAGCTTGTAAGAGAGCTTGTAAAACTTACGCAAATTCCAGCCGTTGAAACCTTAATGGCTTTGGGCGTTTTAAGAAGCGATGACGCACTTAATCTTAAAATGGCAGGAATGCATGGAAGTTACGTGGCAAATATGGCTTTAAGCGAGTGTGATTTGCTCGTGGCTTTAGGAGCAAGATTTGATGATAGAATCACGGGCAAAACAAGCGAATTCGCAAAAGGTGCTAAAATCGTTCATATAGATATAGACCCAAGTTCTATTTCAAAGATTATCAACGCTCATTTTCCGGTCGTTGGCGATGTTGCTCAGGTTGTAAGCGAACTTTTAAGCGAACTTAAAAAAGAAAATTTTGTCCCTCAAAGCAAAGAATGGCTTGAAATTTTGAAAAATTATAATAAACTTTATCCTTTGATTTATGAGGATAGTAATGAAATTTTAAAGCCTCAATGGGTTATTGAAGAGTGTGCAAGAATAGCTCCTGATGCAAGAATTATTACCGATGTAGGACAGCATCAAATGTGGGTTGCACAGTTTTATCCTTTCAATTACCCAAGACAGCTTGCAACAAGCGGAGGGCTTGGAACTATGGGCTATGCTTTGCCAGCAGCTTTGGGAGCTAAGTTAGCACTTAAGAATGAAGTGGTGCTTAATTTTTCAGGCGATGGAGGGATTTTAATGAATATCCAAGAATTAATGACAGCTTATGAATACGGCATTAAAACCATAAATATCATCTTAAACAACGCTTTTTTAGGTATGGTGCGCCAGTGGCAAAGTATGTTTTATAACGAGCATTTTTCGCAAACGGATTTGAGTTTGCAGCCTGATTTTGTAAAGATTGCGGAGGGTTTTGGCTCTAAAGGCTATGATATAAAAACTAAAAAAGAATTCACGCAGGCTTTCAAAGACGCTTTAAAAAGCGATAAAAGCTCACTTTTAAATGTAACAATAGACCGCTTTGAGGATGTTTTACCTATGGTTCCAGCAGGCGGGGCGATTTATAATATGATTTTGCCGAAGTTAAAGGATAAAAAATGAGAAGAGTTTTATCGGTCATTGTTTTAAACGAACACGGAGTTTTATCGCGCATTGTGGGGCTTTTTTCTGGTAGAGGTTATAATATAGACAGCCTCACGGTTGCACCTTTAGCCAGCGGAGAATTTTCAAGGGTAAATATCGTAACTTCTGGCAATGAAAGGGTTTTTGAGCAAATTGTCAAACAGCTTCATAAGCTTATCCCAACTTACAAGGTTATCGAAAGTAAGGAATTTATAGAAAAAGAAATGGCTTTAGTGAAAATTCCGCTAAGTGAGAATTTAGGCGGACTTGACGCGCTTTTAAAGGCATATAATGGCACAGTTGCAAACAGCAACGAGAATTTTTTATTTTTAATTGTCGCTGATGATGCAAGTAGAATCGATAATTTTTTAAAAACGATTAAAAAATACAGCCCTAAAGACATAGTTCGCAGCGGTTCGGTTTTAATGGAGATTAAATGAGACTTTATGAGATTGCAGAATTTTTAAATTTAGATTATAAAGGCGAGGATATAGAGATAGAGGCTTTAAATTCATTGCTTAGAGCGAATTTTACTGAGCTTACTTATTGCGATGGCGAAAACAATGTTAAAGAAGTGCCAAATACCGGTGCTGGTGCGATTTTAATCCACAAAGAATACGCAAATTTAGTTCCCAAAGATACCAAAGTTTTAATAAGTCCAAATCCTCATTTAAGCTTTGCATTTTTAAGCAAAATCTTTGCTAAGCCTTTGTTCTCAAGTTCTAAAGAAAAAAAGCAAAATATAGCAAAAAGTGCGAAAATTATGCCTAATGTTTATTTGGGTGATAATATAAATATAGGAGAAAATGTCGTTATTATGGCGGGTGCTTTTATAGGCGATAATGTTAGCATAGGCGATGAGAGCATTATCCACCCTAATGTTGTCATTTATAACGATAGTAAAATCGGCAAGAAATGCCACCTGTTAGCAAATTGTGTCATAGGAAGCGATGGCTTTGGCTATGCACACACTAAAAACGCAGAACATTATAAAATTTATCATAATGGTAATGTGATTTTAGAGGATTATGTAGAGGTTGGAGCTTGCACTAGCATTGATAGGGCTGTGTTTGATAGTACTGTTGTTAAAAGAGGCACGAAGATTGATAATCTCGTTCAAATAGGGCATAATTCTATCATAGGGCAAAACTGCATCATAGTCGCACAAACGGGAATTTCGGGTTCTACCGAGCTTGGACAAGGCGTTGTTATGGGCGGACAGAGTGCGACAAGTGGGCATTTAAAAATCGGCGATTTTAGCACCATAGCCGCAAGAGGCGGAGTGAGTAAAAGCCTCAAGGGAGGACGCATTTATGGAGGTTTTCCTATAATGCTGCAAAGAGATTGGCTAAAACTTCAAGCTAAAATCGCTCTAAATTTCAAAGATAAAGATTGATTTTATTTATCTTTGAATTGAAGTTTTAAAATGTCAAGCAAACAACTTTCTTTAAAGCATTTGAGCTTTCCTATCTTTTCTGATTTGCTTTCAAAATATCTTTCTTTAATCATAAATACCGCTATGGTTTCTCAGTATTCTAATTTTTTAGTGGGAGCTTTGGGAGCTGGGAATCAAATTTTTGATCTTTTTATTACCATTTTCAGCTTTTTAAGCGTGGGTTGTAGCGTGATAGTTTCGCAAGCTTTGGGTGCGAAAAATCAAGCTCTAGCAAGAAAGGTCATTCATCAAAGCCTCTCTTTAAATGCATTTTTAGGCTTTATCTGCGGACTTTTGATAGCAATTTTTGCAAAAGAACTGCTTATCTTGCTAAAAATTCCAAACGAGCTTGTAAAAGATGGGGTGATTTACTTGCAAATGCTTGGAATTTGCTTGTTTTTTGACGCACTTGGCATAGTTTTAGCTGCTATTATTAGGGTGTATAATAAGGCTTATTGGGTAATGTTTATAAGCTTTTTAATGGATTTTATCATTTTAATAGGCAATTACTACACGCTTCATTTTACCAAACTAGAGCTTTTTGGCGTAGGTTTGAGCAATATTTTAGGGCGCGTTGTGGTCATTATTTTACTTTTTTATTTGCTTATTTTTAAGCTTAAAATTCATCTTAAATTTAAAGAATTTATTCATTTTGAAAAAAGCGTTTTAAGCAAAATTTTAAACATAGGAGGCTTTTCGGCGGGTGAAAATTTGCTTTGGATAGTCCAATACACCATAGCTTTTGGCTTTGTTGCTAGTTTAGGCAAAGAAAATTTAAGCGTTCAAACCATTTATTTTCAAATTTCTTTAATCATTATGCTAATAGGTCAAGCAATTAGCCTTGCAAACGAGATAATAGTCGGCAAACTCGTGGGTGCAAAGTATTTAAGCGTGGCTTATAAGCATACTTGGAGTGCTTTGTATTTTAGCGTTTTAGCAAGTGCTTTGGCTGCGGTGTTAAATTTTGCTTTGCAGGATTTTACTATGGATTTGCTTGAGCTTAAAGAAGAGCTTAGAAAGCTTATGATTCCTTTGTTTGCTCTTTCAATTTTCCTTGAAATTTCAAGGACTTTTAATATAGTTATGGTCAATGCCTTAAGGGCAAGTGGGGACGCGAAATTCCCATTTTTTAGCGCTCTTGTGTTTATGATGGGCGTTTCTTTGCCTTTAGGTTTCGTGCTTTGTTTTTATGTGGGGCTTGGAATTTTAGGCGTTTGGATAGGATTTTGTGCCGATGAGTTTTTAAGAGGACTTGTGAATTCTTACAGGTGGAAAAGCAAAAAATGGCAAGACAAAGCCCTTGTGTGAAGCAATTTTGCTTTAAAAATCGCGTTTTTTTCTACCAAAGAAAAAGCATTAAACATTTGCGTTTAAAGCTCAATGAAAAGGGCGAATTTCATTTAAGCTTACCACGAACTTGCCCAAAAAGCTTTGTTTATGAGTTTTTAAGCAAAAATGAAGCGTGGATTGAAAAGGTTTTGAGCGAATTTAAAGAGCAAAAACTGCTTTTAAAAGAAGACGAGCTTTTATTTTTAGGTAAAAAATATGTTTTAAATTTAAGTCCTGATTTTAAAAAAACGCAGTTTAAAAAAGATCAAATTTATAGTGCTTCAAAAGAGGAGTTTGAGTATTTTCTTAAAAAAACTGCAAGGAAAATTTTCACACATTTTATTAAAAAATGGGAAAAAAAGACCGGGCTTTACAGCACACATTTAAGCATAAAAACTATGAAAACAAGGTTTGGCTCTTGCAACAGCAAAAAAGGCTATATCAACCTAAATTTAAGGCTTTTAGAGAAAAAACTTTATTTTATAGAATATGTGATTTTGCACGAAATAGCGCACCTTAAACACGCAAATCACGGCAGGGAATTTTACGCTTTTTTAGAAAAATTTATGCCGGATTTTAGAGCAAGAGAGACTTTGAAATTTGAAGCTTTTTTGAGCGGTTAAAAGCTTGAAATTTAGCTTTAAGCAAAAAAGGCTTAAATTTGGTTTGAAAAAGCTTTTTAGCTTAATTTTATCTTAAAATGATATATTTATAAACTTGATTTTAAAGGGCGGAAATTGATTTTAGAATTTGACTTTGAATACACTAGCGGCAATGAAATTTTTGAGTATTTGCTTGGTTTTTACGCTAAGGATTATGAATACAGCTTGAAAAGAGATGGGAATTTATATATTTTTAAGATTAAAGCGGAGCAAGAGGAGCTTGAAAAATTTTCTCAAAGCCTAAATGGTATGAGCAATAGCGTTTTTTTAAGAAATTTTGAAGTAAAACTTGCTAACGAATTTAGTGTTTTTAAGCCTCAAAAACAAAACTTTAAATTTAAATACATAACGCATTTAAACGCGAACGCTTATACGCAAAATAAGGCTTTAACAGAGAATGAATGGGGCGTTTTTTGCGAACTTGAACTAGCTTTTGATAAAGAAAATTTCACAAAAATCACCAAAGAAAATTTCCAAAATTTGCTTGAAAAATCCTTAAAAGCTCTTAAAAATAAAGAAAAAATTTACACCAAAAATCACAAAGGAATTTATGAGTTTTCTTTGTTTGATGATGATTTTTCGCTTGATTTTTTAATGCCTTGCGATTTAAAAGCGATAAATTCAGCCTTTGTGTGTTCGAATGAAAACTTAAAACTTCTTGCAAGTATTGAAAAACCTTTGATGAAGCTTAGATTTAACGCTATTTTTAGAAAAAATCATAGCTTAAATTTAAACGAATTTAAGGTAAAGCTTGCTGAGGATTTATTCACTTTTGCACTTTGTTGCGCGCTTTATGAAGAGGGCTTTAAATTTTTAGGCGTTAAAAAGGTGGAGTGTTTTTTTGATGATTTTGAACTTTTGAGCTTGGATAATTTTATAGTGGTGCTTCGTGGCTTTGAATTTATGGATTTTAGGGCAAGAGAGCTTATTTTTAGCAAGGAGGATAAGAATTTCGCAAGGCTTTCTTATATACTTTCTACTTTAAAGCAAAACGCCCTTATTTTAGAGCTTAGCAAGGATTATGAGGATCTTTTGCTTGTGAATAAAGAACTAAATATACTTAAACTTAGCCTTCCAAAAAATTCCAAAAAACTTTACGAGGACATAAGAAAAGAGCCTGTGGGAGCGAAGCTTTTAGAGAATTTTAGCAAGGAATTTACACTTTTAGACGAGGACTTTGAGCTTAAAAATAATTTTTTTTCTTTATTTTGCATTTTAGGCAGAATTTTAGGGCTTGAAAAAGACTTTTTAAAGGCAGGCGAAGCTTTTTTAAGGCTAAGCGATGAAGCGAAAATTCCAAGAGGCGTTAAGATAGATTTTTCTTTAGATAAGGCTGGAAATTTCGATTATGCAAAGACCTTGCGCTCTGTTATGAGCTTTATGTTAGCAGGTGTTGAAAATGTCAATAT
Organism: uncultured Campylobacter sp.; assembly: GCA_964637895.1. Taxonomy (GTDB): domain Bacteria; phylum Campylobacterota; class Campylobacteria; order Campylobacterales; family Campylobacteraceae; genus Campylobacter_D. The sequence continues at coordinate 43,363 of CAZWYE010000001.1, read as the reverse complement.
CGCTTATGGGACGCTTGAGAGTTTGGCGTATTTTTTGCGCGATATAAACGATGATTTGAGGCAGAAAAAGCAGATAGAAATCGCTGTGCTTAGCGGTTCTTTATTCGAGCATAAATCTTTGCTTAAAAATTGCTTAAAACACCTTAAAGATTGTAAGTTAAGCGATGCAGCCCTTAGGATATGAGCTTGAAATTTCAGGACTGGTTCAAGGCGTTGGCTTTAGACCCTTAGTCTATGAAATAGCCTTAAATTTAGGACTTTGCGGCGAGGTTTATAATGATGGCTTTGGAGTGAAAATTTTTTTGCGTTGCGATGAGGTAGGGCTTGAAAAATTTTTAAAAGAGCTTAAAAAAAAACTTCCGCCTCTTGCAAGGATAGATGAGCTTAAAATTAACTTAAAAAAGTTTAAAAATTATAAAGATTTTAGAATTTCAACTTCAAAGCAAAGCCCTAAAACCTCGCCCATACTTAGCGATTTTAGTCTTTGTAAGCAGTGCAAAAAAGAATTTTACGATGCTAAAAATCCTAGATTTTTATATCCTTTCATTACTTGTACGCACTGTGGTCCTAGATTTTCCATTATCAAAGCCCTGCCTTATGATAGAAAAAACACTAGTATGAGCGAAATTTCTATGTGCGAATTTTGCAAAAGCGAATACGAAAACCCTGCCAACCGCCGTTTTCACGCCCAGCCTATAAGCTGTCCTAAGTGCGAGATTAAGGTTTATTTAAAAGACAAAAACGGGCGAATTTTAGCTTCTTCAAATGAGGCTTTTAAGCTTTGTGCTAAGCTTTTAAAAGAGGGTAAAATTCTAGCCATTAAGGCTATGGGCGGCTTTCATTTGATGTGCGATGCTTTGAATTTAGACGCTTTAAAAGAGTTAAGAAAGAGAAAAAATAGGGAGCGTAAGCCTTTTGCTTTGATGTGTAAGGATCTTAAAACTGCAAGAAAATTAGCCTTTATAGACAAAAACGAGGCGGAGTTGCTTAAGAGTTCTTTAAGTCCTATTGTGCTTTTAAAGGCGCGAAAGAATTTGGGTTTGATCGCTCCTGATACTGATAAAATAGGCATTATGCTTGCTTACACTCCTATGCAACTTTTGCTTTTTGAGTATTTTAAGGGCGTTTTGGTCGCAACTAGTGCGAATTTAAGCGGTGAGAGTATAATATTTAAAGAGGAGCTTTTAAGGCAGAACTTAAGCGGTGTTTTTGATTTTTATCTCACTTACGAAAGAGAAATTATAAATCCAAGCGATGATAGCATAGCCCAAGTTATAGAGGGTAAAGCTATGTTTTTACGCACTTCAAGGGCGTTAAATCCTTCTTATTTAGAATTTAAAAATCTTTGTGAAAAAACCATTTTAGCCTTAGGCTCTGAGCTTAAAAACGAATTTGTTATTTATCATCAAAAAAAGCTTATAATCTCGCCTTATATAGGCGATTTAAAAAGCCTTGATACGAACGAGAGGTTTTTTACTTTGCTTGATTTTTTTAAAAAAACCTACGCGCTTAAATTTGATTTTATTTTGTGTGATAAACACCCAAATTTCAGTTATGTCAAGCATTTTAAGGATTATAAAACTTATAAAATTTCTCATCACTTTGCACATTTTTGTGCGGCTTTTTTTGAAGCAGGTTTAAAAGAAAAGGCTTTGGCTTTTATTTGCGATGGCACGGGTTATGGTGATGATGGGCTTATTTGGGGCGGAGAAATTTTTTGGGGCGATTTAAAAAGCTATGAAAGAGTCGGTCATTTTGAGAATTTCAAACTCATAAATAGCGATATTAAAAACCTGCAAAACCTTGCTTTAAGCGTGATTTGGCATTATGATTTAGAAGATGAAGCTAAAGATTTTTTAAGCCAAATTCCACAAAACAAGCTTAACAATCTTAAAAAAGTTTATTTAAATTCCACTCTTTTTACAAGCTCTTTAGGACGTATAATTGACGCTTTTGCCGCCCTTGTTTTCGGTTTAGAAAATATAAGTTATGAAGCACAAAGCGGACTTTTGTGCGAGAAATTTTACGATGAGAGCTTAAATTTTTCTTATAAACTTAGCTTTAAAGATGGGCAAATTGATTTTAAAGAAGTGATTTTAGGTGCTTTAAAAGATGAGAAAACTAAGGCTGTTACGGGATTTTTAAACGCTTTGGCGGAATTTATTATAAAGTTTAGTAAGACTTATAAATCTAAGCTTATTTTAAGCGGAGGAGTGTTTCAAAACAAAACCTTGCTTGAAATTCTAAAAAGAAAAAAGCTTGATTTTTTCGTGCCTTTGAAATTTCCTTGCAACGATAGTCAAATCGCACTTGGGCAAATGGTGCATTTTTTAAGCATTTACAAAGATGAGTTTAATATTTTTTAAGATAAAATAAAAAAATTTTTTTTCAAGGAGTTAAGATGTGTAAAGATTGTGGTTGTTCGGTAAGTTCGCATTCGCACAAACACACTCATAAACAAGAGCATTCCCACTCGCACGAAAATCCTAGTTTAAAAGAGGAAAAAACCCTAGAAGTTTTAAGCAAAATTTTAAGCAAGAATGACGAGGAAGCAAGACACAATAGAATGCATTTTAACGAAGCAAAAGTGCTTTGTATTAATCTTATGAGTTCTCCGGGAAGTGGAAAAACGGCTTTGCTTGAAGCAACCATCAAGGCTTTTAAGGATAAATTTAAAATAGCCGTCATAGAGGGCGATTTAGAGACAAATAACGATGCTAAAAGAGTGAGTGAAGCCGGGGCTAAAGCGTATCAAATCACCACAGGACAGGCTTGTCACTTAGACGCTTTTATGGTTCATCAGGCTTTGCATCATTTAGATATTAAAGACTGTGATTTGCTTTTTATCGAAAATGTAGGGAATTTAGTTTGCCCTGCAAGCTATGATTTAGGTGAGCATTTAAATGTCGTTTTGCTATCAGTCACAGAGGGAAGCGATAAACCTCAAAAATACCCCGTAATGTTTAAAAAAGCAGACATAGTGCTTATCACTAAGGCTGATTTTGCTAAGCATTTTGACTTTGATATAAAAGAAGCTTGTGCTCTTATTAAGGATTTAAGCCCAAGAGCGGACATTATCGCGCTTGATTCTAAAAGCGGGACGAATTTAGAACTTTGGCTTAAACTGCTTGAGCTTAAAAAGGAGTTGTTTTAATGTGCCTTTCCATACCCTCTGAAATTTTAGAAATCGATCAATTTAACAACGCTTTGGTTCAAACTTTGGGCGTTAAAAGAAAAGTAAACCTTGATTTGATTAGCGAACCTTTAAAAAAAGGCGATTTTGTGCTAATCCATGTAGGCGTTGCTATGGAAAAGATAGACAAGGAAAGTGCAAAAGAAAGCTTAAAAGTCTATAAAGACATAGTAGAAAAAATGCAAAGCGAGGAAATTCCTTTAGAAGAAGGAGATTTGGGTTTGAATGAATTTCATCGATGAATTTAGAGATAAAAACACTATTTTAGCCTTAAAAAAACTCATAGAAAAAAAGGTTAAAAAAAACATAAATATTATGGAAATTTGTGGCGGACACACGCATAGTATTATGAAATACGCCCTACCTTCAATACTGCCAAAAGAGATAAATTTCATTCACGGACCGGGCTGTCCTGTGTGCGTTATGCCTAGAAATAGAATCGATACGGCTTTAAAACTTGCTTCGATGAAAGACACTATTTTTTGCACTTTGGGCGATTTGTTAAGGGTTCCGGGAAGTTCTAGCTCCTTGCTTGATTTAAGAGCGAAAGGTGCGGACATTAGAGCACTTTATTCTCCTCTTGAAATTTTACAAATAGCCTTGGAAAATCCTCAAAAAAATGTGATTTTTTTTGCCATAGGTTTTGAAACCACAACACCTATGAGTGCTTTGCTTTTGCAAAAAGTGATAGAACAAAGAATAAAAAATGTCTTTTTTCACATAAATCACATAGTTGTTCCAGCTCCCATTGAAGCCATTATGAGCGATGAAAATGTAAAAATAGACGCATTTTTAGGTCCCTCTCATGTAAGTGTGATTACTGGTTATCATATTTACGAGCCTTTGGCTAAGAAATTTAAAACGCCCATTGCGGTAAGCGGCTTTGAGCCTGTGGATATTATGGAAAGTATTTTAAATATAGTAGAGCAGATAAATGCTAACAAGGCTGAGGTTTATAACGAATACAAAAGAGCGGTAAGTTTTGAGGGAAATGTTAGGGCACAGAATTTGGTGCGAACATATTTTGAGCCTTGTGATTTTGAATTTAGAGGCTTAGGGCTTATCAAAAAAGGAGGCTTAAAGCTAAAAGATGAGTTTGCAAGTTTTGATGCGAGTAAAATTTTTGACTGCGAGGTGGTTAGCAAAGAAGAGAGCAAGGCTTGTATTTGTGGGCGCATTTTAAGAGGCTTAGCAAAACCTTATGAATGCAAGGTTTTTGGCAAAGCTTGCACACCAAAAAGCCCTTTAGGAAGCTGTATGGTTTCAAGCGAGGGAGCTTGTGCGGCGTATTATAAATACTTTAAAGCATAAATTTAGAAAGGATAGAAAATGAAGCAAATTTCACTCGCACACGGCGGCGGAGGCGAGGAGATGAATGCTTTTTTGGCTGGAATTTTCAAGCTTTTTGACAATGAAATTTTAAGTGCGGCAAATGACGCGGCTATTTTGGGAGATTTGGCTTTAAGCACGGATTCTTTTGTGTTAAATCCTATTTTTTTAGACGATGAGGTAAATATCGGCAAACTTTGCGTTTGCGGTTCCATAAACGATGTTTTAATGGTAGGTGCGAAGCCTCAGTTTCTAAGCCTTGCTTTTATTTTAGAAGAGGGTTTTGAAATTTTAAAGCTTGAAAAAATTCTTCATTCTATCAAAAAAGAATGCGATAAAAACGAAGTTTTGCTCGTGTGCGGCGATACTAAGATCGTTCCTAAGGGCAAGGGCGATGGAATTTATATAAGCACAACAGTCTTAGGAAAAATCGTAGAAAAAAAAGAAAGCAAGGATATTAAAGAAGGCTTAAGTATCTTACTTTCCGGCGATATAGGACGGCACGGTGCTAGTGTTTTGATTCAAAGAAATAACTTAGAAGCTGATATAAAAAGCGATTGCAAGAGCTTAAAGGATGAGGTTTTAGGACTTTTAGAGCAAGGAATTAAAGTCGTTTCAATGCGCGATGCTACAAGAGGTGGGCTTAGTGCGGTGCTTAATGAATGGGCGAGGTTAAGCGGAAATGATTTGCTTGTTTTTGAGGAAAAAATCAAGGTTAAAGATGAAGTTTTAGGACTTTGTGAGCTTTTTGGTTACGAGCCTTACGAACTTGCAAACGAGGGAACTTTCGTGCTTTGCGTTGAAAAAAACGACGCACAAAGGGCTTTGGAATTTTTGAAAAAATTCAATACCAACGCAAGTATAATAGGCGAGGTTTTAAGCGAAAAAAAAGCACGCGTGATTTTAGAGAATTCCTTTGGAGCTAAACGCTTTTTAGAAATGCCTAAGGGCGAACTTCTGCCAAGAATTTGCTAATGCACGAGCTAAGCATAGTAGAGGCTTTAATCGCACTTTGCGAGGAAAATGCAAAAACACACAAGGCAAAATGTGTTAAGGAAATTCAGGTTAAAATAGGTCGTTTAAGTGGCGTTGAGATTGAGCTTTTTAAAAATTGTTTTGAGACTTTTAAGCAAACAAGCGAAATTTGTAAAGAAGCGAGGCTCGTAAGCACACTTGAAAAGCTTGAAATTTTGTGTCAAACTTGCAAACAAAAAAGCGTTTTAGAAAAAAATATTTTTAAATGTCCTCTTTGTAAAAGCACTGAAATTAAGGTACTTAGCGGTGAGGATTTGCACTTAATGCGCCTTGTTATGGAGTAGCTTTTAAAAGCCTTGTAAGTTTTAAAAGTTCGCTAGTAAGAAATTCCTTTTTTGCAAGTTTAGAATTCGTTTTTAGCTCGTATTCGCTCTCTAAAAGCAAAGTAAAAATTTCTTTATACTGCTCAACTTTCAAGCTAAAAGCCATAGAGCTTAAATTTTGCGCGACTTTTGGAGGCGGAATATAGCCTAAAAGGTCTTTAAAATCAAGCTTTGCGTGAATTTTTGCATACAAAGCGATTTTAAAAAGTCTAAAAAAATTGCTAAGCAAGGAATTTAAAAAGGCTATTTCGTTGGAATTTTCTAAAATTTTTTCAAGCTCACTTTTTATATTTTCTTTTCTTAAAAGCTTTGTAAAAAAATGCTCGAAATTGCCTGTATCAAGGCTGTAGCAGTATTCTTTAATCATTTTTTCATCAAGTTTTAAGCCCTCAAATTTATTAAGCTCTGAAGCGGCTAAATATAAATTCTCATCAAAGCCCTCAAACAAAGCAAAAAGTGCATTTTGCGTGAAATCAACCCCAAGCTTTTTTGCCTTAATAGCCAAAAGTTCCACGCCCTCTTTAGCATTAGAAGCGGGGAAAAATCTTGCAAAATGATTAGCAAAAATTTTCTCAAGTTCGCTTTGTTTAGAACCCTCGTTATAAAGTTCTAAAAGCAAAAAATTATTTTTATCCTTTTGACAAAGCTCTACAAGGCTTTTTATCTCCTTAGAATTTGGCTTTTTACTCAACTTTAATTCCAAAAGCTTTTTCTCGCTAAAAAGCGAACCTAAAGAAAGAAAATCGCTTGCTTTAGCGAAGTTATACTCCTCAAAATACATTTTTAAAATTTCATCGCAAAGGTATTTTTCCTTGATAAATTCCGCATAAAGCTCGATTTGAAAATTATCCGCCCCGTAAAGCAAAAAAAAATTATTAAAATCCTCTTTAGTAAGTAAATTTTGCAAGTCTTTTCTATACATTTTCCGCCTTTATTCTAAAATTTCTTCTATGCGTCCAAAAATTTTAGCACTAATTATATCCGCGTCCGTGATTGAAATTTCAACCTTTTGAAGCAAATTTGTTCTTAAATCGCTTAAAATTATGTCCGCACCTTTAATCTCATCATCAAGCCTAGCTATGTTAAGTCCTGTGTTTTCTATGATGAAAGCCTTAAATTTTTTACCCTTGTTTCTTAAAGCCCACCTTGCAAATTTCCTGTTTAAAAAATCGTTTGCAACCTTATCGGCTTCTCTTTCTAAGAGGCTTAAATTCTCGCAAGTGCTTTGTATGTTTAAAAGCAAGTAATTAAATAGCTTTTCATCTTTTTTTATTTTAGCCTTTAAAAGCCTGTGTAAAAGCAAATCAGAATAGCGTCTAATCGGGCTTGTAAAATGTGTATATCTTTCAAAACCCAAGCCAAAATGTCCGGCATTTATACTTGAATATTCTGCCTTTTTTTGAGCCTTGATAATAAGCTTATCAACCTGTGCTCTAATATTAAGCTCATCGGCTAAAACTTGAATATCACGTATAAGTTCTGGCAAATAAGGCTTAAATTTACTCTCAATTCCAAGTTCTGCAAGTTCGTTTAAAAGCTTCTCTATTTTTCTAAAATCCGCGCTTAAATGATTCCTAAAAATGCCCGTGTCTATGAGCTTTGCAGCGGCTTTATTAGTAAGGAGCATACACTCTTCTATGAGCTGGTGCGAAAAAGTTGAGCTTTCGTAAAAAGTGCTTTTTAGGGCTAAATTTTCATCTAAGATCATTCTTAGCTCTTCGGTTTTAAAATCAAAGGCGTTTTTAAGTCTTTTTTTGCGTAAATTTTGAGCGATTTTATGAAGCTTATAAAGCCAAGAAAGTTCGTTTAAATTCGGCTTTTTTTCTAAAATGCAATCTACTTCATCGTAATTAAACCTGCGTTTAGAATGAATAATAGCCTCAAAAAGCTCCTCTTTTATCACTTCTAAATTTTCGTTTAAACTAAGCTTAAAGCAAAATACCAAGCGATCTACTTCTGGCTTTAAAGAACAGATATTTTCACTTAAAGCCCTTGGCAACATAGGCACAGCAAGGTGCGGAAAATAAATCGACAAACCTCTAGCTTTAGCTTCTTTATCCATAGCACTATAAGCAAAAACATACTCGCTCACATCGGCGATTGCGACATAAAGGGCGTTTTTTTTTCCATCAAAATAAATCGCGTCATCAAAATCCTTAGCGTGAATGGGATCAATGGTGCAAAAACTAAGCTTTCTTAAATCTTTGCGATTTTCATACATACTAGCATCGACAAAATCACCATTTGCTAAAGACTCTTTTATACAAGCTTCACTAAATTCGGCGTTTTTATTAAAAAGTGCAAGGGAAATTTTCTCATCGATTTTTTCATCCTCAATATGCCCTAAAACCTCTAAAATGTTTTTATTTGCGTTTTCTATCTTAAGCACGGCTCCTAAAGGCAAGGCTTTTAAGGATTTTTGAGAGGCTTTTAAAGCAAAGCACAAGCCTGTTTTTATATCCATTCCAAGCACTTCTTGTCTGCATTTTTTCGTGACCACAAGAGAGGTTTCATTCGCTCTTTTTAAGACTAAAACAACCTTAGCACTTTGACGCTTTTTTTTAAGAGGCAAGAGTTTGCAAACGACTATATCTTTGTAGTTTGCACCGTTTAAATGCTTGTTTTCGATGAGTAAATCTTTGTTAAATTTCTCATCAAAGCATTTTAAAAAGCCAGTCATTTTAGAAGAAATATCAAGCTCACCAAAGACAAAGCCGTCGTTAAGATAGAATTTGTTTTTGTATTCTTTAACTATGTCTTTTTTCAAAAGTTCTCTTAAAATTTGCTTTTCATCGTTATTTGTCTTATTAAGACTTAAGCCGAAATTCAACCCGTTTAAAAATTCTCTCACCGCTTTGCTTTGTAAATTTTTGTAAATTATTGCATAAACTTTATAAAAAAACTATGAAATTTAGAATTTGTTTTGTTAAATTTGTTATAATGCCTACTTTAATCAAAAAGGAGAATCAGTGGCTGTTGTGGTTTATTACGATAAAGATTGCGATTTAAAACTCATTCAAGCTAAAAAAGTTGCGATTATAGGTTTTGGTTCGCAAGGACACGCTCACGCTATGAATTTAAGAGATAACGGCGTTAGCGTCATTATAGGGCTTAAAGAAGGCGGGGCGAGTTGGCAAAAGGCTAAAAACGCAGGTTTTGAGGTAAAAAGCGTTGGCGAGGCGACTAAGGTTGCTGATGTGATTATGATTTTAGCCCCCGATGAAATTCAAGCAGATATTTTTCGTGCTGAAATTAAGCCAAATTTAAGCGAGGGAAAGGCTCTAGCTTTTGCACACGGCTTTAACATACATTATGGACAAATCATTGCTCCAAAGGGTGTTGATGTCATTATGATAGCACCAAAAGCTCCGGGTCATACCGTAAGAAATGAATTCAACTTAGGAGGCGGAACGCCTTGTTTGATTGCTATCCATCAAGATGAGAGCAAAAACGCTAAAAATCTTGCTTTAAGTTACGCAAGTGCTATAGGTGGCGGACGCACGGGTATTATAGAAACAACTTTTAAAGCCGAAACTGAAACCGATCTTTTTGGCGAACAAGCCGTGCTTTGCGGAGGTTTGACCGCTCTTATACAAGCTGGTTTTGAGACTTTGGTTGAAGCCGGTTATGAGCCTGAAATGGCGTATTTTGAGTGTTTACACGAGATGAAGCTTATAGTGGATCTCATTTATCAAGGAGGAATCGCTGATATGAGGTATTCTATTTCTAATACTGCTGAATATGGAGATTACATAACTGGTCCTAAAATCATAACAAATGAGAGTAAAAAAGCGATGAAACAAGTCTTAAAAGACATACAAAATGGTGTTTTTGCTAAGGATTTCATACTTGAAAAAAGAGCCGGATTTGCTAGAATGTACGCTGAGCGCAAGAATATGAACGATTCTTTAATCGAAAAAACGGGCAGGAATTTAAGGGCTATGATGCCTTGGATTAGTGCGAAAAAATTAATCAACAAAGATAAAAATTAAATTGTCTCAAAAAAACTTAGTTAAAATTCAAGGCTTATTCATTGCCTTACTTTTCGTAATTTGCGTAGCTTTGGTAGGACTTATCATAAATAAATACCAAAGTTCGCAAAAATCCACTCAAAGCACCTTAAAAACGGAGCAGAATTTAAGCCTTGCAAACAAAAAGCAAGAAAGCAAAGAACAAGCACAAAATGAGGCGGATAATCCTTTTGAAAAAATTTATTACGAAAATATAGCCCTAAAAGAACAAAATTTAAGCACTGATTTGAATTTAAGCTCTAAGGACTTGTTTTTAGCAAACTTAGAGCAAAATTTCACGCAAGAGCAGGTGAGTTTAGAACAGAATTTAAGTTTTGAAGAAAATTTAACGGCAAGGCAGAATTTAAACTTTGAAGAAAATTTAAAAAATCAAAATTCGCAAGAAAATTTAGAAAATTTAACACAAGAAAGCTTAGCACAAGGGAATTTAGAGCAAAAGGTGCAAGATGATTTGCAAGGCTTAAACAAAGAAAAAGCTACTAAAATAGATTTAAAAAAAGGCGGTGCAAAACTTGCTATTATCATCGATGATATGTCAAATTACAAGCAGGTTAAAAGTTTAAAAGCTTTAAATTTAAAGCTCATTCCTTCTTTTTTTCCGCCCGATAAAACACACAAAAACACGCACAAACTCGCTTTGCAATTTGATTTTTATATGGTGCATTTGCCCTTAGCTGCATTTAATTACAAAAGTAAATTAGATACCTTAGAGCCAAGCGATAGCGAGGAAAGGATCGCTAAAAAAATTACCTCTCTTAAAGAAAATTTTAAAAACCTAAAATATATCAACAATCACACAGGAAGTTTATTTACAAGCGATGAGATGGCTATGAGAAAGCTTTATGTGGCTTTGCAAAAGCAGAATTTCACCTTTGTTGATTCTAAAACCATAGAAAATTCCAAAGTTCAAAAAATCGCTAAAGAATTTAAAAAACCCTACATTCAAAGAGATGTGTTTTTAGACAACGAAGACGAAGTAGAAGCGATAAAAAAGCAAATTCAAAAAGCGGTCAATCTTGCCCATAAAAAAGGCTTTGCTATCGCCATTGCCCACCCAAAAAAGAACACCTTTAAAGCCTTAGCACAAAGTAAAAATTTACTTCAAAGCGTGAAACTTGTTTATTTGAGTGAAATTTATGGAGAGTAAAAGCGTTTCTGGGGATTTTTCTAAGTTTTTTCAAGGCTTGGAAAAAATGCCTAAAAAGCTTTATTACAAAGGAAATTTAGAGCTTTTAAAACGCAGAAAAATAGCTATTGTCGGCTCAAGAAAGATGAGTATTTATACGAAAAACTGCGTTTTAGAACTTGCTAACTTACTTAAAAACGCAGGAGTTTGCGTGATAAGTGGCGGTGCTTTGGGCGTAGATATTGTCGCAAACGCTGCTGCTATGCCTCTTAGCATAGGCGTTTTTGCAAACGGCTTGGGGCAGATTTATCCCAAAAGTAACGAAAAAATCATAAAAGAACTTTATCAAAACTGCTTGGCTTTAAGCGAAAACGAGGAGTTTTACACGCCTAAAAATTACGATTTTTTACTAAGAAACCGCTTAATTATCGCATTAAGCGAGGCTGTTGTGATAGCACAAGCGCATTTGCAAAGCGGTTCTATGCAAAGTGCAAGACTTGCTTTAAAGATGAAAAAACCTTTATTCGTCCTGCCTCAAAGGCTTAAAGAAAGCGATGGAACGAATTTGCTTTTAAAAGAAAAAAAAGCGGAGTTAATCACGGATTTTAGGGACTTTGTTTCGAATTTCGGTGTGCTTAAAGAGCAAGAAAAGGACGCATTTTTGGAATTTTGCTTAAAAGGCGTGAGCTTGGAGGAGGCTTTGAAAAAATTTGGACCAAAGGTCTATGAATACGAGCTTGAGGGCAAGATCGAAATCAATGGTGTTTTCATAAGGGTTTTAGCGTGAGGGCTTTAGCACTTGATTTTGGCTTGAAACGCTTAGGCTTAGCCCTTTGCATTGATGAAAAAATCGCCCTACCTTTAAAGGGAATTTTGCGTAAAAACCGTAATCAAGCGGCAAACGAGCTTAAAGAAATTTTAAAACAACACGAAATTTCTTTGCTTCTTGTAGGCGTTGCTAAGGGCGGAAGTAGCGAGTTTGAGATGAAAAAACGCATAGATCATTTTCTTTCTTTGCTTAAATTTAAAGGCGAAATTATCTTTGTCGATGAGAGTTTTACAAGCAAAGAGGCTTTGAAATTTGGCATAGCAAAGAGTAAGTTAAAAGACACAAAGCTTGATTCTTTGGCGGCTTTAATTATGATAAAGGAATATTTTGGGCTTTGATTTAGAGCAAATTTATACTCAAAAAGAGCTTAAGCAAATAGAAAATTCTTTTAAAAAGCCCAAAAAAATTTGCATTTTTTTAAACGCCTTAAAAACCACGAGAGAGGAACTTGAAAACGAGCTTTTAAGTCTTGAACTTAGCTTTGAAAGGCTTAATGGGTTTTGTTATTTGCTAGATTTTGATCTTAAGCCTAAACTTACGCGCAGTATGGCTTTTAACAAGGCTTGGTTTTATATACAAAATTATTCATCGTATCTTTGTGCTAAGAATTTGAATGTAAGTGCTGGAGAAACCGTGCTTGATATGTGTGCGGCACCGGGCGGAAAGAGCATAAATTTGGCGAATTTTATGCAAAATAAAGGGCAGCTTTCTTGCGTGGAGCTTAGCAAAACGAGGTTTTTTACCTTGCAAAAAAATCTTAAAAATTATGGAGTGAAAATCGCGCGTTGTTTTTTAAAGGACGCTAAATTTGTAGGAAGGCTTTGTCCTTTGAAGTTCGATAAAATCTTGCTTGACGCACCTTGCTCGACTTTGGCTAAGGATTTTTGGCTAAAAAGAAGCAAAAAAGAGCTTAAAGAGCTTGTAAAAATGCAAAAAAGGCTTTTGCATTCTGCTTTAAAAGCCCTAAAACACGGCGGTGAGCTTGTTTATAGCACTTGCACTTTTTTTAAAGAGGAAAACGAGGAAGTGCTAGAAAATGCCCTAAGAAGCGAATTTGAGCTCGAAATTTTAGAGCTTGATTTAGAGGGCGTTTTGGCAAAAGATGGGGTAAGTGCGGAATTTAAAGAGCTTCAAAAAAGCAAACGCATTTTAGCAAATGAGATCAACGAGGGCTTTTTCCTTGCAAAAGTGCGTAAAATTTAAAAGCTTGGTTTAAAAATTTTAAATTTAAAGTCTAAATTCTTTGAAATTTTCGGCTTGGAATTTATTTTTTTTTAGTTTGAAATTTGAAGCTTTATTTAAGTTTTGCTTAAGCTTGATTTGGAACTTTAAGGTATAATTAGTGGATAAATTTAAAAAATAATTAAATTAACATTTAAATTTAAAGCTTAAACTTAGCCTTGATAAGTGCTACGAACTCACCAAAAAACACCTTGCTTACTTAGAAAAATGGAAATTTTATAAAAAATTCGAAAAAATCTGTGCGGATTTTAAGTAAATATCAAGTAGGTTAAAATTCTAAGCCTTTAGACGCACTTGCCAAAAATTAAAGCTTAAATTTATAACCTTTTTTATAAGCGATTTTAAGTAGTTTTACCAAAAATGCTTTTAAAAATTCTACAAAAACTAGAATTTCATAAATTTTCACAAAAAAAGATTTAAAAAGTAAATTTAAGCTTAAATTTTTAAAAATGCACTTTAAAAATAAAGCTTTTTCTAGTTTTTTGAAAATTCTCTAATTTTTTATAGTTTAAATCTCATTTTTTCCACACAATATGCCCGTTAATATTATGCTTTTCATAGACGCTTAAAATTTCTTCTAAGAATGCTATAAGTTCTTTTTGCTTTTGTTCTTTCGCACTTTCTAGCATTCTTATAAACATTTTCTTGCCTGTTTCGGTTTGCTTTAAATTTTTCTTTAAAAAATTATGCTTACTACAAAGCGTTTGAGCGTTTTCTAAAGTCGCCTTGCCGCCTAAATCTTTGGGCTTTATGTGATCTATATGAAGTTCTACGCCCTCCTTTTTGCCCATTCCACAAATGACGCATTTATAATTATCGCGTTTTAGAATCTGCTTTTTAAGCACAGGAGTAAAATCCTCCAAATCCTCTCTTAATTTCACAAAATCAGGCTCATAACGATAAACTCCTTTTGAAATTTTTTGCAAATATCCCTTTTGGTGTAAGCTTCTAATGCCTCTGTCCGTATCGCGAAAAACCTTGCCCGTGCGTCTTTGCCATTCATTTGTTACAAAATCCACTACTTCAGGGTGAGAAATATCTCTTTTTGAATTATTTTTAAAAAATTCCATTATTAAATCAAGTTGTGAAATTTTCTTACTCATCAAACAATCCTTTTTCTTTTTGTATCACTTCTAAAAATCTCTTTTTGCTAAGCTCGCAGTAGCCCTCATCAAGCTCTATGCCGATAAATTTACGGTTGTTAAGATAAGCCTCTATCATAGTCGTGCCACTTCCGCTAAAAGGATCGCACACCACATCGCCCACAAAAGAAAAAAGCTTCATACAGCGTTTAGGCAGCTCTCTAGGAAAGGGTGCGGGGTGTCCTACGCGTTTTTTAGATTCTCCATTAAAGCTCCATAAACCGTTCGTCCAAGCCATAAATTCATCTTTGTTTATATCGCTTTGCCCTTTGTGCTTTTTCTTCCACTCGCCCTTATAAAGCACTAAAATAAGCTCAACAGGAGCTATCACGCAGGGAGCAGAGGCACTCAGCCAACTTCCCCAAGCCGTGCGACGCGAGATATTGCCCTCGTTCCATATGATTGTGCTATGATATTTCCAGCCTACGCTTTTTGCAAGCTGCGTAAGGTCTGCTCCCACGCTTTGCTGACCGCCTTTGTTTTTATCAAGCGGGATATTAAGGCAGAATCTTGCCCCATCTTTTGCCCAAAAATAGCAGTTTTTAAGCCAAATTTTGCTAAATTTCAAATACTCTTTATAGTCGTTAGAATCTTCGCTAGAATTATAATTTATGCCTACATTATAAGGCGGCGAAGTTATTATTAAATCAAGGCTTTCTTTTTGTAAAATGCTCTTATCTAAAATAGAACCTTTAAACAAAGTGCTATTTTCAAAGCAAAAATAAGGCTCGTTTTTACGCACCATAAGTGTGCCTTTTGTTTAAATTTAATTTCAACTTTTCAACCTTTTATTACTTTTTATTGTTTATTTAAAATTTTTCAACCTTTCAACCTTTCCAAAGCTTCCTTGCCTTTTTCGTTTAAATTCTTTCCTTTAAAGGCAAGTTTTGCAAAACTTAAAAAGTTTAAAGTTTATTTAAATTTAAAAAAACCAAAATTTCAGCTTAGATTCTGTTCCTCTAAAGCCTTAGCTTGATGATGAGCAATTAAAGGTTCGATAATCTCGTCAAAAAGTCCATCTTGCATAATGGCATCAAGCCTGTAAAGCGTGAGATTTATGCGGTGATCGCTTATGCGGTTTTGCGGAAAATTATAAGTTCTTATACGCTCACTCCTATCGCCGCTTCCTACTTGGGATTTTCTTGTTTGGCTTTCTTTTTCAAGCCTTTCGTTTTCTTTTATCTCATAAAGCCTTGCTTTTAGGACTTTCATCGCGTTTTCTTTGTTTTTGTGCTGGGATTTTCCGTCTTGATTGACAACGACAATTCCGCTTGGTATGTGCGTGATTCGCACAGCACTGTCTGTGGTATTAACGCTTTGCCCTCCGTGTCCGCTTGAGCGCATCACATCGATTTTAAGGTCGTTTGGATCAATTTGAATTTCTATATCATCAACTTCAGGCATAATCGCAATGGTAATTGCCGAAGTATGCACCCTGCCTTGCGATTCGGTTTGTGGCACTCTTTGCACACGGTGCGTTCCGCCCTCGAATTTAAGCCTTGAATAAGCTCCCGCACCTTTAACAAGCATTATAATCTCTTTAAAACCACCGACACTTCCCTCGCTCTGGCTTACAATCTCAAGCTTATACCCACGAGCTTCTGCGTATCTTGCATAAGCTTTTACCAAATCCCCAACAAACAAAGCCGCTTCATCGCCACCCGTTCCTGCACGAATTTCAAGGAAGATATTTTTTTCATCGTTAGCATCTTTTGGTAAAAGTAGAATTTTAATCTCTTCTTCGAGCAAAGGCTTGGATTCTTCGAGATTTTTAAGCTCTTCTTTTGCAAGTTCGCCAAGTTCTGCGTCGCCTAAGAGGGCTTTGTTTTCTTCGATTTGTTCTAAAATTTTAAAATAATTTTCAGCCTTTGTGATGATAGGTTCTAAATTTTTTTGCTCTTTTGAAAGTGCGGTCATCTTGCTAATATCGCTTAAAATATCAGCATTTCTAAGAAGAGCTTCAAGCTCTTCGTAGCGTTTAAAAAAAGCCTTAAGTTTGTCTGCTAACATTAAATTTATGGAATTTTATGCGATTTTATTGATTAAAAGTGCGAGACGGCTAACCCGGCGCGAAGCACTTTGTTTTTTAAGAAAACCACGACTTACCATAGCGTGTATGCTTTTGTTTGCGATTTTAAAAGCCTCGTTTGCTGCGTTTTTATCGTTCTTTGCAGCAGCTTCTCTTACTGCTTTGGTGATATTTTTAAGTCTTGTGCGGTAAAAGCGGTTTCTTTGCGTTTTTTTAAGGGTTTGTCTTGCTCTTTTTTCAGCAGATTTGTGGTTTGCCATTGATTTTCCTTATATTAAAATTAAAATTTAGATTATATAAGAATAAATTTTAAAAACAAATTAATTTAAGGCAAATTTAAAGCTTTTTAAGTTTTATTTAAAAAATTTCAAAGAATTTCAAAACAATTCCCTAAGCTTTATATCCCAAGTTAAAAGCCCTAGTTTTAGCAAAAAGCCATAAACAACCGCACAAAAAAGCCCCGCAAAAGCCCCAGCTAAAATATCATCAAGCATCACGCCTAAGCCGCCTTTGACTTTTTTATCGACTCTGCCTATAATTGAGGGCTTTTTAATGTCAAAAATTCTAAACATTAAAAAAGAAAGTAAAAAGGTAAAAACGCTTTCTCCGCAAATGCTTAAAGCGAGGAAAACTCCTGCCACTTCGTCAATTACTATGTGCTTATCGTCGTGAATTTTGCTTTTTTGCTCGTAATCATCGATAATCTTAATGCTTACGCAAAAAATCAAAATAGAAAGCAAAAACAAGCTTTGCACACCAAGATATTTAAGCACGAAAAAAGCAGGAATGAGCGCCACAAGAGTGCCAAAGGTTCCTGGTGCTTTTTTAGCACAACCCGAATAAAAAAAAGTCAAAAAAAGCTTTTGCATTTCACACCATATAAGACATTTGATGAATTTCTAAGAGTTTTTGATAAAACTCCTCGTCTTCTTTATGCTCTAAAATTCCGCTCGTTGGGAACAAACTATAATAAATTTTTTGCATATCTTTAAAACGCTTTGGAAAAAGTTCGCTCAAAATTATGCTGGAAACCTCCTTACGCATAAAAACTGCTGGCGGGATAAGACCAGAGCAAAGCAAGGATTTAAGCGAATCGCTATCATAATGTATATGATGATGGCTTCCGTGTGGGCAGGATTTCGTGCTTACGATCATTCTACATTTGTCGCAAAAAACGAATTCGGGCAGAACAACTACTTCTATGCCGTAATCTTTTGAAAAATCATCGAGTATAGTTTTGGGCTGATTATGATCATAAAACATTCCAAGTCCGCTGTGATTTTGCCCGACTACGAATTTCGTGCAACCCAAATTCTTAGCGATAATGCTCTCAAGTCCGGGGTTTAAGTGCGAGTTAAAAAGCTCTATATCCTTTAAAGCAAAGATAAAAACGCATTCGCTAGGAAGATAATTTTGTATGAATTTTTTTAAATATTTTTCTTTTAAGGCAAAGTCAAAGCCTTCATTTTTGTAAGATTCTATCAAAAAAATCACGACTAAATCGGCTTTATCTATCATCCAGCGAAACATTCTCTCGTGTGCTCTATGCAAAGGATCAAAGCTTGAAAAAAGGGCGGTAATTCTTTTTGCGTTGTGCTGATTTTTAATGCGTAAAAAGTCTTTTTTTAGGGCTTTAATCGGCGAGTTATAAATTTCAAATTCCCCACTTATATAAGTTTTATTTTGATTTTCAAGTGTGCATTCGTTAGGACTGAAAATGTCCGTGAAATTTTCTTTGCTTTTAAACAAACTTTTTATGTCTATGTGTCCTATGATTTCATTATTTAAAAGCAAATTTACGCGCTCATTTGGCTTTAAATTCTCGCTTTTTTTAGGAGCAAAGCTTAAAGGATAAGGAAAAATCTCATTTTTAAATTTGTGCGTTTTAAGTATGTTTTGACTCTCTTCCTCGCTCATTAAATGCTTGCAAGTTCCAAATAAGCCTTCTTTAATGAGAGAAAGTATGCCAAGCTCGTTTTTATTTATATTTAAACTCTTATTTTTTCCTTGAAATTCCATATTTTTTCCTCTTTTCCCACAAAGATTTGCGCGAAATGCCAAGTTTTTTAGCAAGTTCTGTATCTGAAAAGATATTTTGATAAGTCGCTATGCTGTATTTTACATACTCGTCTATGGTTAGAATTTCGTTGCTTGTGATACCCTCCTCACCGCAGTCAAAATCCAAAGAATTTAGCCCAAAATCCTCGCTGTTTATGTTGCTATGCAAGATTACAGGCTTGTTTTGTATGAATTCTAAAAGCTTTTCTTTTTCTGGACTTTTTAAGGCTTGAAAATTGCTTAAAAAAAGTAAATCGTTTTGAGTGTAGTTTTGCCAAATTTGCTCTAAAGAATAATTCGCGCTTAAATCCGCGTAAAAAAGCGTTTTCTCGCACTCGTTTATGTAGTTAAACACAAAGGCGTCGGCGAAATTTTGCTTGTTTGATTTGATGAGAAGCGGGAGCTTGATTTTTTTGTAATTATATACGGGAAGCTTGATTTTATCGAGCCTTGAGTTGATGTAGTTTTTATAAGCTTTGTTTAAGCTTGATAGCTTTTTAAAATCTTGGTAATGCTTGATTTTCCTTAAAAGCTCCTCTATCATAAAAGGCTTTTGTATATAATCGTTCGCCCCGGTTTTTAAAGGATTTGTTACCGTATCCGTGCTGATATAAGAAATCATCAAAATCACTATGCTTTTTTTGAATTTCTCCACTGCTTTTAAAAAATTATCCGTGTTGGTTGAAAGTAAGATTATATCGTAAAATTTCTCGTGGTTTAACTCCTCGTAAGTATCGATAATATCGCAACTATAACCCAAATCGCTAAGCTTTATGCTAATGCTTTGCGCAAGATAAATTTCATTTTCTATAATCAAAACTTTCATAGCCTAGTCCAATCAAAATACTTTAAATTTACCGAGCTAAACACAGCCAAACCTTCTTCTCTGCCGATAAAGCCTAGTTTCTCGCTCGTGGTTGCTTTGACATTAATCCTAAATTCATCAAGGTCTAAGGTTTTTGCTATATTTTGTGCGATTTTTTCTTTAAATTCTTTAAGCTTTGGAGCCTGTGCTATGACGCTAATATCAGCGTTTATAAGCTCAAAGCCAAAAGATTTAACTTTAGCATAAATTTCTTTTAAAAGCTTCATAGAATCGGCGTTTTTATACTTTAAGTTCGTATCCGGAAAATGCTCACCTATATCGCCTAAACTCGCAGCTCCTAAAAGAGCATCAGTTAAAGAATGAGCGATTAAATCCCCATCGCTATGAGCCTTTACGCCTTTGCTAGAATGCACCTTAATGCCTCCTAAAATCAAAGCCCTTTTTTCTCCAAATGCGTGTATATCAAAGCCATTTCCTGTGAAAATTTCGTTACTTGGTGGCGGTAAATCAAGCTTTTTTAAGTCTTCTTTAAAGGTGATTTTCCTCGCACTTTCCTCGCCCTCTATATACCAAATTTTCCCGCCCACAGAAGCTATTGCCGTGCTATCATCTGTGAATTCTTTCTTGCTTTCTAAGGCTTTTTTAAGCAAAGCCGTGCGTGAAATTTGAGGCGTTTGAATGAGCTTGATTTTTTCTCTTTGTAAGGTTTTATGCTCTAAAACCGTCGTATCGGCTACCTTTAAAGCAGGAGTGATACAATCTGCGTGAGCAATGCTATCCATAAGTTTATCAAACATATTTTTACTCACCAAAACCCTTGCGGCATCGCTTACCACTACAAATTCGCTTTCCACTTTTTTAAGAGCATTTTTTAAAGACTTCATTCTTGTGTTTCCACCGGTTACAAATTCGTAATTTTTCGCGAATTTTTTCATATAAGAAACATCATTTGAAGCAATTATAATTTTCTTAAAAGGGTAAAAAGAGCTTAAATTTTTCGTCGCATAAAGCCAAAGAGGATCGCTTCCTAAGCGAAGAAACTGCTTTTTAACCTCTAGATTAAAACGCGTAGAGCCTCCAGCCGCAAGCACGATTAAACTTATATCCGCCAAATTCACTCCTTGATGAAAATTCTTTGAAATGTTACTATATTCTACATATAAAAAAGCTAAATTTTATTTTTTATTAGTAAAATTATCATTTTTAAGCAAAGAAGGAGAGTTTATGGAAGAAAAGGTCAAAGAAAGATTAAAATCTGTGAAATATCCGGGCTTTCAAAAAGATATTGTGAGCTTTGATTTTGTAAAAGATATTAAAATTTTAAACGAAAAACTAGAGCTTAAAATAGAAATAGTATCAGCAAACAAAGACACAGCACAAAAGCTTAAAGCAGACATTAAAGACGCACTTAAGGACTTAAATTTTAAAGAACTTGAAATAAACATACTCCAGCCTAAAACCCCCGAAGAAAAAAGCAACACAAGAAGCGGTAGAAATTTAGCACCGCAGATTAAGCATTTTGTTATGATTTCAAGCGGAAAAGGCGGAGTTGGAAAAAGCACGGCGGTTGTAAATTTAGCAATTTCTATGGCAAAAATGGGTAAAAAAGTAGGAATTTTAGATGCGGATATTTACGGACCAAATATCCCTAGAATGCTAGGCGAGAGCGAAACCCAGCCTGAAGTTGTAGGGCAGAAATTAAAGCCTATTTTAACACACGGAATTTCTATGATGAGTATGGGCGTTTTAATCGAGCAAGGACAAGGGCTGATGTGGCGCGGGGCTATGATTATGAAAGCAGTAGAACAGCTTTTAAGCGATGTACTTTGGGACTCGCTTGATGTGCTTTTTTTGGATATGCCTCCTGGAACAGGCGATGCACAAATTACTTGTGCACAGTGCGTACCAATTAGTGCAGGAGTTTGCGTAAGCACACCTCAAATCGTTTCTCTAGATGATAGCAAAAGGGCTTTAGATATGTTTGAAAAACTTCATATAAAAGTCGCCGGTATTATCGAAAATATGAGCGGATTTTTATGCCCGGATAATGGCAAGGAATACGAAATTTTCGGCAAAGGAACAGCCTTAGAAATGGCTAAGGCTTACAATACGCAAATTCTTGCACAAATTCCTCTAGAAATGAGCGTTAGAGAAGGAGGCGATGCAGGAAAGCCCGTGAGTTTTTATAAACCAGAAAGCATAAGTGCTAAAAGATACGCAGAGGTAGCTGAAAAACTTTGGGAATTCTTAGAAAAAGTCGGCAAAGGCGATAATTCAGCTGTGCAGCCGGTAACAAACACAAAAAGTGCGTGTTCGCATTAAATTTAAAGGAAAAACTATGAATATAGAAGCTAAAAATATAGAAACAAAAGAGGATTTTTTACTTTTTATCAAGCAAATCGAGCAAAAGCCGGGATACAAAAAGCCTAAAGCCTTTGGTATAGCAAGAAGAGATTTCGGGCAGCTTAATAAAAACAAGGTCTTACAAGCAAATTTTGCTTTGATAAATTACGAGCAAAATTACGGCTCGGCAGCGGTTTTGCTTGAAGCTTTTATGCAAAGAGGCGTTGAGATTGACTTTAAGCAAAGCGAGTTTGTGCAGAGTTTAAAGCTTGAAGATATACTTTTTATCTTATCTTGTTTTAAGCCTTTTTTAGAAGAAGAAGGTCATCAAAATATAGAACTTATCAAGATTATCAAGGATAAATTCAAAGAAGAGGAATTTGCTTTTGTTTGCCTGTTTGAGGATGAAGCACCAAAGAGCGTTGAGAGCGTTTATCTTAAGCTTTACTTGCTTTCTCAAAAAAAAGTCGCTTTAAGAAGCGTGAATTTAGACGGGGCTTTCTCTCTTTTAAGCAACGCAGCGTGGAGCGATAATACGCCTTTTGAGCTTGAGTATTTAAGAGCGAACGAAATGCGTTTAAAGATGAGTAAGCAATATCCTAGAATCGATTTTGTCGATAAATTTCCAAGATTTTTAACACACATAATTCCAGAGGATAATACAAGAATACTTGATGCCTCAAAGGTTAGAATGGGTGCAGCCTTAGCCTCTGGAACGACCATAATGCCCGGTGCTTCTTATGTGAATTTCAATGCAGGAACGACTGGAGCTTGTATGGTTGAGGGACGCATAAGCTCATCGGCTATAGTTGGCGAGGGAAGCGACATAGGTGGCGGTGCGTCTATTTTGGGCGTTTTAAGCGGAACGAGCGGGAATGCTATAAGCGTTGGAAAATCCTGCCTTTTGGGTGCGAATTCGGTAACAGGCATTCCTTTGGGAGATAACTGCATAGTCGATGCAGGAATTGCCGTGCTTGAGGGGACGAAATTCGTGCTTAAGGACAAAGATGAGCTTAGCAAACTCAATGCGAATTTTGATTTTAGCAAAGAAATTTACAAAGGCTTGGAGCTAAAAGACTTAAACGGCTTACATTTCAGACAAGATTCTTTAAGCGGGGCGATGATAGTTTGCCTTAATAAAAAAGCGGTAAAGCTCAACGAGGATTTGCATTGAAAATTTTTGCGAAATTTGCTTTAAATTTTTTGTTCTATCAGTTTGCAACTGTGCTTTGAAAAATTTATCAAATTTACTTTAAAGTCTTTATTTTTGGTAAATTAAGCTTGAATTTTTACGGATTTTTTGAATTTCGTTTTGAAATTCTTGTTTTGCCTATTTGCAAATTTTCTTTAAAAAAAGACCCATTTTATTCTTTTGAACTCCGATTAATTCCTGCCCGTGTGAGTCCGGCTGGGATTTTCGTTTTTAAACAAGTCTTTAAATTCTTTAAGCATTTAGCCGTATTTTTACATATTTTGCGGTATCAATACCATCTTCAACATCACTCATTTTAAGTTTTTTCTTTTTCTCATTAATCGCAGCAAATGCGAAATTCAAAGCTAAAATCAAACCCAAGGCTATATTTTTTATTTTCTCTCCCTTTTTTTAAAATTAAATTTTAACCATACTCAAAAAACAGCTTAAACAAAGTTTATTTTTAAAAGAATTTGAAATTTTTACACAATTCTTTTCTGGTATTTCTGTCAAATTTCACGAATAATTCACAAAATAATTTTAAACTTCGCTTAGTTTTTTTAAAAAAGGAGAAGAAATGAAATCGAAATTTTTTATGCTTTTAGCTCTAAGTTGCTCTGCTTTTTGCGTCGAGCCAGGCACTGCTTATACTCAGCAAAATTCGGCACAAACTCCGCCTAATGTTGCCCCACAAGCTCAAGCTCCCTATCCGCAAGCTCATATGCCTCAAAATTACGGGCTTCCGCCAAAGATTATGCAAACTATCAATCAAATGTATCCGGGCGTTTATATACGCGATGTTGATTATGAAGCTTACGGCTACGAGGTCGAGCTTGGCAACAGAATGGACTTGTTTTTCGATAGGGCTGGGAATTTACTCGGTCAAAAATACGACTACTAAGACACTTTAAGCTTGTTTTAAACAAGCTTAAACTTAGAAATTTAAGAAGCTTAAATTTCTTTTAAAAGTAAATAAAATATTTTTACTAAGTATCGATAAATCATTATTTTATGAGAATTTTATGCTTTTAAACTCTAAAACAAAAACTCTCTTTTGCTTACAAAAAGCTGTGAAATTTAATCCTTTTTTTCTTATCTCAAATCTTTACACGAAAAGTTTTTTGCTCTTAAATAGGATGCAATGTAGTTTAGTGAGGATATTTAAGAATTTATAAAGTTTTTTTTGAAAAAATCCGATCTGTTTGGGAGTTGATTAAACAAAAATTAAGCAAGAATAGAACAAAAAATAATAAAAAATTAAAAAAATAAACAAAAAAAATAAATAAAAAGTATCAAAAACAAATTTTAATAAAAAGGACGCAAAATGACAGAAATAAACAATGTTGCATACACGACTTACGCACAAAATTTGCAAAAATTCACCCAAAAAAACGCAAACCCAAGCCTCAAGTAAAAGCGAAAGTAGCGATTTTTTAAGCGAACTTTACGAAAGACTTAAAGATCTTTGCAAACAACTGCAAGAAACCACAGCCAAGCTTGAAAAAGCCAAAAGCGATGAGGAAAAATGCAAATTCTAAGACAAGCCCAAGAGCTTAACGCACAAATTGCTGAGCTTTTCGAAAAAATCTCACAAATCCTTGTAAAACAAATTAAGCAATAAAGACAAAAGCCTTAAATTTAAGTTTATCTAAAAAAATTGGCAAATTTTAGAAATTAACTTTGCTTTAAATTTGGCTTTAAAAAACAGTTTTACTTGAAAAATAAATTCTATTTAAATTATTTTAATTTGCTTTTTAAATTAAACTTAAATTTGACTAAATTCACCTTAAAATACCTTAAATTTATTTTTTTACTTTAAACTCATTGCAATTTTAAGTTCGTTTTAAAATTATTATAAGCCTAAATTTATAGTGATTTTAAAATTATTAAGACTTAAATTTATTTTGCATTTAAAAATTTCTAGCGATTATTCTTACGATTTGCTTTAAATTGTTTTGAATTTTGTTTTAAATTTTGCTTGAAATTCCTAGCGAACATTTTTGAAACTAAAATATTTTTAGCAATTTAAAGCGAAATTTTAACAAATTTTTATATATTTAAAAAAAATATAAATTTAAATTTTTATAGATTTAAAATTCAGCTTAAATTATCCTCGTCGTTTTCGTCTTTGATGAATTTTTCATCGTTTTGAAGCGTATCGACTAAGCGACCGATTCTAAGCCAACGCACATTATAGTTTTTATCCGCAGAAAAATAAACAAACCAAGGACTTCCCACAATGAGCCTATATTCAACGCTTCCCCAAAAACGGCTATCGAAAGAATAATCCCTATTATCACCCATCATAAAATACTCATCTTGTGGCACTTCAAACTCATAAGCATTGCCTCCACTTAGACTAAGCTCCTTACCAAGTTCCTCAAAATACACAGGATTCATCGCAAAATCGCCTATACTCATATGTCTTAAAATATCCTCTTCAAAGTCTTTTTTTTCATCATAATGAATACCTTTTTGCTTGTAAGGCTCTTTCACAAAAAGCTCTTTGCCAAGAACGACCAAATCGTTTTTATAATGCTCTCTCATAAAAGCATCGCCCTCGTGCATTCTTACATATAAGCTTTTGTTTGCATAGACGATTTTATCGCCTCCAACGCCGACGCAACGCTTAACAAAGTGAATTTTATCATCGCGCGGATTTCTAAAAACGACTATATCACCTCTTTTTGGACCCTCGCCTTTAAACAAATGTCCGTCCTTATCAAAGTCCGGTAAAAGCGGAATTTCAAGCCAAGGAAGATGAGGCGTAGGAATACCATAAACGAATTTTTTAGCAAACAAAAAATCCCCCACTAGCAAGGTATTTTTCATAGAACCTGAGGGTATGACAAAGGGCTGCATAATGAAAAATATTACAAATAAAACTATAATGATAGTTCCAGTCCAAGAATTCCAAAATTTATAAGCTTTTTTAAGTAAATTCATCACAAAGTCCTAAAAAGCCGGAGCTAAGGCTCTATTTTTAGCTGATTTTATAGTGTTTTCTAAAAGCATAGCTATAGTCATAGGTCCAACTCCGCCCGGAACCGGCGTAATAAAGCTTGCCTTTTTAGAAACCTCTTTAAAATCCACATCGCCAACTAAGGAATTTCCAACACGGTTTATCCCAACATCAACGACTATTACATCCTCTTTTACCATATCCGCTTTAAGTAAATTCGTGCAACCTGTGGCACTTACAATTAAATCCGCTCTTTTTGTATAAAGGCTTAAATCCCTTGTTTTAATATGACAAATACTCACACTAGCCCCCGCGTTTAAAAAAAGACTTGCCATAGGTCGTCCGACTATATTTGAAGCTCCTATCATAACGCAATCTAAGCCCTCAAGTCTTATATTATAAGCCTCTAAAAGCCTTATTACGCCCAAAGGAGTGCAGGGTAAAAAGCCACTTTGCTGCCCTAAATTTAAATACCCAACATTAATAGGGTGAAAACCATCGACATCTTTAGAACTTGCAATGCTTTCAAGTATCAAATTTTTATTAATATGCTTAGGAAGAGGAAGCTGGACTAAAATTCCATCGACGCTATCGTCGTAATTTAGCGTTGTTATGAGTGCTAAAAGCTCGTTTTGAGTTGTATTTTCGCTAAGTTCATAAACTAAAGACTTAATCCCGCAAAACTCACAAGCTCTTGCTTTATTTTTCACATAAGTTTTACTCGCCGGATCCTCTCCTACTAAAATCACAGCCAAACAAGGCTCAACCCCCCTACTTTGAAGCTCCTTGCTTTTTTGCTTCAATTCTTCTTTAATTTTCAAGCTTAAAGCCTTGCCGTCTAGCAAAATCATTCTTTTCCTTTTGTAAATTTATTACTTTTTTAAAGTAAAAATTGTATCATACTAAAACTACATTAACAAGGCTGTATATTGAAATTTATCTTTGCTTTTTTTTTAGGGCTTTTTTCCTTAGGTTTTTATAAAATTTTTGCTGCTGATTTTATCACTCCTAAAGAATACGCAAAAATGCTTTATGAAAACCCTAGAGGCATAAGTTGTAAAAATTGCCACGGAGAAAGCGGTGCAGAGCAAATTTTAGGACATTTTATTGTAAAAGGAGAAAAAAAAGCCTTTCTCGTTCCTAGTATTCAAAATTTAAGCTTTGAGGAATTTAAAAACTCACTTACCGAATTTAAAGATTCAAAGTCTATAATGCCAAATTATTCTTTAACCGATGATGAAATTGTAGCTTTGTATAATTATATACAACAAGAAAAGGAGAAAAAATGACAAATTTAGAAGCCTTTAACGAGGCGTGCAAACTTATAGCCGGAGGCGTGAATTCGCCCGTTAGAGCCTTTAAAAACGTAGGAGGTAATCCGCTTTTTATCGCTAAAGGAAAAGGTGCTTTTATTACCGACATTGAGGGAAAAACTTATATTGATTATGTGCAAAGTTGGGGACCTTTGCTATTTGGACACTGCGATAAGGACATAGAAAAAGCCATTAAAAAAGCCCTAAAAAACGGCACTAGCTTTGGTGCGCCTACCTTGCTTGAAAGCGAACTTGCAAGGCTTATTTTAGAGCTTTTCCCTCATCTTGAAAGAATCCGCTTTGTAAATAGTGGCACAGAAGCTACTATGAGTGCTATTCGTCTTGCAAGGGCTTTTACGAAAAGGGGTAAAATTTTAAAATTCGAGGGTTGTTATCACGGACATTCTGATTCTTTGCTTGTAAGTGCAGGAAGCGGTGCTACAACCTTTAATATACCAAGTTCTTTAGGTGTTTTAAGCGAAACAGCAAAACAAACTTTGGTTGCAACTTATAACGATATAGAAAGCGTTAAGGCTTTATTTCAAGCACATAGCGACATTGCTTGCGTGATTATAGAGCCTATTGCTGGAAATATGGGCTTAGTCCCTGCAAAAAATAAATTCTTACAAGAACTTGCCGCACTTTGCAAGGAAAACGGCACACTTTTGATTTTCGATGAAGTAATGAGCGGTTTTAGAGCCTCTCTTCGTGGTTCTTTCGAATTTAACGAGATTAAAGCCGATATAGTAACTTTTGGCAAGGTAATAGGCGCTGGTTTAAACGCGGCTGCTTT
Organism: uncultured Campylobacter sp.; assembly: GCA_964637895.1. Lineage (GTDB taxonomy): Bacteria > Campylobacterota > Campylobacteria > Campylobacterales > Campylobacteraceae > Campylobacter_D. The sequence continues at coordinate 15,597 of CAZWYE010000001.1, read as the reverse complement.
TGCTGCAAGGGCTGAAATCATGAATCTTTTAAGCCCAAACGGAGGCGTGTATCAAGCAGGAACGCTAAGCGGAAATCCTCTTGCAATGGCAGCTGGAATCGCAAGTATCACAAAGGCAAAAAGTGAGCCTGAGCTTTATCTAAGGCTTGGAAAATTTGGCAAAAAACTAGGCAAAGGCTTAAAAGAACTTGCAAAAGAAAAAGGAATTTCGCTAAAAACTAGGCACATAGGCTCTATGTTTGGCTTTTTCTTTGCAGAAAAAAAGGTGAAAAACTATCAAGACGCATTAAAAGCAGACTCTAAACTTTTTGCTAAATTTCACGCAAAAATGCTAGAAAACGGCATTTATCTCGCTCCTTCGCAGTTTGAAACCTGCTTTATTTGCTCTAAAATGAACAAAGAAAGCCTTGCTTTGACCTTAGAGGCTGCAAGAGAGAGTTTTAAAAGCTTATGAGTGCAAAAAGACGCAAGATAATTCGCAAAGGCATAGAAGCCGCTGATGGCTTAAGTCTTGGAATTTCCATTGTTGTAGCTGTTTTAATCGGCGTCGGGCTTGGACTTTTGCTAAAAAAATTTACCCCCTTTGCTTGGCTCTTTTGGGTGGGCGTTTTTTGGGGCGTAGCCGCAGCGGTTTTAAATGTCTATAAAGCCTACAAAGCTCAAGTTAAAAGCTATAAAGAATTCGAAGAAAGAGACGCACTTATCAAAGAAGTGCAAAAAAAAGAGTGAGAGAGCTAAAATTTTTTATAACCTCAATCTGCCTTTGTCAGCTTTGTTTTTGCGGTGCATTTTGGGCGTTTAGAATTTTAAATTTAAGGCTTTTTTTAAGTTTTGAATTTGCTTTTTTTAGCACTTTGCTCGTGGTTTTAAGCTCTTTTTTAAATTACAAAAAAAATATCTTATCAAGGGCTAAAACTCACACTTTTAAAAATAAGCCTTTATTTATTTTTGTAAAAAAAATGCAAAAAAATGCAAAAATTCTAAATTTTAGAACGCTTAAAGACGATTTAAAACCAAATTTTAAGGAAAAAATGCAAAATTTCGCCCTCTTTTTTCCTCTGGTGAAAATTTTGTCTTATGGGATTTTGGTCGCTGGATTTTTGTTTCTTAAAAGCGGAAATTTGCTTTCGATTTTAGGATATTTAAGCGGAATTTCAGCTTTTTTTGTTTGCGTGTTGTTTTTTGTTTTAAGTTTAAAATATGAGTCCTAAAAAAATCATAAAATCAATGTCCGCACTTTTTGCCAGTGCTTCTTTTATGTTTATAGGAAATGGCTTACTCGTAAGTTCTATTTCTGTGATTTTAAAAGAGAGGAATTTAGATTCTTTTATCATAGGACTGATTAATTCTTGTTTTTTTATAGGTGCTATGTTTGGAACTCTTTTTGCTCAAAAAATTATCAATAAAATAGGCTACATACGCTCTTTTGCTTTTTTTACCGCATTGTTTGGAAGTTCTATACTTCTGCATATTTTAAGTCAAAATCTCTTTTTTTGGATACTTTTAAGATTTTTAATTGGAATTTGCTATTATAGTTTGCTTGTGATTATAGAATCTTGGCTTAATGAAAAGGCTAAAAATTCCATAAGATCTAGAGTGCTTAGTTTTTATGAAATAATTTTTTATTTTTCTTTCGCACTAGGAATTTTAATCGTTTCTCTCAATCTAAATAAAACAAGTATATTTATAATCAGTGCGGTTTTAGTGTTACTGTCTTGCATTCCTTTAAATCTCATTAAAATCAAAGAACCTACAGCACCAAAACAAACTAAATTTTCTTTTCCCAAAGTCTTTGAACTAGCTCCCTTAGCTTTGGCAACAAGTTTTATTGCTGGAGCTTTAATGAGTGGATTTTTCTCTATGGCACCCTTATTTATGCTTTTGCAAGGATTTAGTGTGAAAACCGCTTCGTATTTTGTATTTTTTGCTATGCTAGGAGGATTCTTAGCACAAACGCTTATAGGCAGCATTTCGGACAAACTTGGGCGCAAATTTGCTATTATACTTTGTTCAAGTGTAGCTTTTATAGCTCTACTTGCCTTTGTAGTTTTTAATCCTAATGTTTATTTTCAGTATCTTTTATCTTTTTTTATAGGAAGTGGGATATTTTGTCTTTATTCTCTAGCTTTAGCTAGAGCAAATGATGTTTTAAATGATAAAAGTAAGACTGTAGAACTTGGTCGTGCCGTACTTTTTTGCTATTCTTTAAGTTCCTTAATTTCTCCTTTATTTTTAGGACTTTTAATGCATTTTTTTGGTTTTTTGGGTTTTATAAGTTTTTATCTTATCAATTTAGCATTTTTAATTCTTTTTGCTATAAATAAACCTAATATTTTAAATAAAAGCTTTAAAAAAAATCTAGGAATGGCAATTATAAATGATTGAAAACATAGTAGCAAATCTTGCAAAAACAGATCCAAAGAGCGATTTAAAAACACAAAGCAAGGAAAAACTGAGCTCCAAACAAAGTTTAGCAGGAGCCTTAAAGGAGAATTTGTTAAACAAGGAAGTAAGTACTGAAGAGCTTTTGCAAAGATTTACGCAAAATGAGGTTGGCCAGAAGCTCAAAGAGCTTGTAAATAAGCTTCTTGTTCAAATCAACGCTCACAAAAATCCCGAGTCTCCGGTTTTAAAACAAGCAAACAACCTTAATTTCGCTCCTAATTTTGCAAACGAGCTTAAAACTTTGAGCACGGAGCTTGGAAAAAGCGATATTTTCAGCGAAGTTTTAGCCAGACTTGAGCAAATTTTAAAGCCTGTAAGCGAACTTAAAGCAAATAATTTTGCTCCTTTACTTAAAAACTCGGGCGTGTTTTTCGAGGCTAAACTTAAATACGCCTTAAATGAGGAACTTCTACCAAAGAGCTTTCACAAGCTTTTAAACACGATAAAATCGCTAAGCAGTGAGAATATTTCGCGCCAAATCACCCAGCTCGCAAGCCTAAATTTAAGCCCAGAGCAAACTTTAAAAGAGCTTAAACATATCATCGACAACAACCGCACTTTTAACAAAGAATTCCTAAAAAATAGCGATTTTAAAGCCCTTTTAGAACTTAGCTCTAAGCTTGAAAATTTTAAAAATTATATCAACAAAAATCCAAACACCGCTCAAAATAAAATCCTACAAATTGCAGAAAAAATAAGCAAAGAGATAAATCTTTTAAAAGATAATTTTTTCAAAACCCTTGCAAAGCCAGAAAATTTAATACTTAAAGACCCAAACATACTCAAACAAGCCGCTCAAAGCTTTGAAAAGCTTGAAAACACCTTAAAGCAAATTTTAGACCCAAAGCAAAATAAAGCACAAAGCTTAGAACAAAAGGATTTAAAAAATTTTAAAAATCCTAACGAAATTACAAGCAAAAGCACCGAAAAAAACGAGCATTTAAATAAAAATTTTGAAAAAAAAGCAGAAGCGAATTTAGATAAAAATGCTGAGTTTGAAAACAAAGAAAATATTAAAACGAACGAAAAAAATATTAATGAAAACACGAAAAACGCGGAAAAAAACACAGAAAAAAATGAAAATTTAAAAGATTTTAAAAGCGAAAATAAAGAAAGCTTAAAAACAAATAAAAATTTAAATAAAACAGGGGAAAATAAAAACGCGCAGGGTAAAGAGGGCTTAAAAAACGAGAACAAAGAAAACTTAAAAACAAATGAAAATTTAAATAAAACGAGCGAAAGAAATGTGGATTTAAACAAAATGGACTCAAAAAACGCGGATTTTACAAAGCCTTTTGAAAACACTTCAGCCCAGCAAAATTCTAATTCTTTTAAGGAATTCATAAAGCAAAGCGTGAAAAATTTAGCCTTTAGCACGGAAAATGGAAATTTAGACGAGCTTGAAAATTTAAGCAAAGATTTAGCTGGCTTATCAAGGAAAATTAACGAGGCTTTAAAACAGCTTGATCCAAAATCTCAAAACGCTAAAACCAATCTTAACGAGCTTAAAAATTTAGAAAACAAGCTTAATTTATCCGCTAAAGATTTACAAAATATCAAGCTTAAAACCGAGCAAGATATAGCAAGTGAGATTCGCCACGATGTCAAATCTACTCTTCTTCAGGTTTCAAATTTGGCTAAAAACGAGGGCAACGAAGCCGTGTATAATCAGGCAAACCGCCTTTTAGCACAGATTGAGGTTAATCAGCTTATGTCTTTAGCAAACGATTCGATTAATACTTATTTGCCCTTTTTTTGGGACGATTTAAACGATTCTAAGGTTATGTTTAGGCGGGGGAAAAAGGATAAATTTTTTGCTCAAATCAAGCTTGAATTCGTTAGGCTTGGCACTTTAGAGATACTCGTTTCTTTGAATAATGAAAAATATATAGACATTAACATTATGGCAGAGAATCAAAATTTCAGACGCACCATTTACGAAAACGCCCACCAACTTAAAAGAAATATTAACAAAGCCGGGCTTTTGAGTGCGAATTTTTTCGTAGGTGACATTATACGCTCTAAGTTTGATTTCAGGCATATCAAAAACTACGACCTTGAAATGGGCATGGATAAAAAAGTATGAGTAAGATTAAAAGATCCATTAAAAAAGCCGTCGCACTAGGCTACAATCAAGAAACGCAAATCGCTCCAAAGGTCTTAGCTAGTGGCAAAGGTGAGAGTGCTGCAAAAATCATAAGCTTGGCTAAAGAACACGGAGTGCCTATAAAGGAGGATGAGGATTTGGTGGAGATTTTAAGCAAACTTGATTTAGGCGATGAAATTCCACCAAATATGTATAAAGCGGTGGCTGAAGTTTTTGCTTTCATTTATCAAATGGCAAACAAAACACCAAAAGAATAAAAAAATATGCCACTAGTTATGAGCTGGTTAAGAATTTATTTTAATGTTTTAATATTTTTGCAAAAATTATCTAAACATATTTTCGATGTTTTTAGGATATAAATGTAGGATTATTAAATACATTTTAAAAAAGTTCTAGAAAATATTAAAATCAAAAAACTTATTGGGATCTTCCTTTAAGTTCATAGATTTTTTTCCTTTCGCTTGAACTTGCGATTTTAAGCTGTTGGCGGTATTTTGCTATGGTGCGGCGTCCAAGATTTACCTTAAATTCCGCTCCTATGAGTTCTAAAATTTTGCTATCGCTTAAAGGTTTGTTTGTGTTTTCATTTTTGATTAAATTTTGTATGAATTCTTTTACGCTAGCATTGGAAGTTTCGCCATCTTCATCGAGTGCAAAGGCAAAAAAATCTTTCAAAGCGATAAGTCCTCTTTCGCAGCTTAAATACTTGTTTGCAATCGCCCGTGAAATAGTTGAGGCGTTGCGCTTTAAATCCTCAGCCAAGTCTTTAAGCTTCATAGGTTTTATCTCTTTTCCTAAGAAAAACTCATATTGATGCTCAACTATCATAAGCCCGATTTTATACAAAGTCGCCTTTCTCATCGCCAAAGCGTCTATTAAATTTTTTGCTTCTTTCATATAGTGACTTAAAAATTCGTGATTAAGCCCGTCGGTTTCAAAAGAAATTTCAGGATAATATTCATCATTGATACGCACCTTAATCTCGCCATTTTCGCGGTAAATAAACAAGTCCGGCACAAGCTCTGCACTATCCTCAAAATAATCCAAAAAAGGTGGTATATGAAATTTCTTTAGCACCAAAGTTGCATCCTTATAAAGCTTGTCCTTAGTGTAAGCTTGTATGTTTTCAAAGTCCAAAATGAGCATTTTGCAAAACTCATAAAGCTCACCATCAAGTTCTAAATTCTCCAAGGCAAACAAAAAAGCCTCTTTATAATCTTTCGCTCCAACGCCAACGGGGTCTAAGAATTTAAACCTTTGACGCACTTTTTCCACCTCTTCTTCGCTAAAATTTGCAAAAATATTTGCGTCATACTCGAAATATCCTTCGTTGTTTAGGCATTCTATGATTTTATTTGCGATTTCTTGACTTTTATTTGTAGGAAAAAGAGGCGGAATGATTTGTTCGCTCAAAAGCTCATAAACGCTTTTTTTGCTAATGCTTTTTGCCTCGATAAGATCAGAATTTGAAGTATTTTTATAAAAAGAATCGTAATAATTCTTGCCTTTTTCTTGAGTTTTAACGCTTTCTTTAATGTCTATGAAAGGATTTTCTTTTGCAAAAGAATCTAAGTTTTCTTTAAGGTCTTCGATATTTGCTTGTAAAATAGGCAGCCAGCTTCGCAGAGTTTGCGAAATTTTGTTTTTTGGGGCTAGTTTTTGTTTTAACATTAGTCTAAGAGTTTAAACTCTGTTCCAAGATAATATTTTTTCACATTTTTATCATTCACAAGTTCTTTAGCGTTCCCACTTGCTAGTAAAGCCCCAGACATTATAACATAAGCCCTATCGCAAATGGCTAGGGTTTCGCGCACATTATGATCTGTGATTAAAACGCCAATTCCTAGCTTCTTAAGCTCTTTAACAAGCTTTTGAATTTCAGCCACCGCGATAGGATCAACCCCAGCAAAAGGCTCATCAAGCAGTAAAAATTTAGGCTCACACATTAAAGATCTTGCTATCTCGCAGCGCCTTCTCTCGCCGCCGCTTAAGCTCAAGCCCTTTCTCAAGCGAATAGGCTCTATGCTTAAAAGCTCAAGCATATGCTCGACCTTGCTTTGTAAAATTTGCTCGTCTTTGTAAAAAATTTGTGCGGCTAAAAGCAGATTATCCTCCACGCTTAAATCCTTAAAAACGCTACTTTCTTGTGGCAAATAGCCTATGCCTTTTCTTGCTCTTTGATTAAGAGGCTCTTTTGTAATATCCACTCCATCAAGCAAAACCTTACCGCTACTTGGCGCGATAAGTCCGCAAATCATATAAAAAGTCGTTGTTTTCCCAGCCCCATTAGGTCCTAAAAGTCCCACAACCTCGCCGCTTTCAAGCTCTAAAGAAATTCCTTCAATGATTTTTGTTTTTTTGATGATTTTTTCTAAATTTAAAACTTCAAGCTTACTCATAAATTCTATACTTTCTTTTATTTTCTAAAAACTCAAGCTCCACTCTAACGCTCTTAAGTCCCATTTTCTCTAAAGCCTCCCTCAAATTTTCATCGCCCCATTCTACCAAGTGCAAAGCCTCTTCGAAAAAATTCTCAAACAAGCCGTTTTCTAAAATCCCTTTAAATCCAACCCTGTAAAGATCGTAATGATAAAGCACTTTCACATCTTGCGTGTATTTTTGCATAAGCGAAAAAGTCGGCGAACTCACTTCATCGTTAAAGCCTAAAAACTTGCAAAACTCCTTAACTAAAGTCGTTTTTCCGCTTGCTAAATCCCCGCAAAGCAAGATAATACCGCTATTTGGAAGCTCTTTAAAAAGCAATTCAAGCTCGTTTTGGGCAAGAGCGAATTCTTTCATAGCTTTTCTACAAACTCGCTTTGTGCGTTTTTGGGCGTATTTTTGCTTTGGGGCAGGGCTAAAATTCTATAATTTTTTTGCGTCCCGTCGCTTAATTCAAGCGTGATTAAATCGCCTATTTTCACCATCTTACTAGGCTTAACAACGACTTCATTGACCCTCACAACGCCACTTTTACACATATCCTCAGCCACAGCGCGTCTTTTGGTAATATTTACCGCATTTAAAAATTTATCGATTCTCATAGACGAATTTTAGCAAAAAAAATCAAATTTTTAAAGACTTTAATCTTTCTTAAATTTATTTTTTGAAATTTCCGCACGAAGAAAAAGGAATTTAAAATCGAATTTTTAAGAAATTTAAAAATTTCACTTTACAAGTTCTTGTGAAAAATTTAAGCTTTAAAGCTTAGCCTTGAAACTATGCGATTTAAAAATTTCTTAGCTTAAAGCTTTGAAACGCATTTTAATTTTAAAAAACTTATTTTTTTTTGTTTAAAAATTTTCCGATTTTAAGATACAAAACGCTTACAAGTGCAACAAAAATAAAAATAAAAACGAAAATTTGATGCAAATACTCTTTGATAAGCTCCTCATTTTCTCCTATAAAATACCCCAAACTTACAAGTATAGCAACCCAAATTCCACTTCCAGCTGCCGTAAAAACGATGAAATTTACAAGCTTCATTCTAACAAGTCCGGCGGGTAAGGAGATGTATTGACGAATTCCAGGGATAAGGCGAGAAATAAAAGTCGAAAACTCACCGTGTTTATTAAAAAAGCTTTCAAATTTGGCAAATTTTTGTTCGTTAATGCCAAAATATTTTCCCCATTTTAGGACAAATTCCCTGCCCCAGAAAAAGCAGATATAATAATTTATCAACGCTCCAAAAACCGAGCCAAGCACCCCGCATAAAATACAAAGATAAAAATCAAGCTCACCCTTACTTGCCAAATAACCCGCAGGAATCATCACTACCTCGCTAGGAAAAGGGATAAAACAGCTCTCCAAGCTCATTAGTAAAACAATACCAACATAGCCCCATTCTTTAGCAAAATGAACGATAGGCTCTATGAGTTCTTGCATTTGAGTCCTTTAAAATTTCAAAAGAATTATTAAAAAACATTGATTTTGCCAAGCTTTAAAGGAGTTTAAATTAAATTTAAACTCAAAAAACACATCTTAAGTCTTAACTCACCTCAAAGCCAATTTATAAATTTTGATTGGTAAATTTTCAAACGAAAGCAAAACCGCTTAAGCTTCTAAGATTTCAATATCTAAAATTTTATCGCCTTGTTGAATTAAATCAAGAACCTCGAGGCTTTTTTTATCTTTTTCATCGATTTGTCCAAAAACTGTGTGAAGTCCGTCCAAATGCGGTTGAGCACTGTGACAAATAAAAAACTGCGAACCGCCCGTGTCGCGTCCGGCGTGAGCCATAGAGAGTGTGCCTCTTTGATGTTTGTGCGTTTGATTGTCGCACTCGCAAACTATCTCATAGCCCGGTCCGCCCGTTCCAGTGCCGTTTGGGCAACCTCCTTGAACAACAAAATTAGGTATGACGCGATGAAAATTTAAATTTTTATAAAAGCCATCTTTGGCTAAATTTGCAAAATTACAAACCGTTTGCGGTGCTTCGTCTGCAAAAAGTTTTAGCTTCATATCGCCTTTTTCGGTTTTAATGATTGTAAATTTATAAGAATCTGCTTTGCTTGTATCTATGGTTTTTAACATTTTTTTCCTTTATTCTATATTAGTATAAACGGCTTGAACATCTTCATCGTCTTCTAGCTTATCGAGCAATTTTTCAATGTCTTCAAGCTCTTTTTCGCTAAAGCTAACAGGATTATTTGGCAGGTATTCAAGTCCGGCTTTTTTGAGTACTAAACCTTTATTTTCTATGGCATCGCTTAGTTCTTTAAACGCCGTATAATCGCCACTTATCACAAGTTCCTCTTCGTTTTGCTCCAAATTTTCAAGCCCCGCATCGATTAAATCAAGCTCAAGCTCCTCCAAATCGCCCTTGTGTTTTTGCAAGTGAAAAACTGCTTTTTTAGAAAACATAAAGCTCAAAGAGCCATTTTGCAAGACCTCTCCGCCATTTTTATGAAAAGCAGCCTTGACATTTGCAACCGTTCTTGTTGGATTATCGCTCATACACTCAACTATCACTAAAGCCCCGTGCGGTGCTTTTCCCTCATAATGAATGTTCTTAATCTCAGCACTATCCTTTCCACTCGCCCTTTTTATCGCAGCATCTATGTTGTCCTTTGGCATATTATTCGCCTTTGCGGTCGCAATAGCACTTCTTAATTTTGCATTCATCAAAGGATCACTCCCGCCCTCTTTAGCAGCAACTTGTATAGCCTTAGCAAGTTTTGGAAAAAGCTTACTCATCTTGTCCCATCTTGCTTCTTTTGAAGCTCTTCTGTATTCAAATGCGCGTCCCATTTTTCTACTTTCTTTTTGAAATTCAGCTTTGAAAGTATAGGATAAAAACTATAAATTTGCTTTTAAACCGCAAATTTTTTATTCTCTTTTAATTTTTTTTCTGTTATAAGAATGGCAAAAATTCAGATCAAAAAGGATTTATGTGCAAGAATATTTAGCTCACGAGCCTTTATTTTGTAATCATAAACACAATCATCATAACCACACTCACGAGCATTCTCATCACTCTCACCATCATGACCCAAGATTTATGGATAAAAGGGTGCTTAAAATTTCACTTCTTCTTACAAGTTCTACGATTATCGTTCAATTTATCTACGCCCTACTTTCAAATTCTTTAGCACTTTTAAGCGATACTTTGCATATGTTTTGGGACGCTTTATCTTTGGTTTTTAGCCTACTTGCCATACTTGCCATTCAAAAGCTTTCAAATTTGCAAAAAACCTTTGGATATTTTCGCCTTGAAATTCTAGTAGCCTTTGTAAATGCCCTAACTATCATAGCTTCAGCACTTTTTATACTTTATGAGGGCGTTACTAAGCTTTTAAATCCTCAAAGCATAGACACAAAAACTATGATAATCGTGGCTTTTTTAGGACTTTTGGTGAATGCTTTTTGTGCGTTTTTGATGTTTAAAAGCGCGAATTTAGACAATATCAATATAAAGTCCGCTTTCTTGCATCTTTTAAGTGATTTATTCGGCTCTGTTTGTGTGATTATAGGCGGAATTTTCGTGTATTTTACTAATATCGTTTATATAGATACCATTTTGGCGATGATTTTATCTTTCTTGCTTATCCGTTATGCTGCAAAGCTTTTAAAACAAAGCGTAAATATCTTGCTAGAAAGCTCTCCTGTGGATATTGAAGAGGTGAAAAACACGCTTTTAGAAGATAAAGAAATTTTAGAAGTTAAAGACCTACACATCACGCAAATCACGCACAAAATGCTCGTTGCGACCTTGCATATCAAGGTTAAAGACCTAGAAAATTTCGAAAAACTTGCAAAAAGAATTTCGCAAATCCTCTTAGAAAAATTCAAAATAGGACACTCAACCATACAACCTCAAAGGAGTTTAAATGAAATTTAAAATCGCAAATGTAAATTGCATAAACTGCGTAAATTTAATCAAAAATTCGCTAGAAAGTGAATTTGGTGCGATAGAGTTTGATTTAGAAAACAAAATTTTAAGCATAAATTTAGACGAAAGCCGTTTTAAAGACTTCGAAAAAGAATTTAAAGAACTTGGTTTTGAGCTTGTAGAAAGAATTTCTTAATGCAAGAATTAAGGCTGAAAATTGGCAAAATGACCTGCACGAACTGTGCAAATTCCATAGAAAGCATTTGCAAAAAAATTCCGGGCGTAAAGGACGCAAGCGTTTCTTATGTGAGTGCGGCGGGGATTTTTTTGCTTGAAGATTTAAGCCTTAAAAACGAGCTTTGCAATAAAATAAAAAAACTCGGCTTTGAAATTTTAGAAGAAGAAAATAGCCAAAACGATGAGAAAAAACGCATTTTAAGGCTCAAGCTTAATCTTTTTTTAAGCATAATTCTAAGCCTTGTGATTATGTTTTTTGAAATGTTTATAAGTGGCGAATTTTCTCAGTTTATGCAAATGTTTTTAGGATTTTTTGCGATTTTTTACTGCGGAAAAGACTTTTTTTACCACGCAATTTCCGGCTTAAGGTATAAAAATTTAGATATGAACACCCTTGTTTCGCTCGGTGCTTTAAGCTCTTTTGTGTATTCTTTGTTTGTTTATTTTGATTTTTTTGAAAAAGAGGAGCATTTGTATTTTGGTGGCGGTGCGATGATAATAACTTTCGTGCTTTTTGGGAAATTTTTAGAGCAAAAAATCAGTATTAAAGCCTTAAAATATCAAAAAAATCTTGAAAAAATCGACACGAAAAAGGTTAGAATTTTAGACGAAAACAAAGAAGTTAAAGAACTTTCAAGCTCTTTTGTAAAAGCTGGTGATATTCTTTTACTTAAAAGCGGTGAGAGTGTTTGCGTTGATGGCGTGATTTTAGAGGGCAAGGCTGAGCTTGATTTAAGCTTTTTAAACGGCGAATTTTTTCCTGTTTTAAAACAAAGTGGCGATGAAATTCTTGCAGGAAGTTTTATAATTAGCGGAAATTTAACCATAAAAGCAAGTAAAAAGGCTATGGATAGCACCTTAGAGCAGCTTAAAAATTTGGTTTTTAAAGCCGGAAAGCTTAAAACTCCTTTAATGAGCCTTACAAATAAAATCAGCGCGTATTTTGTCGGTTCTATCATAGTTTTAGCCACTTGCGTTTTTGCTTTTTGGAGTGTAAAAGAAAATTTAAGCCTTGCTTTTTTGCACTCTTGCGCGACCTTGCTCATCTCTTGCCCTTGTGCTTTAGGACTTGCAACGCCCATAGTTTTAGCAAGAGCCTTTGAAAATGCGGCTAAAAACGGAGTGCTTATCAAAAATCCTGCGGCTTTGGAGCTTTTAAGCCATATTAAATGCGTGATTTTCGATAAAACCGGCACACTCACGCAAAACGAATTAAGCGTTTTTAAACATAATTTAAGACAAAAAGACTTTGAAAAACTTGCATTTTTAGAAAGTTTTACTCCTCATCCTATCGCACAGGCAATTTCTAAGGCTGCGAATTTAGAGAAAAAACTTTTGCAAGGCAAACTTCAAAGCCTCATTGGGCAAGGCTTGATTTACGAGGAAAACGAGGATATTTTTTTCGTTGGTAATGAGGAATTTTTGAAAGAAAAGGGCGTGGATTGCACTTTGACTAAGGAATTTTTAAGCTCATACGAAAACGAAGCACCGCTTTGCGTGTTTTTTGCTAAAAATAAAGAGTGCTTAGGAGGAGTTTTGCTTAAAAGCTCTTTAAAAAATGGAGCAAAAGAGCTTATAGAAAACCTAAAAAAAGAAAATATTCAAAGCATAATTTTAAGCGGAGATAACGAAAAAAGCGTGAAAAAAATGGCTTTAGAGCTCGGAATTTCGCAATTTTATTTTTCTTTAAAACCTGAAGAAAAGCTTGAATTTGTGAAAAATGAAGAAAAAAAGCAGAAAATTTTATTCGTAGGAGATGGTATTAATGATTCTGCTGCTATGAGTCTTGCAAGTGCGAGTATGAGTTTTGCAAAGGCGAGTGAATTGGCGAAAAAAACTGGAGATTTTATACTTACGAGCGAAAATTTAGAATCTATAAGCCTTTGCTTTAAGCTTTCAAAAAGCTTTCAAAAACTCATAAAACTTAATCTTTTTTGGGCTTTTGTTTATAATATTTCTTGTATTCCTATTGCTGCTGGATTTGTGCCTTTTCTTACTCTAAGCCCTCATATAGCGGCTTTAGCAATGTGTTTTAGTTCTTTTACCGTAGTTTTAAACTCACTAAGAAAACTTTAAGTGAAAATGCTTTAAAACACTTCAAAAACAAAGAAATTCTCCAAAGCTTTGATAATCTAAATTGTTCCTCAAAATTAAAATCAAAATTCTATATAGCTTTCAAAATCCTCTTCCTTAGGAGGATTTGCCTTATTTTGTACGATATGATTTTCCACAATTTGCTTGTATCCTTCAATGAGTTTTGCAAAATCCTCCTTGCTTTTTCCTTTAAGCTCAGATTTGGCGATTTTCACTACTGAGAGCGGATTTATAGCTTTATTATTCACATAAACACCAAAATGCAAGTGAGGTCCGGTGCTCATTCCCGTTGAACCCACATAAGCTATAGTTTGTCCTTGCCTCACCTTTTGTCCTTTTTTGATTTTCGCAAAGCGACTAAGATGTGCATAAACAGTTGAATATCCCGAAGAGTGCTGAATTTTCACAACATTTCCATAACCGCTTTGAGTTCCTACGAAAATAATATTCCCATCTCCGGCACTTTTCACAGGAGTTCCTGTAGGTGCAGCATAATCCACACCAAGATGGGCTCTGTATCGTTTTAAAATCGGGTGAAACCTCGCCGTGGTAAAATGCGATGAAATTCTAGCGTTTTCTACAGGATTTCTAAGCAATAAAAAATCTAATTCCTTTCCATTTTTATCATAATAGGTATTATTAAAATAAAATACTTCTTGAGGAATTTTATTAACTTCCACCGTAGCCATTTTTATAGTAATATCGCCCCAAAGCTTACCAGAACGCCTTTTTTGTTCATAATACAAGGTGATTTGATCACCCTTTTGCATAGCACGAAAATTCAAGCTCCCCTTGAAAGAGCGCATCATAGCCCTTGCAAGAGTGGAGCTTTGGCTTTCTTTATAGACATCTTGATAAGCCGAATTTTCAAGGGTTAGCGTGAGAATTCTTTCCTCTTTTTCGTAATCTACGGGCGTAAAAGTAAGGTTATATTGATGATCTTTGTTTTTATAGATGTGAATTTGAAGCTCGTCGCTAATAGGTATTAAGACCTGTTCGATATTGTTATTATCGTCTTTTAAAACCTGATACTTTATTTTCGCGGTAATCTCAGAAGCAAGCTCTCTATCTTCTCTATCAAGCTCATAATACAAAGACATAGGTATGGAATTTCTTTGCAAAAATTCAAGTAAAGTATCACCATTTTCCCAGCTAAGCTCCTCTACACTAAGGATTGCAAAAGATTTAAGACAAAATAAAAATAAAAATAAGATTTTTTTCATAAACAATCAACTCTTTAAAATAATTTTAAAAATCAACATTTTACTTTATTTTTCTTACAATTATTTAACAAAAAAGGATTATAATATCATTTAACTTTTAAAAATTTCAAGCAAAGGAGTCTGCTTTGTTCAAATTCATCGCATTTTTTTTAGCTTTAACTTTAAATTTGTTTGCAGAATTTGATTTAAAACTTGTAAAAACCCAGCTTTTAGAGATTGATGATATTTACGCTTATATCAAGGACGACCCACGCATTAAGGTGCATTCTAGTGGCATTGTGATGCATAATTTTAACGAATCTAAGAGCATTATCGCAAGGGCTAGTGTAATTTCTAAAGAAAACGGCAGAGCTAAGCTTGAATTTAGCGTGTTTTCTTCCTTAGAACAAGCCGCTTTACCTTTGCCGGATACCTTGCCTGAAATCGGCGATGAAGTGATTTTAAATTTTCTTTACGATAGAGCTGCGGTAATTGCACCGGATAAACAAACTTACGATGATATTATTAGTTCTTATCCACAAATTTATTTTACGCATATTGATATTTTAGGCGCGCAAATGATTAGAAACGCGCAAGTTGCTCCAAAAAGATCAGATCTTAGGAAATTTTGCGCGGACAATGCTTTAGGAATTTTGATTTTTGCTTTAGAGGATAGGGCTAAATTCGTAGATTGTCAAGATTTTACGACCTTGTATGAAATTGCCATTGCAAAACCAAGTAGCGTTCAAGTGCCGTTTTACTCAAGGATAAGTGATTATAGAAGCGATTTTTTTGATTTTAATGCCGCAGAAATTGGGAATTTTTACAGGTATTACGAAGCTTTAATAGACTTAGACAAGGTCGGGCAATGAAAAAAGAATTCGAGCTTTTTTTCAAAAAACTTTTGGGTGAGGATAATGCGTATTTTGATGAAATTCATAAAAGAGCTTACAGTTATGATGCAACAAGAAAGCATTATTTGCCCGATGGAGTTTTGTTTCCAAGAGATGAAAGCGATATTTGTGAAATTTTGAAATTTTGCAACGAAAATAAAATCATCATTATCCCGCGAGGTTCTGGTTCGGGCTTTACCGGCGGTGCTTTAGCACTTAATGGTGGTGTGATTTTAAGCTTTGAAAAACATATGAATAAAATTTTAGAAATAGACCTTGAAAATTTAG